>JAKPQL010000039.1 GCA_029547045.1 Deltaproteobacteria bacterium | reverse complement strand
ACGGCTCCCGCGTCACCCTGGCCATGGGCGCGGCATCGACCCTGTTCTCTGCCGTCATCGGCGTGCTCCTGGGCCTCGTGGCAGGGTACAAGGGCGGATTGGTGGACTCGGCCCTCATGAGGCTGACCGACACCTTCATGTGCATGCCCGCCCTGGTGCTGGCCCTCGCCATGGTCGCGGCGCTCGGCCCGGGTGTGCAGAGCGTGATCGTCTCGATCACGGTCCTCGCCTGGACGGGCTATGCGAGGATCGTGAGGGGCCAGGTGCTCATCGTGCGCGAACTTCCCTTCGTCGAGGCGGCCCACGCCCTGGGCTCCTCGGGGTTCAGGATCATGTTCAGGCACCTGCTCCCCAACGTCATGGCGCCGGTGATCGTTGCCGCAACCATCGCGCTCGGCGTCAACATCATGCTGGAGAGCGCCCTGTCGTTCCTGGGCCTGGGCGTCCAGGCTCCCACGCCGAGCTGGGGCAACGAGCTCAGGGTCGCCTACTCCTATCTCGAGGTCGTTCCGCTCTTCTCCATCGCGCCCGGGCTCATGATCACGCTCGCCGTCCTCGCCTTCAACTTCCTGGGGGACGGCCTCAGGGACGCCCTCGACCCGAGGCTGCAGGGAAACGGGAGGGCGAGGAACTGATGCTTCTGAGCGTGAAGAACCTGAGCACGCACTTCTTGCTGGAGGGCCGCATGATCAGGGCCGTCGAGGACGTGTCCTACGACCTCGACGAGGGGGAAACCTTGAGCATCGTAGGCGAGAGCGGATGCGGCAAGACCGTGAGCGCGCTCTCGCTGCTGAAGCTCGTGCCCGACCCGCCGGGAAGGATCGTGAGCGGAGAGGTGTTCTTCGAGGGCCGCGATCTCCTCAGGATGAGCGAGGAGGAACTCTGCGGCATCCGGGGAAACCGGATCGCCATGATCTTCCAGGAGCCCATGACCTCCCTCAACCCGGTGCTCACCATAGGCAGCCAGGTCATGGAGCCCCTTCTCCTCCACACCACCATGACCAGGAAGGAGGCGGTAAAGGAGTGCATCTCGCTCCTCAAGCGGGTGCAGATCCCGGATGCGAAGGAGCGGATGAAGGCATACCCCCACCAGTTCAGCGGCGGCATGAGGCAGCGCGCCATGATCTCCAT
>JAKPQL010000136.1 GCA_029547045.1 Deltaproteobacteria bacterium | reverse complement strand
CATCACCCCCGACCCCGAACTATCCACGGCCGAGAACTTCCTCTACATGCTCAGGGGAACCAGGCCCCACAAGAGAGAGTCCATGCTCTTCGACCTCTCCCTCATGCTCCATGCCGAGCACGGAGGCGGCAACAACTCGACCTTCACCGTGCGCGCCGTCTCTTCCAGCGGTGCCAACACCTACATGGCCATCTGCTCGGGCATAGCGTCGCTTTCCGGCCACCTCCACGGAGGGGCCAACGAGGCGGTCATGCGCATGATGCGGGAGATCAGGAAGAACGTGAAAGACTGGGAGGACCGCAGGCAGGTCCGACGATACCTGGAGAAGATCCTCGACGGCAAGGCCCACGACCGGGCCGGCAAGATCTACGGCATCGGCCACGCGGTCTACACCATAAGCGATCCCAGGGCCGAGATCCTCCTGGAAAAGGCCGAAGAGCTCGCCACGGAAAAGGAACTCATGGACGAACTGAACCTCATGAAGCTTGTGGCAGAGCTCGGCAGTGAGCTTGTCTACGAACGCAAAGGCCAGGTGGTGGCACCGAACGTGGACTTCTATTCGGGATTCGTCTACAAGATGCTCCGCATCCCGATAGACCTGTTCACTCCCATCTTCGCCATGGCCCGGATCGCGGGATGGTCGGCCCACCGCATCGAGCAGATCATCCAGGCCAAGCTCATACGCCCGGCCTATGTGAGCTCGCTGCTCCAGGATTTGGAATACGTGCCGCTCGACGAGCGGGGGTGAATGCTGGGAGTGCCGTGGTGATGGCCCCGGATGTTCCCTGTACTTCCGGAATGGGGCTCAACACCGTCACGCCGGAGGAGGCGCTGCCGTGAAGCGGATCGATTCGGATTTCACCAGCAGGGGGCAAAGGTGCTCGGCCTGGCTGTTTCTCCCTGACGGAAGGGAGAGACCCCCGGTCGTGGTCATGGCCCACGGCCTGGCCGGCCAGAAGGATTTCGGGCTCCAGGCCTATGCCGAATATTTTGCAGGCAGGGGCATGGCCTGCCTGGTCTTCGATTACCGGAACTACGGCGGCAGCGAGGGCGAACCGAGGAACCTGGTGAATCCCTGGATGCAGCTCGACGACTGGAAGGCGGCCATAAGCCATGCCCGCTACCTCCCCGATGTGGACGGCTCGAGGCTCGCCCTGTGGGGGACGTCCTTCTCCGGCGGGCACGTCGTGGTGACCGCCGCGCAGGTGAGCGGCATCAGGGCCGTGGCGGCACAGGTGCCGTTCGTGGATGGCGTCTCGTCGATTATGCAGTTTCCCGTATCCTACCAGCTCGAAGGCCTGTACCACGGACTCAAGGATCTGTACCGCATGATCACGGGCGGAACGCCCCACACGGTCCCTGCCGTCGGCGAGCCCGGGGCCTTCGCGCTCATGAACACCACCGAGTGCATGCCCGGGTACTTCGCCCTCGTGCCGCGGGACACCACGTGGAGGAACGAGGTCCCGGCCCGTTTCAACCTCATGGTCTCCGCCTACCGGCCCACCATGTATGCCCGGAAGGTCCCGTGCCCGGTGCTCCTCATGTACGCGAAGAACGACTCGCTGATCCCGTTCAAGGCCGTGGAGCGCATGGGCAGGAAGCTCAGGAACGCAGAGGTGATAGGCCTGCCCGTGGGACACTTCGACGTGTACACCGGCGAGCTGTTCAAGGAGGTTGTCGAGAAACAGGCCGGATTCCTGAAGGGCCATCTGCAATAACATCTCTATTCGACGGGGAGGGTTGTGTGGAACATTTCAAGATGTTCATCGGGGGCGAATTCGTTGAATCTCTGAGCGGCAGGACAAGGGAGGCCATCGACCCGGGCACGGGGCTGCCCTTTGCCACGTATGCCTACGGGGGCTCCGCCGATGCCGAGGCGGCCATCGATGTGGCCCGGAAGACCTTCGACTCGGGCGTGTGGAGCGCGCTCAGCCAGGACGAGCGCTCCCGGGTCATCATGGACTTTTCGGACAGGCTGACCAAGTACATCGTGAGGATCGCATCCTACGAGTCCATGGATTCGGGCGGCATCATCAACCGCACCGGGGCCGAGGTGGTGGGGGCCTCCATGACCGCAAGGAACATGGCATGGTACGCGGCCCGCGAGTTCAAGTGGCACGAGGAGGTCCGCGTGCCGGCGTCGCTCGCAAGCCCAGGCAGGAACTACATCCGCAGGGAGCCGCTGGGCGTGTGCGTGGGCATCATCCCCTGGAACTTCCCCTTCGGCATGGCCATGTGGAAGATCCTCCACGCAGCGATCATGGGCAACTCCATAGTCCTGAAACCCGCTTCCGACACTACCCTGAGCGCGCTGATCCTGGCCGAGGTCATCGCAGAGAGCGCCATCCCCAGGGGAGTGGTGAACATCGTCACCGGCCCTGGCGGCGAGATCGGTGAAGCCCTGTGTCTGAGCCCCAAGGTGGACAAGATCGCGTTCACCGGCTCCACCGAGGTGGGCAGGCAGATCAAGAAGATGGGCTCGGAGACCATCAAGAAGGTGACGCTGGAGCTTGGCGGGAAGTCAGCGAACATCATCTGCGATGACGCCAAGATGGACCTGGCCGTGGACGGCGGTCTGTTCGGCACCTTCTTCCACAGCGGCCAGATCTGCGAGTCGGGCACGAGGATCCTCGTGCAGAGGAAGATCTACGACGAGTACGTGGCACGCTTCATCGACAAGGCTTCCCGCATCAGGATCGGCTACCAGCTCGACCCGGCCACCCAGATGGGCCCCCTGGTGAGCGAGATCCAGCGGGCCACCACCGAGAAGTACGTGAAGATCGGCCTCGACGAGGGGGCCCGCCTCGCCTACGGCGGGAAGCGGCCCGACGGAGACCTGGGGGCCATGGGATACTACTACCTGCCCACCGTGTTCGTGGACGTGGACAACTCCATGCGGATCGCTCAGGAGGAGATCTTCGGCCCGGTGGTGTGCATCATGCCCTTCGACGACGACGACGAGGCCGTGGCCATCGCAAACGACTCCATCTACGGGCTCGGGGGAGGGGTGTTCTCCAACGACATCGGCCGGGCCGAGCGGATCGCGGCCAGGGTCAAGACCGGCACCGTATGGATCAACGACTACCACGCCTTTGCCGACCTCATGCCCTTCGGCGGGTACAAGCAGTCGGGCGTCGGCCGGGAACTCGGCGGGTACGGCCTGTCCGAGTACACCCAGATAAAGCGGGTCCACGTGTGCCCCCACACGGACGGGACCCAGAAGTACACCTTCCCCATCATGTTCGACTACCCCCAGCCCGCCAAGTCCTTCCTCTTCGAAGGGCCCACCAGGATCGTGGCCGGGCCGGACAGCATCATCGCGCTGCAGTTCGAGGTGACCAGGCTCGACCGCAGCAGGGCCGTGGTCATCACGGACAAGGGCATCAGGGACGCCGGTCTCCTCGACAGGGTGGTCAAGGCCCTGGGCTCGCTGTGCGTCGGGGCCTTCGACGGGGTGGTGGAGGACTCGGGGTACACGGTGGTGGACAAGGCCGTCGACTACTGCCGGGGCGTGGGTGCCGACATCCTCGTGAGCCTGGGCGGAGGCAGCTCCATGGACACGGCCAAGGCCGTG
>JAKPQL010000014.1 GCA_029547045.1 Deltaproteobacteria bacterium | reverse complement strand
CGGCTGCGGCCGGGCGGCATGGCCTCAAAGGAGTTGTGGAAAGGAGGTTTCATTATGATTAGGAGATTGGCTGGTTTTTTCACCTATCTCATGCGGCACTATCTCCCCGATGCGTACCTGTTCGCCATCCTGCTGACCCTCTTGACGGCCGTCCTGGCCCTCGCCTTCACCCCGTCGGACATCATGAAGGTCATCACGACGTGGGGTGACGGCGTCTACGGCATCATCGCCTTCGCCATGCAGATGATCCTGATCCTCGTGACGGGGTACTGCCTGGCGCTCACGCCGCCTGTCAGCCGGGTCCTCAACGCGATCGCCTCCATGGCGACAACCCCCGTCAAGGGCGCCATGATCACGGCCTTCGTGGCCAGCCTGGCGGGATGGATCAACTGGGGATTCGGCCTCATCGTGGGCGGCTTCCTGGCCCTCGAGATCGCCAACCGGCAGAGAAAGTCGGACTTCCCGCTCCTCATCGCCGCGGCCTACAGTTCGCTGGGCATCTGGCACATGGGGTTCTCCGGCTCCGTCCCCCTGTTGCTGGCGACGCCCAAGTCCAACCTGAACCTGATCGAGAAGATCACCGGCCAGGTCGTGCCGATCTCCGATACGATCCTGGCCCCGTGGAACATGATCCCCGTCCTGATCATGCTGTTCACCATCCCGTTCCTCTTCTACTTCATGCATCCGAAAGAAGAGGATTCCGTCGGCCTGACGGCGGAACGGGCGAAGGAGCTGCTGGGCGAGACCGTCGAGGTCGAGAGGCCCGCAAGCCCGACGCTGGCCGAGCGGATCGACCACAGCTACATCATCAACTTCGTCTTCGCGGCGCTCGGCGTCGTGTACCTGGTCAACCACTTCATCAAGAAGGGCTTCGACCTCAACCTCAACATCGTCATCTTTCTCTTCTTCATCCTCGGGGTGATCCTGCACCGCAAGCCCATCAACTACGTCCGGGCCATGAACATCGCCATCAAGTCCTGCGGCGGCATCGCCCTGCAGTTCCCCCTCTACGGCGGGATCATGGGGATGATGATCGGCACGGGGCTGGCCAAGGTCATCGCCGGGTGGTTCGTGGCCATCTCCACGAAGGAGACCTTCTACATGTTCCAGTTCTGGTCCGCCGGCGTGATCAACCTGTTTGTTCCCTCCGGCGGCGGGCAGTGGGCCGTCCAGGGACCGATCACCGTCGAGGCGGCCAAGATGATGAACATCGACATGGTGAAGTCCGCCATGATGGTGG
Organism: Deltaproteobacteria bacterium; assembly: GCA_029547045.1. Lineage (GTDB taxonomy): Bacteria > Desulfobacterota > Desulfomonilia > UBA1062 > UBA1062 > MWEI01. Next base: position 10 of record JAKPQL010000014.1, on the reverse strand, counting down.
CCTGGGGCGA
>JAKPQL010000010.1 GCA_029547045.1 Deltaproteobacteria bacterium | reverse complement strand
GCTTCAATAACCTCCTTACCTGTTGATCTGTTACCATCCCAGCCCATCCTTTTTCCAAAGATGGTGGATAGCTTATAACTCCCCTCAGTTCCGGGAATTATAATTGTCGCCAGTCGGGAGATTTAATTGTCGCTGATCACTTGACACCACCAGGGCATCCTTTCTTGGCTGTACCGGTAAAGACTACAGAACAAAATCCATGGGTCTCGATGTAGATTGAAAAGGGTATATGTACCTTCGCCATCATGGGGCACTCGGTGGAGAGGAATCTGTGGTGAGTTGAAGGCGGGTACAGACCTGCGGTGCAGTGGAAAAAAAGAAGGGGTGGCATTCATCCACCCCTTCCTCTCTGTCGAAGAGCTTGGTTCAGCGGATGCGAATCCTTGCCAGGAAGCCTGCGCAGGCCGCCAGGATGGACAGGAACACGGTACCCAGGGAGCCTGAGCCTGCGCCCGAGGCTGTAATGAAGCACTTCATGCCGAGGAAGGTGTCTTCGTCCCTATTGTACACGACGTATGACTCTTCCCCCTCGTCCCTGGGGCCTTTGGAATTCTCGCCCTCATACCCGTCGGTGTTGTTGAGGGTGAAGGGGCCCGGGTCGTCGGGGTCCCAGGGGTTCGTGTCATAGATGAAGGCCTCGTCGTAATCGCTCAGCCCGTCATGGTCGGAATCCCTCTCAAGGGGATCGGTTTGCCAGAACGAGTTGATCTCGTCATAATCGGTGATCCAGTCTTCGTCGGTGTATGGGGTGGTGGGATCGGTCCTGTATATGTAGACCTCCGTGCCGTCACTCAGCTCGTCACCGTCGCTGTCGCTGTTTGTGGGCGAAGTCCCGATGGCAGCCTCGTCGCCGTCGGTCAGGCCGTCGTCGTCGGTGTCTGTGTCCAGGGGATCCGAGCCGTACTGGTTCACCTCGTCACCGTCGGAAAGGCCGTCACCATCCGTGTCCCAGTTATCGGGTCTGGTCCCGTTCTGGTACTCTCCCAGGTTGCTCAGGCCGTCATCGTCGCTGTCCAGCGCAGCGTCGTCGGCATCATTCTTGTCAAGCCCGTAAAAGTTCTCCCAGTAGTTGGGCATGCCGTCGCCGTCGTCGTCCCCATCGTCGCGGTTGTAAACAAAGAGGATGGCCAAGTTGTCCTGCAGGGAGCTCGCCTGGTCCTGTGCGTACACGAGGGCTATGTCGCCCGTGAGGTTCTCGATGCCCGTGCCCGAGTTGCTCCCGAGTTCAGGGTTGCCGGCACTGTACTGCATGAGTATGTTCCCGTTCGGGAACAGGATGGCCTCGAAGTCGAACGAGCCGCTGTTGTAATAATGGGATGCGTTGCTCCACATGACCACCATGCAGGGCCCGGAGAAGTCCGGGTGGGGGCAGTTGGCGAAGTACTGGTAGTAGATGCCCTGGCCTCCCAGACCCGTTTGAATGTCGTCCCACAGGACCGCGATGAGGTTGTTGTAGTCGTCGTTCTGCGGGAGGGTGGCATTGCTCGTTGAAAGGTAAAGGTTGCTGAAGGTGATCCCGCCGTTGGATGCGATCCAGAACTGGTCGTAGTCGTTCCCGTAGAACGGGAAGACGAAGTTGAAGTCGTACGGCCCGTTGTTGCAGTCGTCGCACGCCATGGCAAAGTTCCCGGTGCCCGAGATGTCGATCATGGAATAGGTCGGCCCGGCCGCTTCGTCGCTGTCGATGAAGGTGTACCCGTACGCGTCGGGGCCCCCGGTCCTGGCCAGGGCGGTACCCGCGCCGAAAAGGATGAGACAGATTGATATGAGCAGTGCAGTTACGGTCTTCTTCATGGAAATCCTCCTCCCCCTATTGGAAACATGCATCTTGACGGTATAACGATAAGAGAAAACACGGGTTGTGTCAAGGTTCTCTTGGCGGAAAACAGGAAAAAACCCGCAACGCTCAAAGGCTAATTGAGCCTGAATGCGCCGTGAAATGGAGCGTTTCTGCGGAGTGTCCCCGAACCTCACCGGGACATGCCCGGCAGGCATGAAGCCAGGCCGAGCACGGTCGCACCGAGCACGGAAAGTATGCGCATGCAGGAGGGCCCCTGCGCCGCGCCCATGAAGCAGGACGTGTCGCGCCCCTGGTAGGGCTCGGCCTCGGGCACCGCGGCCTCCTCTTCGGCCGCCCCGGCGGGGGCCGCCTTGAACCGGCCCAGGGTCTGGGCGGAGAAGCTCAGCAGGCCGTCTTTCACCTGGACATCCTTCAGGTCCACCCAGGCCTGCTGCTCGTCGTCGTACCACTGCACCCGCGCCCCCTCCCAGTCCGTGGGCATGGACACCAGGGCCGGGGCCTGCAGGGCCAGGCCATAGGGCAGGATGTCGAAGAAGATCGTGTATTCCTCATTATCGCCGAGCACGGTGGAGCCGGGGAACACGTCTTCACCCCCCCATCCGATGGCGACGGGCGTGGTGCCGGGGGTGGCCTCCCGGGGCAGCTCTATGGCGATGCCCGAGATGGCGTCCTCCACGATCTGGCTTACCGCCGGGTCATAGGCGCGGATCTCGAAGATCTCCTCGGCCGCGGACAAACGGAGCAGGTGGTCCACGGAGCAGGTCTCGTCAAAGACCACGTACAGGAACATGCCGCCCGTCTCCGCCAGGATGGTGTCGCCGTCGATATCCGGGCTGTCGTCCTCCAGGGGGTAGAAGAGGTATGCGCCCACCGGGTAGAGGGTGGACAGGTCATAGGTCAGGCCGGTCTCGAGGATCATGTCGCGCACGGGGTAGAGCCCGCAGAGCGCCGACTGGAGCGAGGCCCCCCCGTTGAGGCTCTCCCTGGTCACGAGGGTCCTTGGTTCCTCATCAGCGGCCGGGGTGTCCACGTCCGAGAAGTCGCCCAGGGCGTAGACCGGCGTTTCCGGGTCGAGGCCGAAGAGATTCCGCACCAGCTGCTCGAGCCACTCTGCGGCGCTGTCCACCGCATCGGAGATGGCGTCCGCAATGCCGCCGATGACAGAGCCCGAGGCGTCCGGATCACCCCCGGGGATGCGCACGGACTGCTCTGCCGAGTAGGGGCTCTCGTTGCCGGAAAAATCGTAGGCCGTGACCGCGAAATAGTACCTGGACCCGGCCTCGAGCCCGCTCACGTCGATGGTGGTTGTGCGGCCCACGTTGATGACATGGGAGTACGAGCCCGGCGCGGTGCCCCAGTACACCTGGTAGCCCTCGAGGTCGCTCTCGGTGTTCGGGTTCCAGCTGATGCGCACCACGGCAGCGCAGAGAATAGTGGGCAGCAGCGCCAGCACAAGCGCCAGTACCGCTGTTCTTGCCCCGGTAGATTCCTTCATCAAACCCCGCTTCGAGGGTAGTGCAATTTGCACCTATTTCCGACATGCCCGGCAAAAAGTCAAGGGCCATCTTGGCCGGCGCTGTCCGGTGCCCCTCTAGTCCGGCTCGGGGTAGCCCGTGATCTTCGCGATCCGCTCGTTCACCGGCTCCAGCACCTCGTAGAGCTTCAGGTACACGTCGTGGTAGAGGTCGGTGTATATGCGCATGCTCTCGGGGTTGGGCTGGAAGGTCCTGCCCGTGCGCACCATGGAGCGCACGGCGGTCTCGATGTCAGGGTGCATGCCCGTGGCCACGGAGGCGTCGATGGCCGCGCCCAGGGCCGAGATCTCGGAGGTGGCCATGCGGCTCACGGGCAGGCCGAACATGTCGGAGGCGATCTGCACGGCAACGTCGCTCTTGGAGCCGCCGCCTCCGACCCGGATCTCCCGGAACTTCACGCCCAGCCTGTCCTGGACCACCTTCGAGAGCCGCCTGAGCTCGAACCCGATCCCCTCCAGGATGGCCCGGTAGATGTGGGCCCGGGTGTGCACGGCACCGAACCCGATCATGGATCCCTTAGCGAACCTGTTGTAGACCATGGGCGACCAGTAGGGCTGGAGCACCAGGCCCATGGACCCGGGCGGGATGGTGCCGATGACCTCGTCGAAGATCACCTCGGGCGCCACGCCGCGCTTCGCCGCCTCCTGGGCCTCGCGCATGCCGAACTCCTGCTTGAACCAGGTCACCATCCAGAAGCCCCGGTGGATGAACATCTCGATGTCCCAGGCGCCCGGGTAGGCGGACGGCCACGTGAAGAAGCGCATGTGCCGCTCGGTGACGTACTTCTTCGTGATCACGTGCATGGCCGTTGCCGTGCCGAAGCTGATCTCGGCGATGGCCGGGTCGATGGCGCCCGCGCCCAGAAGCTCGCTCTGCTTGTCGCCGGCGCCCACCACCACGGGCAGGCCCGCGGGCAGTCCCGTCTCGGCGGCGGCCTCCTTCGTGATCCGGCCCAGCACTTCGTCGGGCCGGAAGAGTTTCACGCAGTGCCCCTTCTCCATGCCCAGGGTGGAGTACGCGAGACCTAAGGGGTGCCAGCGGAGCTTGTTGTACTCGAAGGGCCAGATGCCTGTGACCATGCCCGAGGAGTCGTGGAACTCGCCGGTGAGCCTGCGCACGAAGAAGCCCGAGGCCTGCACGAACTTGTGGGTCTTCGCGTAGATATCGGGCTCGTTGTGTTTTATCCACAGGAAGATGGAATGCTTCTGCGCGTACCTCATGGCCTCGCGCAGGCCCGGGTTGCCCTGGGCGATGCCGCCCACGGTGAAGAGGAACGAGCCGAGGGCGCCCAGGGGCGGCGGGTCGCTCACGGTGCGCTGGTCGAGCCAGATGATGGCCGGCCGCAGCGCGTTGCCTTCCCTGTCCATGGGGATGACCGTGCCCCGCTGCGTGGTGATGCCCACCCCAGCCACCTGGGAGGCGTCGATGCTGACCTTGGCCATGAGGGCCTTCGTCACGGTGCAGAGCTTGGACCAGTAGTCCTCGGTGCTCTGCTCTGCCCAGCCCGGCTGCTTCGAGAAGTAGGGCTCGAAGACCCGCTGCTCGATGGCGAGCTCGGTCCCGTCGCGGTCGAAGAGCACGGCCCTGATGCTCTGGGTGCCTGAATCGATGGCGATGATGTAGCGTTTCTCCGACATAGTCCCTCCCCGTGCGGATAGCATGACATGCAGGCACGGCGTGCCTGCTCGGATCATCAGTCTAGCATACAACGCGCCTGTTCCAAAAGCGGATGTTGGTCCCGGCCGCCGTGCGGGTGTGGTTACGGATGACGGGCGAGGAGTTCCAGGGGGAGGAGGTGCTCCACGATGGAGCCCCGGGATACGATCTCCAGGAACTCGTCGCCCAGGCGCTCGCTCTCCAGGACCACCCGTTTCCACCAGTCGATGCGCTCCTGGTCCCGGTGCAGGAAGGTCCTGAAGTCGTCCCTCGAGGGGATGGCCCTCCCGGGCAGTCGCTCCATGAAGGCGGGCGAGGGGCAGACCATGACCACGTTGTCCATGTCGGACAGGGACGGTTTCCTCCAGGGGAGCAGCTTGTCGAACCACCCGGGCATGATGCGGCCCATGTAGTGGGGGAACAACACGATCCCGGTGCTGTGGAAGGGGATGGCCATGTGGTAGTCGAGGATGCCCGCGTCCCGGTACATGCCCGCCCCGGCGCCCTCGATGTCGCGGACGCCCTCCATGATGAGCGGGATGGAGCCGGATGCCATGACCGCCTGGCGCACGTTCAGCCGGGTCAGTGCCACCCGGCGCAGGGGGAAACCCTCCATGGAGAAGAAGGGGGGGAGGTCCCGGGGGTCGTAGAAGAGCACCCTGCTGAAGAAGAGGGACAGCAGCGTTCTGCCCAGGCCGTTCAGGATGAAGGCCTTGAGGATGAGGAGCATGAGCGCGTGGCGCTGTTCCGTGGTGTACGGCCACCTGCACCGTACGGCCAGGACGTTGAGCCTGGCCAGGGGGGCGCTGAGGATGCGCTCCGGGCCGCCCTGGTCCATGACCGCGTCGAGCATGCGGGCCACCTCGGCGGTGATGCTCTGCGCGGTGTTTTCCGTGTAGCGCTGGGCCAGGTATGCCGCCAGGAACCTCTCGAGGGCGTCCATGCCCTGGGCCAGCGCCGCGAATCGCCACGACCCCACCGACGACCCCACCAGGTGGAGCGGCTGCTCGCGCTCCATGATCCACGAGGAGAAGACCGCCCGGTCGAGGCCGTGGAGCACGAGCCACTTGGGCCCGCCCGCGGCGCCGGCCACCACCTCCACCATGTCCGGGCTCAGCCCGTCCCGGGCGATGGCGGCGCGCGCCTTCGGCCCCGCATAGATGGACAGGCTGCTCACGGGTGCGCCCGACGTCATGCCCGGATCCTGGCCCTGTCAAGGACAGGGGGGTCTTCCTCGTCCATGATGCGGATGATGGGGGCGTTCATCCGCTCCTTCTGGGCCAGGTAGAAGGCGCGGTTCTTGTTCAGGGACGATGCGAAGGCCATCACCGTGGGCATGAGCTCCTCCATGGGGCAGGCCTTCGTCACGATGCGGTGCTCCTCGCACTGGACGCCGGTGAGCCTCGTTCCCAGGTAGTACAGCTCGTCCAGCTTGTAGGCAGGGATGGCCTTCTTCACCATGGCCACCATGCCCGGCCAGAACGGGATTCCCAGGTCCACCTCGGGGAAGCAGAAGAAGCCCCGGTCCGAGCGCATGAAGCGGAAGTCGAAGCAGCAGCACATGATGGCCCCGCCTGCAAAGGCGTGGCCCGTGATGGCCGCGACGGTGGGCATGGGGTAGAGGAGGATCCTGCGAAGCAGGGCGTTCAGCGCATGGCAGAAGGACCGGACGGCTTCCGCATCCCCTGCTTCCACGATGGGCCCGAGCCAGTCCAGGTCGATCCCGTTGCAGAAGATCTTGTCGTGGGCGGAGCGCACCACCAGGGCGCTGGCCGGGGTATCTCGCTCGATGGCGTCCAGGGCGGCCCGGAAGTCCCGGATGAAGGACTGGTTGAACCTGTTCTCGCCGCTGTTCATGGTGAGCACTGCCACGTTCCCTTCCAGGGTGTATTCCATGGCCGGCATGGGAATCCTCCTTTGTCGTGGTCGATGCAGGCAGGTGAGTAGTATACCCGTGCGCTGCCCGGAATCCAAGGGTTTCCTTGGCCGTCGCCAGGGCGATCCCTCCCGCATGGCAGAGAGCCCCCTTTTTGTTTTGCCCGGGTCCCGGGTATCTGCTAGGGTGGACAGATACGCAGGGCTGAAAAGGGGGCGGGCCATGGAGAGCAGGCGATCGGCGCAGCAGGGCGACAGGGTCAGGGTGCACTACCGCGGGAAGCTCGAGGACGGCTTCGAGTTCGATTCCTCCGTGGGGAGGGAGCCGCTGATCTTCGTCATCGGCTCCGGCGAGGTGATCCCGGGGTTCGAGGACGGCGCCAGGGGCATGGCCGTGGGGGAGCTGAAGACCGTCACCATCGCCCCCGAGGACGCCTACGGCCCCCACCGGGAAGAGCTCGTGGTGGAGATGCCGTGGGAGTACTTCCCCGAGGACGTGGTCCCCGAGGTGGGCATGCAGCTCAAGCTCGTGGACGCGGACGGCGAGGAGGTCATGGTCATGGTGACGGACGTGGACGAGGAGACGGTCACCCTGGACGCGAACCACCCGCTCGCCGGCAAGACCCTGACCTTCGACATCGAGCTGCTGGGCATCGAATAGGAGCATCCCTACGGGCATATTCCAGAGTCGTTGCAGGGAACGGCTGTTCCCCGGACCCGACGATTCGACGATTCCTTAAAAACAGGGAATCGTCGAATCGTCGGGTTCAGTTTTTTAAAAAAACTGGAGCCTGTCCGATGATGATCCCCTCGCGCTCACCGTATCCCGAACCGCTCCACGAGCCACAGGCTCAGCCACGGCACGTAGGTGATCACCATGAGCGCGAGGATCATGATGAGGATGAAGGGCAGGCACGCCCGGTAGAGCCTGGTCACGGGCCTGTCGAACCGGATGCAGGAGATGATGAGGTTCAGCCCCACGGGCGGCATGGAGTAGCCGATCTCGAGGTTGGTGAGGAAGATGATGCCCAGGTGCACGGGGTGGATGCCGTAGCTCGCCGCGATGGGCACGATGAGCGGCACGATGACGAACAGCGCGCCGTAGATCTCCATGATGCTGCCCGCGACGAGCAGGAAGACGTTCAACGCCACGAGGAAGGCCACCTTGGAGTGTATGTGCGCCTGGATGAACTCCAGGGTGCGCATGGGGATCTCCGCGTCGATCATGTAGGTGGTGAGCGCCAGCGCGCTGCCCAGGATGATGAAGATGGCCCCCACCAGCACCATGCTCTCCCGGATGATGCCCGGGAACTGGGAGATGCGCAGGTCCCTGTGGACGAAGACCTCCACCACGAAGGCGTAGGCCACCATGATGGACGCCACCTCTCCCAGGGTTACCAGGCCGCCGAAGATCCCCACCACGAGCATGAGCGGGATGAAGAGCTCCCACTTGGCCTCCCTGGTGGTGGCGACGATCTCCTTCCATGAGGTGGAGTGCCTCTCCACCTTAGACCATCTGGCCACCAGCGAGCTGTACAGGGCGAGCACGACGATGAGGAAGACGCCGGGGATGACGCCCGCGGCGAAGAGCTGGGTGATGCTGGTCTGGGCCATGACCCCGTAGATGATGATGGGGAGGCTGGGGAAGAACAGCAGGCCCAGGCTGCCCGAGGTGGTGAGCAGGCCGAGGCTGAAGTTGTCCGAGTAGTTCCCCTTCATGAGGGCAGGGTACAGGAGGCCTCCCAGCGCCACGATGGTGACGCCCGAGGCGCCGGTGAAGGTGGTGAAGAAGGCGCACGCCACGAGCGCGACGATGGCGAGGCCGCCGGGCATCCAGCCCAGGAGGGCCTGCGAGAAGTTGACGATGCGCACCGAGGCCCTGCTCTCGGCCAGGATGAACCCGGCAAAGGTGAAGATGGGGATGGTGTACAGCACCGGGTTGTTGGAGAACTGGCTGTAGATATCCACGATGAGCGCCGCGAACTGGATGTCCGAGAGGAAGAACCCGATGAGGGCGAAGGCCGACAGCACGGCGAACATGGGCGCGCCCAGGAACGCCAGCACCACGACCAGGACGATTGCCGAGGTCACCATGGCCTCATGCCCCCCTCACGAGCGACAGGAAGGACCGCACGCACTGCCTGGCGTACCGGAGCGTGACCGCCAGGTAACCGAACGGGATGACGAGCTCCAGGATCCATACGGGCATGTCGTGGAATGCGATCACCGTGCCCGAGCTGTAGTCCATGGCCACGAACTGGCAGGATGCATAGAGGAGGATGGCGCAGACCGTTGTGGTGAAGATGCCCGTGACGACCTCGGCGAGCCGCTTGAGCCCCTGCGGGAGCACCCGGTAGGCCACGTCGATCCTGATATGCTTGCCTTCCCGGGCCGCCAGGCCGGCTCCCAGAAAAGCCACCCAGAGCACCATGTGGCGGACGATCTCCGCGCCGCCGGTGATGCCGGTGGCCAGGAAGTTTCTCAGCACGATCTGCAGGAGCACCATGAGGACCATGGCGCAGAGCATGATGGAGATCGCGATGTCTTCGGTGAGCGTGATGATCCGGCCCGGGCCGCTCTCCGGGCGCAGGGGCTCCCCGCATGCGGGACAGGCCTCAGGGGTCTTTCCGGAAGGATCGTGACCGCACGAGGGGCAGCGCATGGGGTGAGCCTCAGTTCAGCCGGATGGTCCGTGCATCCCTGTCCGGGTGGGCCCTGCGGTACTCCTCCACCAGGGAGAGCGTCCTCTCCAGGAGCTCCCTGGAATAGAGCTTGCCCACCAGGCTTTCCCGGGCCTTCCTGGACGCCACGAACACGTACTGCATGTCCTTGTCCTCCGGGTCAAGCGGGATGACGCTCAGGCCGGCCTTCTTGAGCACCACGAGGCTCCCGGCGTCGTCCTTGCGGGTGGCCTGCACGATCTTGGCGTGCTCGGCATGGGCCACCTCGAGGATGACCTTCTGGCTGGCAGGCGTTATCCTGTCCCACATCTTCTTGGACACGATGGTGGCGCCCAGGATGTTGGAGGAGGGGTAGCCGGAGATGTACTTGAACTTGGTGTACCACTGGAAGGCCACGGCCCCGAAGGGGGTGGAGTTTGCGCAGTCGATCATGTTGGTGGACAGCGACGTGGCCACGTCCGAGATGGACAGCGAGATGGGCACGATGTCCAGGGCCGCGAACACGGCCTGGCCGATGGGCTCGCCCTCGAGCGTCCACCACTTCTGTTTCCTCGCCACATCCAGCGAGGTGAGCGGCACCTTGGAGAAGGTGTAGATGAAGCCCAGGTTCATCCAGCCGAGCACGATGTAGCCCTCCTTCTCGAAGGCCTGCTCCATCTCGGGCTGGAGCTTTGAGCGCACATAGGCGACCTCGTCGTAGTTCCGGAACACGTAGGGGATCTCGGTGACGCGCACCTGGGGCACGATGAGTCCGAGGCCCGGGCCCATGAAGCCGCCGCCGTGGAGCTGGCCCAGCCTGATCTTGCGGAGCACGTCCTTCTCGTCGCCCTGCACCCCTCCCCAGTAGGTCTTGAAGGCCACCTCTCCCCCGGTCTTCACCCTGATCTGCCGGGTGAGCTCCTCGAAGGCCTTGCCCGTGGAGGTGTCCCTGGGCGCCAGGGTTGCCATCTTGATGACGATCTTTGCGTCTTCTGCCGCGCACACGGTGCCCCACTGTGTGCAGATCAGCGTGACGACGGCCATGCATGCCATGAATCGGTTCATTTCTGTGTGCCCCCTTCGTGGTGTGGATGTCAGAAGTACATGTCAACGTCGTCCAGGAGGGCCTTCGCCTTCCTCCTGGCGACCTCGTTGGCAAAGGCCTTGTCCGGGAAAGCCCCCGGCGGCGTGTCCAGGACCTCCTGGAGGGTTTTCACGAACAGGTCCCGGTCCTGGACCTGGTAGGCATAGAACCGTGCGTAGAACACGTGGACGAACAGGAGCTTCCTGCCCGAGATCTCGAAGGCACGCTCGAAGTGGCGCCTGGCCTTGTCCGGGTCTCCGCCCAGGGCCTTGGACTGGCTGGCGAACAGGGCGCCCAGCGCCGCGTGGGCGCTGCCGTAGTAGTAGGTCTCGTCGAGCTCCACGACCCGCTCCAGCATGGCCTGGGCCTTGGGCAGGTCCATGAGGGCCTCGGGCCTGTCGAGGTTGAGCCCGATCCAGGCGAGCCAGGAGTTGCCCGCCCAGAAGAGCGAGGGGACGTCGGAGCCCCCGAGCCCCCTGAGCGTCTCCCTGAAGGCGTCCGGGGAGCCCTCAAGGGCCCGGGAGAACGACAGGTCGTCCGTGAGGGTCGCAAGGGCGTAGTCGAGCGCCCTGCGGTACAGCATGCTCGCCCGCTGCTTGTCGGTATCCTCAACGAAGGCGTTCGCGTACCCGAAGTAGGCCTCGGCGCCCTGGAGCAGGAGTTCGTCGTTGGGCGCAGCCAGGATGAAGCCGTCCATCTGGACGAGGAAGGCGGGCAGGGCGTCGCGGAGCATGTCCACGTCGGTGCTCTGGTTCACGGCCGCGTTCAGGTCCTGCATGATGGGCTTCATGGACCTGACCATGAAGGCCTTCTGGCTGCACCCGAAGACCAGGGGCAGAACAAGGCACAGGAGGAATACGGATTGTCGCCTCGGCGTTGCAGCCATACACACCCCTTTCATCAAACGCTCACAAGCACATGCCATTCAAACATATGCACGTTCAATTACGTGCGAATAAATTAGTAAGTTCGTTCTTTTCTCCGTACGTGTCAAGGGCTTTTCTCTCGCGCACCGGCGGGGGGCCCGTCGTCGTCCCCGGTGGCGCCGGGGACGGGGGATGGGCCACGAAGGGACCGTGAGGACATGCGGGGCATGTCCTTTGTCGGATACGGAAACCGTGCCCGCTCGCATCGACGGGCTTTCAGAAAAACCCGTGGATGTGAGCGGGCTGCATGGATAGGATGCATATGCGGCCCGCACCGGCGCGGGAGGTGTTCGCCCCGCCCCGGTGCGGAGACTTTCTATGCCTTGCTCTTCTCGAATTCCTTCATGAAGTCGGCGAGCCTGGCCACGCCCTCGAGCGGCAGTGCGTTGTACATGGAGGCACGGATGCCGCCCACGGCACGGTGGCCCTTCAGGCCGATGAAGCCCTTCTTGGAGGCCTGTGAGATGAACTCGTTGTCGAGCTCATCGGTGGGGAGCTTGAAGGGGATGTTCATCCTGGAGCGGGACGCCTTCTCCACGCTGCCCTTGTAGAAGGAGCTGCCGTCGAGGATATCGTAGATGAGCTTCGCCTTGGCGTTGTTGATCTTCTCCATCTCCGCCACGCCGCCGTTGTCCAGGAGCCACCTGAGCACCTCGTGCACCACGAAGATGGCGGTCACGGGGCAGGTGTTGTAGCAGGAGTTGTTCTCCACGTGGGGCTTGTAGTTCAGCATGGTGGGGGTGTTCTCCGGAGCCTTGCCCACAAGGTCCTCGCGGATGATGACGCAGGTGACGCCGGCCGGGCCCATGTTCTTCTGGGCGCCAGCGTAGATGAGGCCGAACTTGCTCACGTCGACCTTCCGGGAGAGGATGTCGGAGGACATGTCCGCCACGAGCGGCACGTCACCGGTGTCCGGGAAACTCTGCCACTGGGTGCCGTAGATGGTGTTGTTGGAGGTGATGTGGCAATAGGCGGCGTCCCTGGTGAGCTTGAGCTCGTCCTTGTTCGGCAGCCTCGTGTAGTTCAGGTCCTTGGTGGAGGCGGCCACGTTCACCTTTCCGATGAGCTTGGCCTCCTTGATGGCGCGGGTCGCGAAGTAGCCGGTGTCCACGTAGTCCGCCACCTTGCCCGCGGCGAGCAGGTTGATGGGGATCATGGCGAACTGCAGGCTCGCGCCGCCCTGGAGGAAGAGGATCCTGTAATTGTCCGGGATCTCCATGACCTTCCTCAGGAGATCCACGGTCTCGACGAGCAGCGCATCGAACTGCTTGGAGCGGTGCGAGACCTCCATGATGGACATGCCGGTGCCGGCGAAGTTGAGGATGGCCTTGCTCGTGCTTTCGAGCACAGGCTCGGGGAGAACGGATGGACCTGGGTTGAAGATGAAGACGTTCCTCATATGGAAACCATGCCTCCTTACAGAAGTGAGTTGGGATAGTATATATACCAGTGAACGGGGAGCCCAGTAAAGGCAATTGTGCGGGAAAACATCGGCAATTCATTCTATCTTCACGATATTCATGGACAATCGCCAAATTCCCTGTGTGGAATCACCGATGTAAAACAAATGCAATCCCCACTCGCCCATGTACGTGCGCTCGTTGACAGCGATGTCCATCCGGGGTATATAAATGAATGCTCATTCATCTTTACGGAGGACAGCGGCCGCGTAGCCAAACCTGCAGGGAAGGATGCTCTCGAGCGCAACATTCATACGAGGAGGGGTCAAATGGAGTTTTCACTGAGCGATGAACACAAGATGGTACAGGACATGGCGCGGAAGTTCGCCGACCAGGAACTCAAGCCGAGAGCCGCCGAGATCGACCAGACGCACCGGCACAACGACGAGGTCCTGCGGAAGATGGCCGAGAACGGGTTCATGGGCGTGGCCATCCCGGGCGAGTACGGCGGCGCCGGCATGGACTACGTGGCCTATGCCCTGATCCTCACCGAGATATCCCGGGGCTGCGCGAGCACGGGCGTGATCATGTCGGTGAACAACTCCCTCTATGGCTTCCCGGTCTACACCTTCGGCAGCGAGGAGCAGCGGAAGAAGTTCAACACGCCGGTGGCCTCCGGCGCGGCCCACGGCTGCTACGGGCTCACCGAGGCGAACGCGGGCTCGGACCCGGCGGGCATGAAGACGAGCGCCGTGCTCGACGGCAACCACTGGATCATCAACGGCGAGAAGAAGTTCATCACCAACGGCAACATCGCCAAGTACGCGGTCATCGCCGCGGTGACTGACAAGACCAAGGGCTACAAGGGCATCACCCAGTTCGTCATAGATCTGGAGGAGACGGAAGGGTTCTCCGTGGGCAAGGTGGAGGACAAGCTGGGCATCCGCGGCTCCGGCACCTCGGAGCTCGTGTTCCAGGACGCCCGCATCCCCAAGGACGCCATCCTGGGCGATCCGGGCAACGGCTTCCGCCAGATGCTCACCACCCTCGACTCGGGCCGCATCGGCATAGCCTCCCAGGCGCTCGGCATCGCCAAGTGCTGCCTTGAGGAGGCGGTGAAATACTCCAAGGAGCGCGTGCAGTTCGGCAAGCCCATATCCGACTTCCAGGCCATCCAGTTCAAGATGGCCGACATGGCCACCCGGATCGACGCGGCCGAGCTGCTGGTTCTCAGGGCCGCCTGGCTCGAGAGCAACCACATGCACTTCGAGAAGGAGGCCGCCATGGCAAAGATGTACGCCTCCGACGTGGCCATGTGGGCAACCGTGGAGGGCGTGCAGATCCTGGGCGGATACGGCTACGTCACCGAGTACCCCATGGAGCGCCTCATGCGCGACGCCAAGATCACCCAGATCTACGAGGGCACGAACGAGATCATGCGGGTTGTGGTGGCCAGGAACCTCCTGGGCAAGCGGTAGCAAGAAACGCGGGAAGAGGGGGGCAGAGAGTCCCCCCTTCTTCCCTTCACCCTCTTCTCGCCTTCACGATCACGTACGGACACCCCTCGAGACGGTGCGCCTGTACCTCCCTGGATCCCGACCTCTCGAGCAGTTTCATGAGCTGTCCCTCGGAGAAGCTCTGGCCGAACACGATGCGCCTCAGGCCCCACAGGAGCAGGGGGTTCCACAGATACCAGGCCGTGAAGCGCTCCATGAACCGTTCCAGATCGTCCTGTGCCGCCTCCCGGTCGGTCTCCGAGACAAGGAGCAGGCCCCCGGGGCGCAGGACCCGCACCATCTCCCGGATGCCCTGGAGAGGATCGGGCCAGTGCTTGATGGAGCCCACGCTCACCACGGCATCGAAGCGTGCCTCATCGAAGGGCAGGTGCATGGCGTTCGCCTTCGAGAAGCGGCAGTTCCCGATTTCTCTGCTCCTTTGCAGCCGCCTGGCGGCGCGCACCTGCATGGGCGAGAAGTCCACGCCAGTCACCGTGGATGAGGGGTGGAGTTCCGCCACGCGGAGCGCCAGGTGCCCCGGGCCTGCTCCCACGTCGAGAACCTGCGCGTTCCCCTGGAGCGACAGGTCTCGTGCGATATGCTCGAAGAGCTCGTGCAGGGCATGGTGGATCCGGTGGTTGTAGAGGGGTCCGAGCAGGTCCCAGACCAGCCGACTGTCCCGAAGCCCGGTGAGGATGGCGGTGAGCATGGCCGGAGGGGGTGCCCGTCGGCTCAGTGGGCCTCGGCCCAGCTCTTCCCCGTGCCGATGTCCACGTGCACGGGCACGTGCAGGGGGAAGGCGTTCTCCATCTCGTGCTTCACCAGGGTCCTCACCTGCTCGAGTTCGTCGGGCACGACCTCGAAGACCAGCTCGTCGTGCACCTGGAGGATCATGCGGCTCTGCATGCCCTTCATGCGTTCGTGGATCCTGACCATGGCGAGCTTGATGATGTCGGCCGCGCTGCCCTGGATGGGGGTGTTGATGGCGATGCGCCGGGCGCCTTCGCGCTCGTTGAAGTTGGGCGACGCGATCTCGGGGATGCTCCTGCGCCTGCCCATGACGGTGGTGACGAAGCCGTCCTGCTCGGCGGACCTGGCGATGCCCTCCATGTAGGCGCTCACCCCGGGATACCTGGCCAGGTAGGTGTCGATGTACTGCCTTGCCGTGTCCCGCCTGATGCCCAGCTCGCTCGAGAGCTTGTGCGGGCCCATGCCGTACATGATGCCGAAGTTGATGGTCTTGGCCTGCCTGCGGAGACCCTCGGTGACCTCGCCCAGGCCCACGCCGAAGACCTCGGCCGCGGTGCGGGCGTGTATGTCGAGGCCCTTTTCGAAGGACTCGGTGAGCACCGGGTCCTTCGTGATGTGAGCAAGGATCCTCAGCTCGATCTGGGAATAGTCCGCGCTCAGGATGGTGAACCCCTCGGGCGCCCTGAAGGCCTCCCGGATGCGGCGGCCCATGTCGGTGCGGATGGGGATGTTCTGGAGGTTCGGCTCGGAGGACGAGATCCTGCCCGTGGCGGTGACGGCCTGGTTGAACCGGGTGTGCACGCGGCCGGTTTCAGGGTCGATCATGGCGGGCAGGGTGTCCACGTAGGTGTTCTTGAGCTTCGTGAGCATGCGCCAGTCCAGGATCATGGCGGGGAGCTCGTGCCGGGCCGCCAGCGCCTCCAGGACCGCGCTGTCCGTGGAGAACCCGGTCTTGGTCTTCTTCACCGCGGGCAGCTTCATCTCGACGAACAGGATCTCTCCCAGCTGCCTGGGGGAGTTGATGTTGAAGGGCCTCCCCGCGAGCGCGTAGACCCGCTCTTCCATGCCCGCGAGCTGGGCCTCGATCTCGGCGCTGATGGTGCCCAGCAGCTCGGCATCCACCAGGACGCCCACGGCTTCCATGTCCGCCAGGACGTGCATGAGCGGGATCTCGAGCTCGTGGAACAGCCTGTCCACGCCGAGGTCCGCCATGCGGGCCGACAGCTCGTGCTGAAGCGGCGCGAGGCAGGCTGCGTGACCGGCCAGGAAGCGCGAGAGCTCTTCGGGGTCGATCTCGCCCGGCCGCAGGGCCTTCCTGCCCGTGCCCATCAGGTCCCTGGCGCGCTTCAGGTCACGGTCCAGGTACGCCTTTGCCAGGTCCTCCAGGGTGGTCTGCCCGGTGGCCGCATCGCAGCAGTAGGCCGCGAGCATGGTGTCGAAGATTTCCGCCTTCACAGCGACACCGCGCCTGCGGGCGGCCACCAGGGACTCCTTGGCGTCGTGCATGACGAGCCGGCAGCGGCCATTGGTGAGCACATCCAGGCACGCGTCTTTTTCGAGACACACGAAGGCGGTCCCGCCCGAAGACGCCGCCGAACACTCTCCCTCCAGCACGAAGAGACCTGTCTCGCCGGACAGCGGCGGGTTGCACGCATGCTCGATGGCGCCCGAGAAGGATGGGGCCGCCTCCGGCGCCTGTGCGGCGAGCTCGGACGCCAGGGCGCGGAATTCCAGCTCGGTGAAGAGCCGCACGAGGCCTTCTTTGTCCATGGGGCCGCGGGCGATGTCCGGGTAGTCCAGCCGCAGGTCCACGTCGCGGTCGAGCCTCACCAGGTCCAGGCTCAGGAGGGCCTTGTCGGTGTTGTTCAGGATGGCCTCCCGCGCCCTCTTCGCCTCGATGGTGGAGGCGCCCGCAATGATGTCCTGCACATGGCCCAGGGTGTTCACGAGCTCCAGGGCCCCCTTGGCGCCGATGCCGGGCACGCCCGGGATGTTGTCCGAACTGTCCCCCATGACGGCCAGCAGGTCGGCCATGTATTCGGGGTAGACACCGTACCTGGCCTTCACGGCCTCCTTGTCGTAGACCTGGTCCTTCAGCGTGTCCCAGACCAGCACGGAATCGTCCACGAGCTGCATGAGGTCCTTGTCGCCGGAGATGATGTAGACCTTTGCGTCTGAGCGGAACCTGCGGGCCGCGGTGGCGATGATGTCGTCCGCCTCCACCCCCTCCTTCCGGAGCACCGGGATGCCGAAGGCGCGCACCATGTCGAGGATGTAGGGGAACTGCACGGAGAGCGCCTCTGGCATCTTCTGCCGGGTGGCCTTGTACGCCTGGTACCGGGCGTGCCGCTCGGTGGGGCCCCTGGAGTCGAGCACGAAGCACAGGTAGGCGGGGTCCTTGTCCCTGATGAGCTTCAGCAGCATGCGGGCCAGGATGTACACGGCATTCGTGGGCAGGCCCGCGGACGTGGAGAGGTTCCGCATGGCATAGAACGCCCGGTACACGTACGAGCTGCCGTCCACGAGGAAGACTTCTTTCGCCGCGGTCATGCCCTCACCCGCCTTTCCTGATGGACCGTCCGTAGTCGCCCAGGATGCGGGCGTGGTCAAAGGCGAGCTCGGGCAGGGCCTCCAGACCGAACACCTGCACCCGGGCCGCGTCGTCACCCGCCTTCATGACGCCTGCCCCCTTCGCCGTGAACACGGTGGTGATGGTGTGCTGCCGGGGGTCGCGGCCGGGGTCGGAGTAGACGCCGAACTGCCGCAGCTCGGCGAGGTCGAGGCCCGTCTCCTCCCTGGCTTCCCGTATGGCAGCCGCCTCCACGGTCTCGCCGTAGTCCACGAATCCGCCGGGCAAAGCCCACCCGGGCGGCGGGTTTTTCCGCAGTACGAGCACGATCCCGCCCTCGTATCCGATGATGATGTCCACCGTGGGGACGGGGTTGCGGTAGATGGAAAGGCCGTGCCCGCAGTTGGGGCAGGTGATGGCCTGATGCGGGCCCATCAGAGGTCCTTGAGGGTGATGGTGACGTGGGCTCCCTCGCTGTCGTCGATGAAGATGTCCGCGTGGGATGTGAGCTCGCGGGAGCAGGCCTCGATCTGGGCCCGGGACGCCTCGCCCAGCTTGAGCTCCGGGCAGACCAGGTGGATGACGCCGTTCTCCAGGGAGACCTTGATGGTCCTGCCCTTGTCCGTATGGTCCATCATGGCGTTGATGATGCCCGTGACCGCGCCGGACAGGGCGTTGTAGTCGACCTTGGCGTAGTGCGACCTTGAGTTCAGCCTGATCTCCCGCTTCGTGTCGTGTTTGAAGCGCATGTCGGCCAGCAGGAAGTTGGTCTCCATCTCCAGGTACTCCCTGAGCTCCACCGAGGTGTACCCCTCGTTGACCATCTGGATCTTGTAGCCAAGCCCCTTGAGGATGAAATCGATCTTCTCGGCGCCCTCCAGGATGGAGGAGATGTCCTTCTCGTTCTTCTCCTTGATCTTGGCAAGGTCATCCTCGGAGAGGTCCTTGATGGACTCGATCCGCTCGTTGCGGGACTGGATGAGCTGCGCCCTTCCCATGACCCACATGAGTGGCGTGTTCAGGTTATGGACCACGCCGCCGAGCAGGGACCCCATGTGCGCGAGGATCTGTTCCTTCATGATTCCTCCATGAACGCCCGGTAGGCCAGGTAGGTGGCGTAACAGTCCACCTTGGAAGCAAGCTCGAAGGGTGCGTGCATGGACAGCAGGGGAGGCCCCACATCCACGATGTCCATGCCGTACTCGGCCAGGAACTTTGCCACGGTGCCGCCGCCCCCCTCGTCCACCTTGCCGAGCTCGCCGGTCTGCCAGGGGATCTTCTTGCGGTTGAGGATGGAGCGGATCCATCCCATGTACTCGGCGTGGGCCTCGCTGGCACCAGACTTCCCGCGGCTCCCGGTGAACTTGGTGACGCACACCCCGTACCCCATGCGCGCGGCGTTGCTCTTCTCGTGCACCTCGGGGTAGTCAGGGTCCAGGGCGCCGTTCACGTCTCCCGAGACGGCCCTGCTCCGGTACAGGACCCGGGCCGGTGCGATGTCCTGCTTGAGCCTCTCGGCCAGCGCCCACAGGACCTCCTCCAGGAAGATGCTCTTGGCGCCGGTGTTGCCGTCGCTGCCGATCTCTTCCTTGTCCACCAGGAGGGCGATGGTGGTGTAGGGGACCTTCCGGGCGTCGAGGATGGCCGCGGATGCCGCCCAGGCGCACACCCGGTCGTCCTGGCCGTAGCCGCCGACGAGGGAGGAGTCGAAACCCACCTCCCGGGCCCTGCCCGCGGGCACCACCTCCAGGTCCGCCGAGGTGAAGTCCTGCTCCACGATGCCGTACCTGCGGTGCAGGAGATCGAGGATCCGGGCCTTGACCTTCTCCTCCTTGGCCTTCAGGTCGGGCCGGGACCCGACGATGAGGTTGAGCTTCTCTCCCTGGAAGGCCTCCTCGAGCTTCTTGCCGTACTGGGCCTTTCCCGCCAGGTGGGGGAGCAGGTCCTCGATGGTGAAGCAGGGCTCGCCGTCCTCCTCGCCGATGACCACGTTCACCGCGGTGCCGTCCTCCCGGATCACCACGCCGTGGATGGCGAGCGGCCTGGCCAGCCACTGGTACTTCTTGATGCCGCCGTAGTAGTGGGTCTTGAGCATTGCCAGCTCGGTGTCCTCGTAGAGCGGGTTGGCTTTCAGGTCGAGGCGCGGGCTGTCCAGGTGGGACACCACGATCCTGATGCCGTCGGACAGCGGCCTCGAGCCGGTCCTGCACAGTGCCAGCGCCTTGCCCCGGTTGTCGAAGGCCAGGAGCCCCTTGTCCAGGGTCGAGCGGTCCCTGATATAGGCGACGGCCTCGCGCTCGGTCTTCACCGTGGAGAGGAAGCGGATGTAGTCCCTCGCAAAGGCGTCGATCCTCGCCTCCTTTCCGGCCAGGATATCCCAGCCGGAACGCGGCTTGTGAGCCAGTGGGTTCGTATGGGACGGTTTCTTCTTCGGCATGGTCATCCTTCAATCTTCCCGGTATGGTGTGGCCGCAAGAGCCGCATGCATCGCCCTTC
>JAKPQL010000060.1 GCA_029547045.1 Deltaproteobacteria bacterium | reverse complement strand
AAGGTGTTCAGCGACACCGAAGGTCTCAAGGAAAACTCCCAGGTGGTCGTGGCAGCAGACCAGCGCGGGGTGGTCTTTGCCTCAAGCGATCCCAAGTTCATCGGGGTGTCGGTGGCTGACAGGGGATATTTCAAGGAGGCCATTGCAGGAAAAGGCAACATCGGCGAGGCAGCGCTCAACAAGGTCACGAACCAGCCGTTTGTGCCCGTTGCGCAGCCCATCCTGTCCGAAGGAAGGGTCGTGGGTGTCATCGCGAATATCCTGGACATCGGATTTCTGAGCGAGCTGGTCGTGAACACCAAGACTGGCAAGACCGGGTATGCCTTCATGGTTAACAAGGAAGGGGTCCTTATAGCCCACCCGGCAAAGGAAAACATCCTGAAACTCAATCTCGCTGAACTGGACGGCATGCAGGAGATCACCAAAAAGATGCTCGCGGGCCAGGCCGGGGTAGAACGATATGTCTTCAAGGGTGTTCCCAAGACCGGCGGCTTCGCGCCCGTGAAGCTCACGGGCTGGAGCATAGGCCTCTCTCTGCCCGACGAGGAATTCCTTGCCCCGGCCAAGCAAGTCCGGAACATCGTGCTCGCCGTGGGCGTCATCTCCTTTGCAGCGGCCTTTGTGGTCTTCTTCCTCTTTTCCCGCATCATTACCAGCGGTATCCGCAAGGGTGTCGATCTTGCCGTCCATGTCTCAGAAGGCGACCTCACGGCTGACATCAACATCCAGCAGAAGGACGAGATAGGCCAGTTGGCCGATGCGCTGCGGAACATGATGACCAAGCTGAGGTCAATCGTGGCGGACGTGCACAGCGCGGCGGACAACGTTGCCGCGGGCAGCGAGCAGATGAGCTCCACGGCCGAACAGATGTCCCAGGGTGCATCCGAACAGGCCTCGGCCGCTGAAGAGGCGTCCTCATCCATGGAACAGATGGCCTCCAACATCCGGCAGAACGCGGACAACGCCCAGCAGACCGAGAAGATCGCCATCAAGTCTGCGGAAGATGCCCGGGAAGGCGGTCAGGCAGTCCTGGAGACCGTCAGCGCCATGAAGACCATTGCAGACAAGATCGCCATTGTCGAGGAGATCGCCCGCCAGACGGACCTGCTGGCCCTGAACGCGGCCATCGAGGCGGCCCGGGCAGGAGAGCACGGCAAAGGCTTCGCCGTGGTGGCCGCCGCGGTAAGGCGGCTAGCTGAACGCTCCGCCGAGGCCGCGGGCGAGATCAGCAAGCTCTCGGTGAACAGCGTGGCCGTGGCCGAGAAGGCAGGCAAGCTGCTCAGCCAGATCGTTCCCGACATCCAGAAGACCGCCCAGCTCGTCCAGGAGATCACCGCAGCAAGCAACGAGCAGAACACCGGGGCGGAGCAGATCAATTCGGCCATCCAGCAGCTCAACCAGGTGGTCCAGCAGAACGCCTCCGCCGCCGAGGAGATGTCATCCACCTCCGAGGAGCTCTCCAGTCAGGCCATGCAGCTCCAGGAGGCCATCGCCTTCTTCAAGATCGACAAGGATGGGTCCAGGAAGGTGGAGAAGCAGCATGCCAGAAAGGCCGCGAAGATCGCTCATGTCGCACCCAAGGCCCAGGTCATAAAGGCGCACCACGAAGCCCCGAGGGTGCTCAAGGGGAGGGACACCGGTTCTCCCGGGCATACGGGCGTGCTCATCGACCTGTCCGACCACGAGTCTTCGGGCGATGTCAGCGACGACGATTTCGAGAAGTATTGATCAGGGTGATGTCTGAGGCGCCCCGGCCGTGAAACGCCACCGGAGAAACGCCACCCCGGGCGCCTCAGGCTCCGGCAAGACATGCAACGTATGACATGATGGGTACGGATATATAACAGGAACAAGGAGAAGCCGATGAGCGTGAAAGGAATAACCGAGACGAGGCAGTACCTTTCGTTCAAGCTCGACGAGGAGGAGTTCGCACTGGACATCTCCAAGGTGCGCGAGGTGCTCGATTTCACCAAGATCACCAAGGTGCCCCAGACCCCGGACTTCATGAAGGGCGTCATCAACCTGAGGGGCTCGGTGGTGCCGGTGGTGGACCTCAACAAGAAGTTCAGCATCAAGGACACGGAGAAGACCGTGAACACCCGCATCATCATCGGGGAGGTGGACATCGAGGGCGACAGCGTGGTGCTGGGGGTCCTGGCGGACTCCGTGCACGAGGTTATGGAGCTGGAGCCCGAAAGCATTGAACCGGCCCCGAAGATCGGGACAAAGCTCAACACGGATTTCATCAAGGGCATGGGCAAGCGCGACGAGGAGTTCGTCATGATCCTGGACATCGACAAGGTATTCTCCCTGGACGAGCTTTCATTCGTGGCCCAGTCAGGGTCCTCGGCAGAGGCTTCCGCCGCGGATATTCTCGCATAGTCCATGACCGACAAAAACGGGGCCGCCAGAATGGAAACCGCATCCACGATGAGCATGCAACGGCGAGTGCCTTCGAGTGCCAAGCTGCCGACGGAACTCTTCGAAAAACTCAGCATGTTCATCTACGACACGTGCGGCATTAAGATGCCGCCTTCCAAGAGCACCATGCTGGAGGCACGCCTCGTGAAAAGGATGAGGGCGCTGGGACTCTCGACCTTCCGGGAATACTGCAGCTACCTCTTCAGCCCGGAGGGGAAGGATCACGAGCTCGTGCACATGATCGACGCGGTCACCACCAACAAGACCGACTTCTTCCGGGAGCCCCAGCACTTCGAATGCCTCCTGGACGAGGCAGTCCCGAACCTCATGGCCTCCTCCGGGGCGGGCATCAGGAGGCCTCTGATGGTCTGGTCCGCGGCGTGTTCGTCCGGGGAGGAGCCCTACACGCTGGCCATGGTCCTCCAGGAGATCGCCAGGGCCAGGCGGGATTTCAGCTTCATGATCCTGGGCACGGACATATCCACCAAGGTACTGGACAAGGCCAGGCGGGCCGTCTACGACGAGGAGCGCATCATGCCGGTGCCCATGGAGCTCAGGAGGCGCTACCTTCTCAGGAGCAGGGACCCCCGGAAGAAGGAGGTCCGGATCGTCCCGGACCTCAGGTCAAGGGTGAGGTTCCGCTGGCTCAACTTCATGAACGACGACTTCGGGCTGAGGGAGAAGATGGACATCATCTTCTGCAGGAACGTGCTCATCTATTTCGACCGGTCCACCCAGGAGAAGGTTGTGCGGCGACTGTGCATGCACCTGCACACGGGGGGTTACCTCTTCACCGGCCACTCGGAAACGTTGAACGGCATGGATCTTCCCTTGAAGGTCACGGCCAACACCGTATACCGGAGGGTCTAGATGCACTGCATGAAGATATCCCCCGTACAGGAACTGCCTCTCATCTACCTCAAGCCCGGCGAGATGTATTTCGGGACAGAGCCCGCCAGGGTGGTGACGGTTCTCGGATCATGCGTTTCGGTGATCATGTATCACCGCCGCACTCGGATCGGAGCCATCAGCCACGCCGTTATGCCAACCATCACGCAGCCCTCGAGGAAGAGCGCCGCCTTGCCCGATGTGTTCCAGTATGTGGACAGTTCCATAGATTGGATGCTGGCCAGGTTCCGCAAGATGGGGGTCAAGCACAGGGAACTCGATGTGAAGATCTTCGGTGGCTCCGAAATATTCTACGATTCGAAGCGGCAGGGGAAAACCTTGTCCGTGGGAAGCAAGAACGTGGAGACCGCCATGAAGACCATCGCCGAGAAGGAGCTGAAGCTCAAGGCATGGAATGTGGGAGGGAACAAGGGACGCAAGGTGATCTTCTACACGGACACCGGCGAGGTTTTTACGAAGTTCGTATCCAAGGTGGCCCAGCAGCTGCCCTTGTATGAATACGGTGGGGATGAATGAAAAAGGTGAAGGTTCTCATCGTGGATGATTCCGCCCTGGTGAGGCAGACACTCAACGACATCCTGTCGGCAGACCCGAGGATAGAGGTGATAGGGCTCGCCACGGATCCCTTCAACGCGGTGGACAAGATCATGAAGACGGTCCCGGATGTCATCACCCTGGACGTGGAGATGCCGCGCATGGACGGGCTCACCTTCCTGAAGAAGATTATGAGCCAGCACCCGATCCCGGTGGTGATCTGCTCTTCGCTGGCCGGCAAGAACACCGAGACCGCGCTCAAGGCCCTGGAGTTCGGCGCGGTGGAGGTGATCCACAAGCCCGCCCTGGGGACCAAACAGGTACTCCAGGAGTCGAGCACCCTGCTCTGCGATGTGGTGGTGGCCGCATCGCAGACCAGGACGAAGAAACTGTCCAAAGAGCCGATGCTGGTACAGCCCAAGCTGAGTGCAGACGTGATCATCCCCAAGGCCAGGCCTGATGCAGTCCTGCAGACTACGGAGAAGGTCGTAACCGTGGGCGCGTCCACAGGGGGTACCGAGGCTTTGAAGGTTTTTCTGGAGGCAATGCCGGGGAACTGTCCGGGCATCGTCATCGTGCAGCACATGCCCGAGGGATTCACCTCGGCCTTTTCCAGGCGCCTCGACTCCATCTGCCAGATCACCGTGAAGGAGGCCGCCAACAACGACACCGTTCTTCCCGGCCACGCCCTCATCGCGCCGGGCAACCACCACCTCCTGCTCAAGCGAAGCGGCGCGCGCTACTTTGTGGAGATAAAGGACGGTCCGCTGGTGTCACGCCACAGGCCGTCGGTTGATGTGCTCTTCAGGTCTGCTGCCCGTTATGCGGGACGCAACGCCATCGGCGTCATCATGACCGGCATGGGAGACGACGGGGCCAAGGGCATGCTCGAGATGAAAGAGGCCGGGGCATACACCATTGCCCAGGACGACGAAAGCTGTGTCGTGTTCGGCATGCCCCATGAGGCCATAAAACTTGGCGGGGTCGACAGGGTGCTCTCTCTGGAGGCGATAGCTCCCGAGATCATGAGGGTCTATCAGCACACAGTGAAGGCAGGATAGGGGAGCCGGAACCCATGACAAGCATATTCAAATACTTCCGCACGCGCTCCTGCCCGACAGACGAACCCGGGAACGGGGCCCCCGAGATCCCGCAGTGGTCGACGGCCCTCGAGCACATCGGGGAGAGCCTCGACGGCCTGGTGGCATCTTCGGAGGAGACCTTCCTCTCCCTGGGGGACGATCTCAGGGAATTCCATCATCGTGCCCAGGTCATGTGCGCAAAGTCGAGCGAAATAGTCGCAGTCATGACAGGCGAGAGTTTCGCCCAGGCCATCGAGGGCTTGAGCTCCATACTGGACGAACTGAAAGGCTTCATGGAGGGCCACACTGGGAGTTTCGAAAGGATATCAGAGGTGTTCTTCGAGCACCAGAGGACCCTGAGAAAGGTGTCTTCCTCTCTGGAAGGACTCAACATGCTCGTGATGAATCTCTCCATGCTGGGATTCCTCACCCGCATGGAGAATGCGCACATCTTCTCGCAGACCGGGGGTTTCGCGAGCCTCACCGAGGATGTGAAGCGCCTTGTTGAGACAATAAAGGACAAGTCCCGCCAGATGGACATGAAATCGGATGCGGTGCTGGCATTCATTGCCGGTGCCATTGCAAAGGTGCATGACTATCAGACCGTTCAGCGCGAGCAGGTGCGGCTCATGCTGGAAAGGGCCGCCCACAATCACAGGAGCCTGACGGACAAGCACAGCGCCACATCGCAGTCGGTCAGCATGATCGAACAGGGCGCAAAGAATATCGCGACATCCATGGGCGACATCGTCATGTCCATGCAGTTTCACGACATCACGCGTCAGCAGGTTGAACACGTGAAGGAAGTCATGGAGAACCTCAGGGTGAAGATCAACGAGGGCGGCCACGCTCTCGACGAGGTGGCGGCCTTTGTCCGTGATGTATGCGACCTCCAGCATGCCCAGTTGCGGCAGTCCACTGACGACCTCTCAGGTGCAGTGAGCAAGATCATTGAGAATCTCCGTGCCATCGGTTCCAGCGTGGGGCAGATCAGGATCGTCACCGAGGACGCGGCCATGGCATCCGAGACCCATGGTGTGTCCTTCATGGAGGAGATCGATGCCGGCATCTCCTCGATCGTCAAGTCCATGAGGGACTCCTCCAGGGAGCAGGAACACATCACAAAGACGGTCGACTCCACCAGCGAGATGGTCTCAGAGATGTCCACGTTCGTCCATGACATCGAGGCCATGGGCATGAACCTTCAGCTCATCGCCCTGAATGCCCGCATCAAGGCTGCACATCTCGGCCGCGAGGGGGCTGTCCTGGATACCATATCAGGCGGCATCTACGAACTCTCCAAGGCCGCCAGAGATGATACCCACCACTTGAGCGAAATGCTCATGGAGCTGGTGAGCCTCTCAAAGGCATTCAGGGAAGACTTCCATGTCATTCAGGAAGGGCAGGAACATGCGGTGGAGCATATGGTGGAACAGCTGGGCGGCCTGATTCATTCCCTGAAAGACACCGACACCAGGGTGCTTGACATGCTCACCGAACTCTCGGGGTTTGCAGACAGTCTTATGAGGGATGTCGAGAACACGGCCAGCACGATAACGATCCACCGGCAACTTCAGGAAAAGCTCCAGGGGGTGATGGAGGCGGTTTCAGGCGTTGCCGAGCATGCACGGAAGATCTGCCCCAACAGGCATATCGACGCAACATGTTTCAGGGATATAGACAAACTCTACACCATGGAGAGCGAAAGAGTGGTCCACATGAAGAAACTGGGACGAACGCAGGACGCGCCTGGCCAGGACAAGCAGGCAGCACCGGCCGACGACCTCGGGGAGAATGTGGAACTCTTTTAATGAAGAGGGACGAAGGAGCGGCCATGGCACGATTGAACAGGGAAGACACGGACAAGGTTTGTATACTCCGCATTCAGGGGCCCCTTTCCATACAGGATTCGGCGGCATTGAGGGAGCACCTCATGGAGGCCTTCTCCGTGCGGAAAGGGGTCATCCTCGACCTTGAGAAAGCGGAAACCATGGATGTCGCGTGCGCGCAGGTCCTGTGTTCTGCGCACGAGACATTCAGAAAGGCAGGGCAGGACATCTGCACCACAGGGGCGTTGCCCTGCGGTATCAGGGATTCGCTGAGGTCCATGGCCCTGACCCCTGAATCGTGTGACAGAGAACCCCATGGAACGTGCCTTTGGGTTTCAGGAGGGAACCATGAGTAAGACCATCTTAAGCGTTGACGACTCTGCCAGCATCCGCCAGCTGGTCGTGTTCACGCTCGAAAAAGAGGGGTACGTGGTCATGTCTGCCGTGGATGGCCGGGATGCACTGGCTAAGATGAAAACCAAACCCGTGGACATGGTGATCACGGACCTGAACATGCCCAACATGGACGGCATCGAGCTCATCCAGGCGCTCAGGAAGGACCAGAGCTTCAGGTTCACGCCCATCGTGATGCTCACCACCGAGTCTGCCCAGAACAAGAAGGATGCGGGCAGGCAGGCGGGGGCAACGGGCTGGATCGTGAAGCCCTTCAAGCCCGAGCAGCTCATCGCCGTGGTGAAGAGGCTGCTGGGATAAGGACGGGACAAATGACGAGAACCGTGGATGAACCAAACCGGTTCAGTGGCGGCATCCCGCGGGGCATCATGGTCGTGCCTCCTGCAACACAGGACATCACCGTTGAGCGGATGCATGGTTCCAGGTCGTCAGGGCACAATTGACAGGATCAGTGGGGATGGGACATATGGATGCACAGAAGGACCTGTACCGGGAAGAGGCATACGAGCTCCTTGCGACTCTCGAAGGGGCTCTGCTGGAACTGGAGCATGCCCCGGAAGACCTTGAGATCGTGGGCAGGGTCTTCAGGGCCATGCACACCATCAAGGGATCGGGGGCCATGTTCGGTTTCGACGACATCGCGGCCTTCACCCACGCCATCGAGACGGTCTACGACCTCATCCGCTCTGGAGAGCTCAAGGTGAGTGCGGACCTCATCAGCCTTACGCTTGCGTCTGCCGACCAGATCAAGGCCATGCTGGATGCCTCCCAGGGCATGGGAGAGGTTTCCGCGGCAAGGACAGACGAGTTGAGCAAGGCCTTCGCCGGCTACCTGTCGGGGGCCGCCTCCGAAGGGGACGCCGCCGCAGCCATCGAAGGACTGAAGACCTGTTGCGACCAGGAGGATCGGCAACCCCTGACCACCTACCGCATCCGGTTCTGTCCACATAAGGACCTGTTCGTCAACGGCACCAACCCCATCCCTCTCATCGGCGAGCTGAGGGACCTCGGCGAGAGCACCGTGGTCTGCCACATGAGGGGCCTGCCAGACCTTCACGAACTGGACCCCGAGTCCTGCTACACGAGCTGGGAGATCATCCTGACCACCACGCGCGGCATCAATACGATCCGCGACGTGTTCATCTTCGTGGAGGATGCGAGCGACATCTCCATCGAGGCCGTAGATGTCATGGCTGAGACAGAACCTGACCCCTCGTACAAGAAGGTGGGCGAGATCCTCGTGGACCGCGGCGCCATTTCGGAAGAGGAGCTGAAGGCGGCCCTGTGCGCCCAGAAGCGTATCGGCGAGGTGCTGCTGGAAAAGGGTGTGGTGGACAAGGCCGAGGTCGCCTCAGCTCTGGCCGAGCAGGAGCAGGTCCGGAACATGAGGAAGAAGCGTGCGGCAGCCGAGGAGACCTCCAGCATCCGTGTTCCCGCAGCAAAGCTCGACTCCCTGGTGAACCTGGTGGGCGAGCTGGTTACGGTCCAGGCCAGGCTCACGGAATTCGCCGCCCGCAGGTCGGATGCGGACCTCACCGGAATCGCCGAGGAGGTGGAACGACTCAGCGCGGAGCTCCGAGACATCTCCATGGGCATCAGGATGCTGCCCATCGGTACCACCTTCTCAAAGTTCAAGCGCCTCGTGCGCGACCTGTCGGCAGAGTTGGGCAAAGACATCAACTTCACCATGGAGGGCGAGGACACGGAACTGGACAAGACCGTCATCGACAAGCTCTCCGACCCCCTGGTGCACCTCATCCGCAACAGCATCGACCACGGCATCGAGCGTCCCGAGGTCAGGGCCGCATCCGGAAAGACACCCATGGGTACCATAGAGCTCTCTGCCGCCCATTCCGGCGCCCATGTGCTCATCCGCATCAAGGACGACGGCGCAGGGCTGGATGCCGATGCGATCCGCGCCAAGGCCGTCGAGAAGGGCATCATCACACCTGATGCATCCCTCAGCGACAAGGAAGTCCGTGAACTCATCTTCGCGCCCGGTTTTTCCACTGCGACGAACGTCACCAGCGTATCAGGCAGGGGCGTGGGAATGGATGTGGTGAAGAGCAGCATCGACAGCCTGGGTGGAAGCGTGGAGCTGGCAAGCGAAAAGGGCGTTGGCACGACCATTACGCTGAAGCTCCCGTTGACGCTCGCCATCATAGATGGGCTCCTGGTGAACATAGCGGCCGAGTCCTTCGTGATTCCGCTGGGAGCCGTTGTGGAGTGCGTGGAACTGAGCGAGGACGCCAGAAGGCACGCACACGGCCGCCACCTGATAAAGGTGCGGGATGAGATCGTTCCCTACATTCCCCTGCGGGAGGTGTTCGGCATCGCGGACGGAACCCCTCCCATCGAACAGGTGGTCATCACCGAACTGGGAGAAGCCCGTGTCGGCTTCGTGGTGGACAAGGTCATCGGTCAGCACCAGACGGTCATCAAGAGCATGGGCCACATGCTCAAGAACATCGACAACGTTTCGGGCGCAACCATTCTCGGAGACGGTTCCGTGGCCCTCATCCTGGATGTGTACAAGCTCATGCAGCAGTCTGAAAGAATGGAGGGTGCAGGACAGATGTAGCGGGTGCACCCGGCTGTTTCTGACGCGAACCGGGCAGCATGGAGGGTGTATCCGGGCAAAGGAGGGGGAGGAACTGCTGAGGAAGCCTCCTGGATGTGCGCTCTTTGGCGCTTGTTGTCAAACATTCCACCCCCTCTTTTCTTATAACATGGGCTCATAACCCCTGGCTCGGAGGGTAACTTCCCCCCCCTGCCGCCAGTTGAACCGGACCTGTCACAACTCCCTGCCTTGGCCACTGCAGGAATACATTCTGAGAGATTCACGACATCGGGCCCATTGACTCGTGCATGAAGTTTCTTTCCGGATACGACCTGATTCAAGGGAGATTCAATAAACAGGATGAAAAGTTCGAAAAGGGTTGTGAACGGGTATTCGGCAGCACACTCGCACCTGAAAAGGAGCCTGTTGACCGGCTATGAGCGACTCGCAGCCCTCGATACTCGTCGTTGACGACGAGCTGATGAACATCCAGATCCTCGTGCGGAACCTCCAGAAGGAAGACTACAGGATCTCCGTGGCCATGAACGGAGAGGAGGCGTGGGCCCTGATGGAGAAGTCTCCGCAGGACTTCGACGCGGTGCTCCTGGACAGGATCATGCCCGGTATAGACGGGCTGGAGGTCCTGAAGCGGATGAAGGGGCACGAGGAGCTCAGGGCCGTGCCCGTGATCTTCCAGACCGCCATGACCGAGGAGCACGAGATTCTCGAGGGCATCCAGGCCGGTGCGTACTACTACCTCACCAAGCCCTACCGCAAGGAACGCCTCCTCGCGGTGGTGAAGACCGCCATCACCGACCATGTCCAGTACAAGACCCTCCAGAAGGAGGCCCGCCAGACGGTGGACGCCCTCCACCACCTCACCCGGGGCGACTTCTCCATCCAGCGCCTGGAGGAGGCGGACAACCTGGCATCCCTTCTGGCCAAGGTATGCCCGGATCCGGACAGGGTAGTGCTGGGCCTGTGGGAGCTCCTGATCAATGCCGTGGAGCACGGCAACCTCGGAATCACCTACGAGGAGAAGTCCGAGCTCCTCCAGCGCAATGTCTGGAGGGAAGAGGTGGACAGGAGGTTGGGCCTGCCCGAGTACGCGAACAGGAAGGTGCTGGTCCACTTCGAGAAGACCGACGACGAGATCGCCATCACCATCGAGGACATGGGGCCCGGCTTCGACTGGAAGCCGTTTCTCGAACTCAGCCCGGACAGGGCCTTCGATGCCCACGGCAGGGGGATCGCCCTTGCGGGCAGGTATAGCTTTACCAGCATCGAATACCAGGGCAACGGGAACACGGTGAGGGCTGTCATCAGGTCCGGCGCGCAGGGCTGACGATCCTCCCTTTGGAACAGGGACTTCAAGAATAATCATGCGTTTTCCGATCTCATGAGTACCGTGAAGATACGCAATGCCCGAGCGGATACCCTTCACCCGTCATGCACGGAGTGTGTCCGGAATGTGCCAGGCAGTGCAGGTGGCCATTCAGATACATGGATAGGTCGACGCAGCAGGGATGAGCACGAGAGATGGCAGGACAGACCCCCCGCGATGATGTGACGCCCTCCACGGTCCTCGTTGTCGATGACAGCAGGGTCGTGCGCACGTACATCCAGTCCCATCTGGAGAAGGAAGGGTACCATGTCCTGGTGGCGTCCAATGGCAAAGAGGCGCTGACCCTGCTCTCCGACGACATCGGCATTGTGCTCCTCGACCTGTGGATGCCGGAGATGGACGGCATGGCGTGCCTGCGCTACATCCGGGAGAACTTCCCGGAGATCCCCACCATCATGATAACCGTGAGCCACGAGATCTCCCATGCCGTGGCCGCCATGAAGTACGGGGCCTTCGACTATGTCACCAAGCCCTTCGATCCCAGCGAGCTCCTGGTCATCGTCCAGCAGGCGCTGAGGATCCGGGACCAGGCCAGACGCCTGCGCAGGGCCGAGGCCGAGCTGGACAAGGCGCGCGAGCACGAGATCTCCATCGCGTCCCGCATCCAGCAGACCCTCCTTTTGGGAGCGCCGCTGAGGGACCTCAGGGGCGTGAAGGTGGGCGAGCTGACCATCGCGTCCAAGAAGATAGACGGCGATTTCTACGACTTCCACCTGATCGACGACACCTGCTTCGACGTCGTCGTGGGTGACGTCATGGGCAAGGGCATCCCTGCCGCGCTCCTGGGCGCGGCAGCGAAGCAGCACCTCATGTCCGCGCTGTACCGCCTCATGCGAGGGCACAAGACCGGGGATCCGCCCGAGCCCGCGGAGATCGTCTCGTCCGTCCACGCCGAGATGATCGGCCAGATGAAGGACCTGGAGACCTTCTTCACCCTGTGCTATGCGCGGTTCGACCTGTCGAACAACGTGATCACCTACGTGGACTGCGGCCACATGCGGACCATCCACTACCATCACCAGGCGGGAAGCTGCAGCCTCCTCCAGGGCGAGAACATGCCCCTCGGGTTCCCCGGCCAGGACCGGTTCACGCAGATCCGTGCACCCTTTGAGCGAGGAGACCTGTTCTTCTTCTACTCCGACGGGCTGACCGAAGCGAGGAATGAACGGGGTGAGTTCTACGGCGAGGAGCGCCTGGTGGAGTTCGTGCGAGCCCATTCGTCCCTGGAGCCGCAGGAGCTCTGCGGACGGGCCTGGAAGGATGTCGTGGACTTCTCCCAGCGGGAGACCTTCACCGATGACCTGACCTGCGTGGCCCTCAGGGTCGAACCGACAGGACCGGCAAACGACGGCGCCCGTGAAGGCAGGATCACGGTCCCCGCCACACTGGCAGAACTGGAACGCGTCAGGGGCTTCATCCAGGACCTGTGCACGGGCCAGGGCGCCTCCGTGGTGGATGAGGAACAGATCAAGATCATCCAGATCGTTGCCACGGAGATCATGACGAACATCGTGAGGCATGCGTATCAGGACAGGGGAGACGGCCAGGTCCGCATCGAGGCCAAGGCCTCACCGGAAACCATCGAGATGAACTTCTTCGACCAGGGGATCGAGTTCGATTTCTCGAAGGCGCCGCTTCCTGTGTTCGACGGCTCGAGGGAGGGCGGGTTCGGTCTGCACATCATCGCGCACACCGCCGATTCCGTGCAGTACACACGGGATGCCGGAGGGACGAACCGTGCCCGCGTGACATTCGCCATGCAAAGGAGGGGCAAGGATGCAGTTCACCGTTGAAGAGGCCGATGGTGTCAGGATCGTCTCATCCCTGCCCAAGGTGCTGGACGCGAACAATGCCATGGACTTCAAGGCGGACATGGCGCGGACGCTGAAAGGGAGCACCAGGGTGATCTTCGACATGAGCGCCGTGAAGTTCATCGACTCCGCCGGGTGCGGGGCGCTCATCACCGTGCTGAGGCAGCTCAAGGAATCGGGTGGAGACCTGAAGCTCTATGCGGTGGAGAAGCAGGTGAGGATGGTCTTCGAGCTGGTGAGGATGCACAAGATCATCGATATCTTCAACACCCGGCAGGAGGCGATCCTGGCGTTCTCCCACGAGCAGGCATGACGGCCATCAACCATGACCCGTTCATCGGCGATCCACCCGATCAGGCGTTCAGGCCGCAGCCCCCTGCAGGAGGGGATCGCCCCTGAGGGGAAGCGGTGACGGCCCCGGACAGACCATGCAGATCCCGCATTTCCTGAAGAAGATCTTCCAGCCGGCAGAGAGCGGCATGGGCCTGCTGGACGAGCTTTACGAGCGCTACGGCAGGCACGACGGCGGGAACGGCTTTGCCCAGCGGTTCCGTCTCTGGCGGAAGAAGACGGCATGGGTGACCGCGGTGAGCGGCGCGCGGATCCTGAAGCGCCTGGTGGACATCGCCGCTGCGGTGTGGCTCTTCATAATCCTGTCCCCGCTCCTTGCCATGGTGGCCGCCGCCATCAAGCTCACCGACAACGGCCCGGTGCTCTACTGGCAGACGCGGGTGGGCAAGTGGGGCAGGGAGTTCCGGTTTCCCAAGTTCAGGTCCATGCGGGTGAGCTCGGACCGCGAGCGCCAGGAGCTCCTGGCCCGGAGCCACCACAAGGACAGCATCACCTTCAAGATGAAGAACGACCCCAGGGTCACATGGATCGGCCGCATCATCAGGCGCACCAGCATCGACGAGCTCCCCCAGCTCTGGAACGTCCTGAAGGGCGAGATGTCGCTGGTGGGGCCGCGGCCGCCACTGCCGGAGGAGGTCGACAGGTATACGCTGCGCGACCGGAGACGCCTGGACGTCACCCCCGGGCTGACCTGCATCTGGCAGGTGAGCGGGAGGGGCGACGTACCCTTTCCCAAGCAGCTGGAGTACGACGTGCAGTACATCGAGAGCCAGAGCCTGCTCCTCGACATCGTCCTCCTCCTGAAGACCGTCGGGGCGGTGCTCACCGGAAGGGGGGCCTACTGACCATGGGCGCCATCCTCATCGCCACCGGCGAGAGTAAAGCCATGGCCATGCTGAATGAGACCGTGCCGGCCCCCATGATCCCCCTGGTGGACCGCCCCTTCATCCAGCACGTGGTGGAGTTCCTGGTGGGCCAGGGGACGACGGACTTTGACGTGATCCTCTCACACCTCCCCCAGCAGATCGAGAAGCTGCTCGGTGACGGCAGCCGGTGGGGGTGCCGCTTCAGGTATCACCTGGTTCGGGACCTGCTCCAGGTCCCGCGGGTGGTCAGGGCCATCGCGCAGGAGCGCGAAGGGCCGCACCTCCTTGCCGATGCCACCGCCATCCCCCAGGCCGATGTTTCGCAGGGGACCCATGGCGAGGCATCCCGGAGGTCACCGGTCCTCTTCTGCCTCGAGGACGACGGGCACGGTCCGCAGGGTGCTGCGCCATGGACCGGATGGGCCTGGCTCCCCGGGGATGCCCTGCAGGAGTTTCCCACTCTTGCGCGGTGGGACGACCTCCACCCCTGGGTGCTGGACAGATACGAAGGACAATGCGCCTTCGTTGCGGTGCCGTGCACGATCAGGATGGACAGCTACACGAACGTCCTCGCCGCGAACGCCCGGGTGCTCGACAAGGGGTTCTCAGGCCTGCTCATGACGGGCAGGGAGATCGAGGACGGTGTATGGCTCGCCCGGAACGTGGTGATCCAACCCGGGGCGCGGATCACCCCTCCGGTGTATGTCGGGCGGAACTGCCGCATCGGCAGGGGCGTCCACCTCGGGCCCCACGCTGCCGTCGGGAGGAACTGTGTGCTGGACGACAATTCCAGCATATCCAATGCGCTGGTGTTCCCGAACACCTATGTGGGCGAATCCCTGGAGCTGAAAGACGTGATCGTCGAGAGGAACCGCCTCATCAATGAACGGTTCGGCTCCGGAACCACCATCACCGATGAGTTCATCCTGAGCGGCATCCGGGAGGAGCAGGTGAAGAAGTGGCTCTCCGGGGTTTTTTCGCGCCTCTTTGCATCAATCATCCTCGCCGGCGTCCTCCCCTTCCTCCCTGCGGCGTACCTGTACCTGAAGGCCAGGCACCCGGGCATCGCCATCCGGAGGGACATCGTGGTGAGGCTCCCCGCAGAGTTCGACCCGAACCTGTGGAAGACCTACACCCTCTTCAGCCTGGACGTTCCCCGGGACAACCCCGGGCAGGCGGCCGGGCCCGCAGGGACAGCGCAGTCCATGCAGAGGAGCGCCTGGTATCACTTCCTGTGCAGCTTCCTGCCGGGCCTGGTGAACGTGGCCCGCGGAGACCTCCAGGTCGTGGGGGTGCAGCCCCGGGCAGAGGAAGAGGTCATGGCATTGGAAGCGGAACGGAGGCTTGCATACCTCAGGTCAAAGGCGGGGCTCGTCACGGAGAGCTATGTCAATTTCGGGCCCGATGCCTCGCCGGACGAGGTGTATTCCGCAGAGATGCTCTACTCCACGTCCTTTACCAGGAAAATGGACATGGCTCTCCTCGCCAGATACTTCAGGCGGATCATCAGGGATCTCCTCAGAAGGCGCAGGAAGGTGTGATGAAGAACGCTCCAACCGGACGGGAATCTGTGTTCAGCGAGACGTTGGGAAACCATGCATACCCCCGTTGACCAGACAGACAGGAAACCCGGCAAGCCCTTCGACCCCATCGGCACGGTGCAGATGCACTGGATGGAGATCGTGGTGTTCGGCACCATCCTCCTCGTCCTGTCCGTGCCGCTGGCCTTCCTGCTGAGCAGGCCCTACTACACGGTCCAGGGGAGGATCCTCGTGGCCCCGTCGGTGGGCACCTTCATCGTGCAGAACGAGGAGACCCCCATCGCCGGGTACTACAACGCCTACGTGAGGACCAACGTGACCCGGCTGAAGCAGCGCGACGTATTCGAGAAGGCGCTGAACAGGCTCGAGCCCGAGCTGAAAGCGAAATTCATCCCCCGGAACGCCTCGCTGTCCTTTGCGGCCGACCTGCTGCTGGGCACGGTGGAGATCGACCACCTGACAGGGACCCACCTCATCGCCATAACGCTCACCGACAAGAATCCCGACGGCCTTGCGGAGCTCGTGAACAACATCGCCGACGTCTACATGGAGGAGATCCAGAAGGAGATGGAGTCCAAGGACTTCCGGCGACTCATGTACCTCCAGAACGAGAAGGAGAAGATCGAGGAGGACATCATTGCGCAGAACCGGCTCCTCCAGGAGATCGCGCGCGAGGCCGGCACCTTCTCCTTCAAGAGCGAGGACAACGTCTACACCACCCAGCTCGAAACCCTGCAGGAACAGTACATCTCCGTGTACAGCGACCGCGTGCTGAAGGAGAGCGCGCTGAACTCGCTCCTGATCACGGCCGGGTATCGGAAAAAGGCGAAGATCAAGCCGCTGGTGGACGAGTACATGGACCAGGCCTCCTCGGCATCCAGGCTCAGGGCCAACACCCAGCAGGAGCTCGCCACCCTGAAGTCCTCCCTGGCCGACTACCTTCCCGACCACCCGAACCGTGTGCGCATCGAAGACAAGATCAAAGGCCTCGAGAAAACCCTCAGGGAGCTGGAAGGAGAGGAGCGGAGGAGGGCCGAGGCCATCGTGTCGGAGAGGATCGGCCTGGACCTCGAAGAGAAGATCATGAACGCCCGGGCGGACCTGGAAGCCGCCAGGAGGGCGGAAGAGGAGATCCGGGCAAAGCGCGACGAGGTCCTCGCGAACAGGGCGAGGGTATCGCAGAAGCTCATCAGCGGCCAGCAGATCAAGGAGAGGCTCGAACACCTGAGGGACCTCCTCAACCGCATCGAGGACAGGATCAGCGAGCTCACCCTCGAGTCCAAGGCGCCCGGAAGGCTCCAGGTGGAGAGCTATGCAAGGAGGCCGGAGCTGCCGTCCGGGAGCAACCTGAAGAAGATCCTCGTCATGTTCTTTTTCCTGACCTTCGGCGGCATGTTCGTGATCTGCATCGTCTACGACATCCTGGACAACCGCATCAGGGACCGGAAGCACGTGCTCCATGCCCTGGGCTCGCACCCGTCCTGGCCCGTCTCGAACTACGCGTTTACCGGGAGCGGTTTCACACCGTTCTCGCGGGTCACCATGGACGACCCGTCCAACGTGGTGGCGAAGGCCATCCAGAGCCTGGCCATACGCATCGACAAGGATCGCAAGAAGCACGACGCCAGGTGCGTCGCGTTCACCGGCATCGACCGGCAGTGCGGCACCACGGAGGTCCTGCTCAACACCGCCTATGCCATCACCAAGCTCTGCAAGAGCATCATCGTCATCGACACGAACTTCGAGCATCCCCATCTCGAGAACCTGATCTACATCGATGAAGACAGGCCCGGCATGGTGGACTTCCTGACCAGGAGGATCTCCATCCAGGACTGCATCGTGCACGACCACGAGCGGGGCATCGACTTCATCCTGCCCGGCCGTTCGCCCACCTCCGGCGAGCTGGGTATCATGGACCTCTCCACCATCCCGGACATGATCCGGGAGCTGAAGGAGCGCTACGACCTCATCATGATCGACTGCTCGCCGGTGCTCACGAGCGACATCACCGAGTTCTGCATCCTGCAGTCGGACATCGCCATCGCGGTGATCCAGGGGGACAAGACGAGGTACGACGACCTCTACCTGGCGGGCGACATCCTGTTCAGGCTCAAGGTCCCCGCCATCGGAGCCGTCCTGAACTGGGGCGCGCCCAAGGACCTGAACAGGGTCCAGCTCCTGGTGTGGAGGATGCTCTGGCCCGTGGAGAAGTTCCTGGCGCGGCTGACCAACAGGAGCCTGAAGTATGTGAGGTACTTCAACGAGCCACCCAAACCACCCCCGGAGCCGGCAGGCTCACCCTAAATGAACCCCATCGTCCACATCGTCATGTTCGGGTGGATCCCGGTGGTCATCGGGCTCTTCTCCGTGCTCAAACCCAGGCATGCCGTCATCACCTCGTTCCTGGTAGCCTGGCTCTTCCTCCCGAACGCGGCCTACCCGCTGCCCGGCCTGCCTGACTACACCAAGATCTCCGCCACCTGCTGGGGGATCTTCATAGCGGCCGCGCTGTTCGACATGGAGAACCTGGCGCGGTTCAGATTCCGCACCCTGGATGTGCCCATGCTCGTCTGGTGCCTCTGCCCAGTGGCCTCGTCGCTGGCCAACGGCTATGGACTGTACGACGGCCTCGCGGTGTCTCTGAGGCAGACCGTCACCTGGGGGTTTCCCTACTTCATCGGCAGGGTGTACTTCAACAGCCTGGAGGCCCTGAAGGAACTCGCCGTGGGCATCTTCATCGGCGGTATGGTCTATGTCCCCTTAAGCCTCTGGGAGAGCAGGATGAGCCCGCAGCTCCATTACAACCTCTACGGCTTCTATCAGCACAGCTTCGCCCAGACCTACCGGTGGGGTGGGTGGCGGCCCATGGTGTTCCTCTCCCACGGTCTCATGCTCGGCGTGTGGATGATGAGCGCCTCGGTGGTGGGCGTGTGGCTCTGGGCCACGGGTGCGCTGAAGGATATCAGAGGCCTGTCCATGGTGTGGATGGTCCCTGTCCTCGTCCTGACATCCATCTGGTGCAAGTCCACCGCGGCCATCGCCTACCTCTTCGGAGGAGTGGCCATCCTCTTCCTGTCTCGCAGGATCAGGAAGCCGCTGTTCATCATTCTCCTGCTGGCCATTCCGCTGCTCTACCTCCCTGTCCGGGCCACCGGGATGTGGGACGGGGGCGAGGTCGTTTCCTTCATTGCCGAGCATGTGAGCGAGGAGCGGGCCGAGTCGCTGCAGTTCAGGCTGGACAACGAGGACATCCTGGCCGACAGGGCTCTGCAGAACCCGCTGTTCGGCTGGGCCACGTGGGGAAAGGCCCGGGTCTACGACGAGGAGGGCAGGGACATATCGGTGACGGACGGCCTGTGGATCATTGCCTTTGGCAACCACGGCCTGGTGGGGCTCGTCTCCATGACGCTCGCCGTCCTCATGCCGGTCTTTTTCTTCGTTCGCTCGTATCCGGCCTCCTCGTGGGGCGACCCCCGGGTGGCATCTGCGGCCGCTTTGTCACTGCTCCTGGCAATCTACATGGTGGACAACCTCCTCAATGCCATGGTGAACCCCATTTTCATCGTCACTGCAGGCGGCATCTCCGGACTCCCGGTCCTCCAGGCTGCCCTGAAGCGCTCTGAAGCAGTGCGGGAACGGGTCGTACCCGGTGAGGCTGCCTATGCGCCGAGGTTCATCTGAGATGATGCTGCGACGCTCAGGGTTTCGGGGGAACCCCCCGTGCTGCGGACCGGCCACGGATCTCGTCGAGCAGGGCCCGGTATTTCGGGGCCTGGTCCGCTGGTTCGTCCAGGTATCCCAGGTGACCCCAGGACCCGTACGGGGTCTCCTGCGCGGATACGAACGAGTAGGCCATGAAGAGCCCCATGTGCATATCCCTGCAGGCCGAGATGAACTCCCGGTACATGGAGTACAGCTCCGGGGACCTCTGGGCGTCCCACAGGGCCTTCCGGTATGCGGGAGAGGTTCCCGGCGGATGGGGGCAGATGGAGGGGCCGCCTTCATAGGTGATGTATCTGATGCCATGCCGGGCCGCGATCCCGGCATGCCGCTCCATGAATGGGATCTCGCGGGAGCGCATGTTGTCGTACACATTCCTGAGGACATCGTGATCCGTGGCGCGCTCCCCGAGGCTCTTCAGGTCCGCGTGCCCCTGCGCGCCCAGGCCGAAGTACCCGCTCGTGGCGAGGGCGTCCATGCCGGAGGGCCCGAGGGCCTCGACGATGTCCTGCGTGAGGGCGGGCCTGACCTGCTGCCCGCTCGCCACCCGGACGATGCGGCCCCTGTCCGCGCCGAACTCCTCCTGCCACACGGCAAAGGCCTGCCGGGCAAAAGACGCGTACTTCCGGGCAGGGGACAGGGAAGCGTCCCCGTGCTTCGCCACCCATCCGTGCTGGGTGAACAGGGTGTTCCACACCTCGTTGGAGTACTCGAGGTAGACCTTCCTTTCGGGTCTGAGCGATGCCTTCACGAGCCGGGCGAACTGCCTGATGCAGTCCCTGTCCGCGGCGTGGGGGATGCAGAACCACGGGTCTGCGCCGAGGGTGTTGCACAGGTCCACCATGTGCTCGATGGCCACGCCCCGCGGTCCTGTCTGTGTATACGTGGAAGGCTTCGTCCGCTGGTCCCAGTGCACGAAGACCGAGTTGTTCGTCCGCTGCCAGTCCATGAACCGGATCACCCTGAACGGCTCGAGTCTCCTGAGGAACAGGGGGTTGAAGGGCCGTTGGGTGTACGTCGCCTCGTGGCCGGGCATGATGACACGGATGTTCCTGACATGGTCACCCCTGACGGAGCGCAGGATCTTCATGAGGATGCCGGACTTGGACGGCCTGACATCGAGCTCGATCCGGCCCGGCGACCTGGCGGCCTCCTTGGCGTCGAGGGAGAACCCGAGCTCGCCCGTGCCCTCGTAGAGGCAGACGTACCTCCCCGCGGGGTAGCGGCCCTCGATGGAACTGCACATCAGGGTGGCGGTTATCTGGGGGGCCTCGGCGCCCGGGACCTCCACAGGCAACGACAGGGGGTACCCGTCCGCATCCAGGGGGATGGAGCCGATCAGGTCCGTGTTCCAGGGGTTCCTGCCGCCGGGCACGGTGCGGTCGTTCTGGGTCACCCACGGCATGGAGGTCCTGGCCACGTCCACGAAGGGCAGCTCGCGGGTCCAGTACGACAGGGTCGAGAGGTTCATCCCGATGGCGAGGTCTTCCCCGTCGCCTCGGGCCGAGCAGGAAGGGTGAGTGACCCAGAGGATGACAAGGGCGCCGATGCACGCAGCGGCTATACCGATGGAAAGGAAGGCTTTCTTCATCCCGTTCTCCCTGGAGAGGATGCGGGTCCTGAACCGGGACGTCCGCTCTGTGGTGGAATATACGGGAAAACGCCCGGTCCCACAAGGCATCTGCACGGGGGGGGCGCTCGGTGTCCATGAACCGGATCTCCTCCCTGCTCGATCTCATCCTCAGGCCGCAGGCGCACTCCCTGAAGCTCCAGAGCATCCGCGCCGCGCTGTGGAGCCTGATGGAAAAGGGCGGCAGCCAGGCCCTGAGGATGATCGGGAGCCTGGTCCTCACGAGGATCCTCTACCCCGAGGCCTTCGGCATCATGGCAACGGCCCAGATCGTCATCGTCATGATCCAGCTCTTCACGGACGTCGGCATCAGGATCTCCATCATCCAGAACCCGAAAGGGGCGGAGCCGGAGTTCCTGGACACCGCGTGGGTCA
This sequence comes from Deltaproteobacteria bacterium, assembly GCA_029547045.1. GTDB lineage: Bacteria > Desulfobacterota > Desulfomonilia > UBA1062 > UBA1062 > MWEI01. The sequence goes on along the minus strand of JAKPQL010000060.1, from coordinate 2,399 downwards.
TCTGCTGCCTGCGCGGGGCCGTGCTGGCCGCCGTGGTCCTGCTCATGGCATGGCCGCTCGCAGTCGTCTATGAACAGCCCCAGATATTCGGGATCCTCGCCCTCATGAGCCTGAGCCCGCTCATCCTGGGTATGGAGAACCCCGCGCTCTCGGTGACCATCAAGCAGTTCCGCGTGGAGAAGAAGGTCTCCCTGGAGATCTGGTCCCAGACCCTGGGGCTTGCCAGCACCATCGTGCTCGCCTGGCTCATGCGGTCCGTGTATGCCCTGGCCATCGGGGTCGTGCTCTCCTCGGCATACAAGGCGGGGGGATCGTTCGTGGTGACACCCTATCGCCCGCGGGTTGCGTTCCACAGGGAATACGCCCGGGAGATCCTCCACTTCGGGAAGTACATCTTCGTGAACACCCTCATCAGCTTCCTGGCCATGAACGCCGACATCCTGCTCATCGGCAAGGTCCTGCACATGGAGAACCTCGGCTACTACACCCTGGGGAGGAACATCGGCACCCTCATATGGCTCGTGTGCTTCCAGATCTTCGTGCAGTCCTACCTGCCCGCCGTGAGCTCGGTGAACCAGGATCCTCCCCGGGTGGTGCGCATGTACGAGAGGTTTTCCGTCATGATCCTTGCGCTGACCGTCCCGGCATCCATGATCCTCGCGCTCTTTTCCCATGACATCATAGCCCTGCTCTACGACCCGCGCTACCAGGACGCCTGCATCTCCATGTTCTGGTTCAGCGTCAGCGGCATCCTGCTCATCCTGAACGCAGTGAACAGCAACACCTTCATCGCCATGGACAGGCTCAGGTACGAGACCATATCCATGGGGATCAGCCTTGTGCTGGTCCTGGCCCTGGTCCCCCTGGGCGCCGTGCACTACGGCCTGGCCGGGGCCGCAGCGGGTATGTTCACTGCCATCGTGGTGGTGGCACTGGCCCAGACGGTCTTTCTCCGGGCAGGTCTCGGGTTCCCGGTCTCGAGCCTCCTGCGGCCCTGGTGCCAGATCGCGGGGACGTGCGGGGTCATCGCCTGCATGTACTACGTGCTGCGCCCCGTGCTTTCCAGCACCAGGTTCTTCAATATCCCATTTCTCGTCGTCCTGGGCATGGGAGGGCTGGCGAGCTCCCTTGCCCTGTTCTACGTGCTGCAGGGGCCGCACCCCTTCAGGGACCGCCCCCTGTCCCCCCGGATGGCGGGCCTGCGGGATGGATCACTGCCCCACACGCACGAAAGGTGAGGATCGGAGCCTGAGATGAAGCGCGCCTGGAAGACGCTGGCCTTCAGGTACAAGTGGCTGTTCAGGTGGTATGTCCGGTTCTGGGGTATCGGCAACGACGAGTACGCCGAGTACCTCCGGCGCACCGGATACTTTCATGCCATGGGCCGGGACTGCCTCATCAATCACGACGTGAGCGTCACAGACCCGGCCTACGTGCGGCTGGGGAACAACGTGTGCCTCTCCAGCTGTACCCTCATCGGACATGACGCCTCCATCGTGGTCCTCAACAGGGCATATGGCCTCCGCCTCGACTCCGTGGGAAAGATCGACATCAGGGACAATGTCTTCATCGGGTTCGGCGCCATCATCCTGCCCTCGGTGACCATCGGCCCCAATGCCATCGTGGCCGCCGGGGCGGTGGTTACCCGCGATGTGGCCGAGGGAGATATCGTGGGCGGCGTCCCGGCGCGCCCCATCGGCCGCGTGGATGCCTTGGTCAGGCGGCTTTCCGAGCAAACCGATGCCTACCCATGGGCGGATCTCATCCGACGGAGGGAAGGCGGCTTCGACCCGGACATGGAGCCGGAGCTGATACGACGACGCGTCGCCTACTTCTTCGGGGACGGCGAGGGCGGGAAAGGGTGAACATGCCGGGAAGGCTCCTCAAGATAGCCATCACCCTCCTCTCCGTGGTGCTGCGGCCGCTGGTCCCGCTGTCGCATCTCTTCGGGCGTGTCTACTACCCGGCTCGGCTCGGGGCCGATCTGCGCTCCATGGACCTGTCCGTGCAGTGCGACGGCAGGGTATTGGTGCATGGCACCAGGGACGTGCGCATGGGCAGGAGGTGCAGGCTGGGCAGGGACACGGAGTTCGAGACCCGGGAGAAGGGCCGCATCGTCCTGGGCGAAGACGTCCGGATCAACAGGGGCTGCACGCTGGTGTCCTATGCGCAGATTGCCATCGGCGACTTCGCCATCATCGGGGAGTACGTCACCATCAGGGACGCGAACCACGGCATGAAGGCGGACGAGCGCATGCGGTACCAGGCGCATGCCTCTGCCCCCATCACCATCGGCAGGGACGTGTGGATCGGGAGGGGGAGCTGCGTGCTGCCCGGCGTGACCATCGGCGAGGGCGCGGTGATCGGCGCGAACAGCGTGGTGAGCAGGGACATCCCGG
>JAKPQL010000042.1 GCA_029547045.1 Deltaproteobacteria bacterium | reverse complement strand
TCCTGCCCAGCGTGTTCGAGTTCATCCGCGCCCGGAGGCAGATCAGGCAGGCCCGTCAGGCGGTTGATTATAAGAAGGAATCAGGGTGCTGACCGGGGGCGCATCCTAGCTTGGCACCGCGATCGCTCACCGGCTTGGCGTTTGTGAAGTGAGGAAGAGCAGAAGTGAGGAAGAGCGGATACGAAACGGAAATCTGCAATCCACGCCTACCTTCCGATCTTCATCACTTCCTGACTTCCGTCTCTTCGTGGCGTCTTGCCTGCAGGCCGTTTGGACCGGCCTGGCGGATCCATCACCTGCCGACACCGCAGCCCCGATACCCGTTTTGTCATTTCTTCCTTGCCGTCACGCGGAAACGGCATTCCGGGGCGCCGAAGCCCATCCGGGCGATGACCTCCTGGATCACGTCGTGATCGGGCAGCAGCGTCCCGAACCAGATCTGCCAGAGCTGCTCGCAGGTGAGGCAGGCCTGGACGTCTTTTCCCAGTTTCGCCCGCCTCGCCCCTTCCAGGGCCGCGCACTTGTGGACCGTTACCGTCAGCGTGTCTTCCTCGATGGCGTAATCCCCCGCGAAGACGCCGCGGTCGGCCCCGAACATGCGGAAGTAGGCCTGCCAGACCTCGAGGGCGTCCCGCAGGCTGTCGGCCTTCTTCTTGCCCAGGGCCTGCAAAGTGCTGCGCATCTCTAGGCGCCCGAAGGCATGGCGCGTCCGGAGGTTGATCTCGGCGGCCGTCTCCCACCCGAACTTGTCATGAACCTTCAGGAACCACTGACCGTCCCAGGCCAGGGCCAGCCCCGCCATGACCTGCGCCCGCACCTCGTGCGGAATGTCGTACGTTTTCCCGTCGGACATCGCGTTCCCCTTTCGAGCGGTTTTTTGCCGAGGGGATATTACGGGCGGCAGGCTGCGGGGTCAAGTCGAAAAGAAAGAAGAGGCACAGGTAGCAGGTAACAGGAAGACCCCATTGCCCATCTTTTCTGCCACCTGACACCTGTAACCTGTCACCTGGGTTTGTGCCATACTTGAAGCGATTGAGCGGAAGTGACGCCGAAGATCTCAGATGAAGCCTCAGATGCCTTTCCGGTAGGCGAGCTTCCTCTCCAAATGCCTCGAGTAGCTCGTGAGCATGAAGCAGAGGATGAAGTAGATGACGGCGATGAAGAGGAAGATCTGGGCCGGGTAGATCATGGTGCGGTTGTTCACCTGGGTGGCCACGTGGGTGAGCTCGGCCACCCCGACGATGAAGGCGAGCGACGTGTCCTTGATGAGGGAGACGAGCTGGTTCACGAAGGAGGGGATCATGTTGCGCACGGCCTGGGGCAGGACGATGAAGACCATCACCCGGCTGCGGGACAGGCCCGTCGAGAGACCCGCCTCGGTCTGGCCGCGGGGGATGGCCTCGATGCCGGCCTGGACGATCTGGGACATGTAGGCCGAGGTGAAGACGGTGAGCGCCGCGATGACCGTCCAGCTCTCCGGGACGACCATCCCCATGAAGGCCGGCAGCAGGAAGTACATCCAGAAGATGACCAT
>JAKPQL010000124.1 GCA_029547045.1 Deltaproteobacteria bacterium | reverse complement strand
GGCCACCTCGGTCTTGCCGTACCCGACGTCTCCGCAGATAAGCCTGTCCATGGGCCTGGCCGCGGACAGGTCGGCATAGGCCTCTTCCACCGCCTTGAGCTGGTCGTCCGTCTCCACGTAGGGGAAGGAGTCGGCGAACTCCTGGATGGAGGGGCTCGTGGTGTCGAAGGCGAACCCCGTGGCGGCCTGCCGTTTCGCGTAGAGATGGAGGAGCTCGCCTGCGAGCTTTGCCACGGACTTCTGGGCCTTTGCCCGTGCGGTTACCCAGCGGGTACCCCCCAGCCTGTCCACGGTGTAGTGGTCCACGTCCCCCACGTACCGCTGGAGCAGGGAGAGGTTGTACACGGGGACATAGAGTCTGTCTCCGCCGAGGTATTCCAGCAGGACGTAGTCACTGGTGGTGCCGTCCACCTCGAGGCGCACCACGCCCTGGAAGAGGCCGATGCCCTTGTCCCGGTGCACCACGGCATCGCCCACGGAGAGCTGGGTGAAGGGGTCGTAGATGGGGGGACCGGAAGGACCCTTCCTCTTCCTCCTCCGTGCGCCGAGGAGCTCTTCCGCGCTTACGAGGGCGACTCCCATCCCGGGCAGGATGAACCCGGAGGAGAGATTCCCCTCGATGAGTCGCACACGCCCGGAAAAACCCGCGTGGCGCATGAGGAACTCGCTGTCCGTCCTCTCTATGGCCACGCCCCTGGTCTGCAGTGAGTATTCAACCCGCTCGGCGAGCATGTCCGAGGCGGTGAAAACGAACACGTCCATGCCCGCGTCCGTCTGGGACAAGATCCTGTCAAATGCTGTCTCTGCCTTCCCGGGGGTTGGTCCCATCCCCAAGACGCTGCTGGCCAGGGGGCCATCCAGGGATGCCGCAGAGGTGGAGACCCTCCGGCTGAACCGTTCCATGCGCTGCAGCAGGTCCTCCCGGGTCATGAGGGTGTCCTCTGGAGGCAGCGCCGGACGGTCCAGGGAGAGTGCCCGCTCGTACCCGTGGGCAAAGGATGTGTGGACCTCGTCCCAGAGCATGCCCGCCTCCACGGGGTCCGGGGCGAGGATGACCGTTTCAAGGGGCAGGTAATCGAAAAGGGTGCAGGGCCTTTCAAAGAAGAGAACCAGGAACGACTCGATGCCCGGGGTACGGATACCCTGCTCCATGTCCTCGATGGCGAAGCGGAGGCGGTCCTTCAGACGCATGCGCATGAGGGGCCGGGCCGTCCTGACGTGTCGGCTGTCCAGCAGGACCTCTCCGGCGGGCAGCACGGTTGCCGTTGTGAGGGTCCTGCTGGTCCTCTGGGTGCGGACGTCGAAGGACTTCAGCACCTTGACCTCGTCTCCGAACAGGTCGAGACGGACCGGCTCGTCCATGCCCGGGGAAAAGATGTCCATGACCGATCCCCGTATGCTGAACTGGCCGACATCGTCCACCAGGGCCTCCCGGGTGTACCCCATGCGCACGAGTCCGGCGGCGAGTTCATCCCGGTCGATCTCCATGTCCGTCCGGATGTGGATGAGAGCCTCGGAGAGGTCGCCCGCGGGAAGGGTGTAGCAGCACAGGGCCTGCACGGGCACCACCACCACGGCCGCCTTCTGGCAGAGCAGGCCGTACAGGGTGGAGATCCTGCGGGCCATGACCTCGCGGGAGGGGCTGTCATCCTGGTACGGCCTCACGTCATAGGGCGGGAACGGCATCACCCGCTCTGTACCCAGGAAAGTGGCGAGGTCATCCTCGGCCTGCTCCATGGCCTCAACACTCTCCACCACCCAGAGCACGGGCCGTCCGGTCTTCCTCAGGATGCATGCCGCGACCAGGGCCTGCAGGGAGGCCGGGACAAAGCCCACCGCCGGTGTACAGGAGAGGTAATCGAGGATGCTACGCCCCATACCCGCCTTCGATGCTCATCCGGATGCCGCTGCCTGCGTTCCTGTACGATGCAACGGCGACGCATCCATGGTCGGACGCCAGCACGGGCCAGAGTTCCCGCAGACCCCGTGGCACGCGCATGGATGAAAGGATGTGGGCGACCCTCCTGCCCGAGATCCTGTCTCCGGGGCTAAACGGCCTCACCAGCAGAGGCTTGTCGAGCCTTTCCGGCAGGATGATGTTCACGGTCCTGTGTATCTCGGGTATGGCCAGGCCGCCGCCGGTGGACACCTCGCGGGCATACCATGGGCCCTCACCCATGCGCTGGAACACGAGGAGGTCCTTGTCCCGCGACACCCTTACCTTCCTCCTGACCGCGTGGGCGGACCGTTCGCCCGCGAGCACGGCAAGGACTGCATCGACCTGACTCGCGTCTATTCCTCGCTCTTCCCCGGTCATGGATGCCATGACGGTGATGATGACCCTTCTGATCACTGCCTCATGGGCTGTCCTGAGGGCAGGGATCAGGTAGGCCCTGGACAGTCCCCAGTCCCACTTGCGGGCCGTGCGTTCCAGGCCGGAGGCCATCCCTTCCAGGGCCTCCCCCTCCAGGCGTGCGATGGCGGCAAGGGCCGTGATGGACTGTGCGATCCGCGGGTTGATCCGCTCCATGAGGGGCATGATGTCGTGGCGGATGCGGTTCCGGTCATGCCTCACATCGGCGTTGGTCCTGTCCTCCACGTGGGGAATGCCCTCCAGGGCTGCGTAGCGCAGGACCATGGATCGGTCCATATGCAGCATGGGTCTGATGATCCCGTCGCGCCTTCGCTGATCCATGCCGGCCAGACCCCTGATACCCGTGCCCCGGATGATGCGGTACAGGACGGTCTCGGCCTGGTCGTCCAGGGTATGTCCCGTGGCTGCACAGGCATAGCCGTGGCGCCGCATGCATCCGGTTACGGCCTGATACCTCAGCCGCCTGGCCTCCTCTTCCGCATTGGGCGTCTGCGGGCCCATGTGCAGCCGCTTCAGGTGGAACCGTAGCCCTCGGGTTCTGCACTGCTTCCGTACCCAGGACGCGTCCCGCTTCGACTCCTCAACCCTGAGCCCGTGGTCCACGTGGATGACGCCCAGTCTCAGGTCCACCGCTGGTGCCGCCCTTTGCATGAGATCGAGGAGCACCATGGAGTCGATGCCGCCGGACACGCAGACCAGCACGGCCGAACCCCGGGTGACCGAGCAGGGCCCGGTGAGGGAGCGCAGAAAGTCGTCCAGGATGCTTTCTCTGAAGGATCGGCCCGGCATGGGAATCTCCTTTAATACCGAAGATCCCGGCGGTCAAGGCCCACCTGGCAGAACAGGAGTCGGTGGACCTAGCGGTGCACCGGCAGTTCAGAGGGTGTTCTTTGCATAGACCATCAGGGGATGGTTTTCGGTGAATACGCACTGATGGTGGAGCCTGGCGGATGCCCCGGGGAGACGCTCGTCCATGTCAGCGGGAAAAGGGTCGAGTTCATAGTCCAGCCTCACGACCCTGCAGTCCACAGAGGCCCTCATGGGGAGATCGATCTTGTCGAAGACCCTGAGCATCCTGACATTCTCTTCCCAGACAAATGCACGGAACACGCGGAACCCGAGCGTCCCGGCGATGTCCACCATGAGCCTGAGGAGGTAGGTTCCCAGGCCGGCGTTCTGCCATGCGGGGTGTACCATGACCGCGAATTCACAGGAATTCCGCTCTGCATCCTCCTCGTCGCGGACGATGTGCGTGATGGCTGCGATACTGGTGGCGCAGCCATCGTGTGCCTCGGCGACCAGGGCCAGGGAGTTGCGGTAGTCGCAGTTCACCATGTTCTGGGCCTGCCTGTGGTGCAGCGAGGAGAGGTGGATGTGGAAGCGGTGGAACTTCTCGTCGTTGCTCAGCGAGTAGAAGAGGTTCTGGACGCCGCGTTCGTCGGTGATCTTCACCGGCCGGATGAACACCTTCCGCCCGCCGAAGACCTGTTCGTGCTCGTACTGTGCCGGATAGAGGGAGCCCTCGGGGGGAAGCACCTGGTCGTGGAAGATGTAGTTCATGTGTTTTGCCTCTTCCAGCAGCCAGGACCGGTACCTGGGGTGGGCGATGGTGATGAGTTCCATCACCCGTTCGCGGATGGACTTGCCGAAGAGATTAACGCTGCCGTACTCGGTGACCACA
>JAKPQL010000122.1 GCA_029547045.1 Deltaproteobacteria bacterium | reverse complement strand
TGCTGGGCGCCGACGACGGCATGCGGCCCCTGTGGCAGAACGTCCTGTACTTCGCCGCCATGATCGCGGTGCTCGTGTTCGCCAACTGGGGCAGGCCCCAGGAACAAACCGGATTCTGGCACCTTGTCTACACCTCGAAATGGGTCATCACGGCGCTGAGCGCAGCGGGCCTGGGCGTCATGCTCGTGGCTTGGTTCGCGGTGCCGGTGCTCAAGGTGGTGGCCGTGGGTGCTGTCACGGCAGTGTTCTCCCTGGCCTTTCCCCATACGCCCATGGTGGGCTTCGTGGTGGGCGTCATCGGCCTGTCCTACCTCACGAGCACCCAGGAGGGCGAGATGCAGGAGTGGTTCTCCGGTTCCTGGGGATTCGCCAAGCAGATCATGCCCATCCTGTTCGCCGGCGTCCTGGTGGCGGGATTCCTGCTGGGCAGGCCCGGCCATGAGGGGATCATCCCCTCGGTGTGGGTGAGCTCGCTCGTGGGCGGCAACTCCCTGTTCGCCAACTTCATCGCTTCGTTCGCGGGCGCCTTCATGTACTTTGCCACGCTCACCGAGGTGCCCATCCTCCAGGGGCTCATGGGATCCGGCATGGGCAAGGGCCCGGCCCTGGCCCTGCTGCTGGCAGGCCCCGCCGTTTCGCTGCCCAACATGCTCGTGATCCGGTCCGTCATCGGCACGGGCAAGACGGTCGTGTATGTAACGCTGGTCATTGTCATGGCCACCATATCCGGGTTCCTCTACGGGACCGTGTTTTAGAAAGGAGCACACCATGAAGAAACTCCAGATCCTTGGACCGGGTTGCGCCAAGTGCATAAAACTTACCCAGAACACTGAACAGGCAGCCAGGAAGCTCGGGATAGAATTCGAACTCGAGAAGGTCGCGGACATCAAGGAGATCATGAAGTTCGGCGTCATGATGACCCCTGCGCTGGTGGTGGACGGCAAGGTGAAGCTTGTGGGCAAGGTCCTGCCGCCCGCGGAGCTCGAGAACCTGATCAAGGATTGAAGGCAGCCCATGGCTGGACACATTGGGGAGGACTACTCATGAACGATAGAGGTCTGTCCGTTAGTGCCGGTCCCATGGCAAGGCCGGTGATGATCCTCGCATGCTCGGGATGCTCCTATGCGGGCCAGCTGGCAAACAGGGCGGCGGTGGAGCTCTCGAGGGAGGGCTTCGGCAGGATGTCCTGCCTGGCAGCCCTCGGCGCCCACCTGGAAAACTACATACAGTCCGCGCGGCTCTCACCCAGGATAGCGGCCATCAACGGCTGCGACGTGGCGTGCACCTCGTGCACCCTCGATCATCTGGGCATCAGCCACTCGACGAAGATCGTCGTCACCCATGCAGGCATCCCGAAGAAGGGCCAGGGCGACCCCGCTGTGGAGGATGTCGCCCGGGTCAAGGAGTTCGTCATATCCACCATGAAGGAGAATGCAACCGATTCCACAGGCCGGGATGTCTCCGGTCCTCAAATATAATAAAGGGGGACGTCATGACATACGTGGTATTCTTCATCGTGGGTATACTGGCAGGTATCGTGGGTGGTCTGCTGGGAACGGGCGGGTGCGCCCTCATCATGCCGGTCATCAGGTTCGGCTTCCACTTCGACCCGGCATTTGCCGTGGGTACCACGCTTACCGCAGTGGTCTTCACCGCCGGGTCAGGGGCTTTCAAGCACAGCCGCATGGGCAACGTGGACAAGAAGAGCGCGTGGATCACCGGCTCCAGCGGGGTGGTCGGCGTCATCATAGGATCCATCGTTTTTGCCTACATCAAGCCCTATGGCAGCCTCATCGATCTCATCGTGGGCGTCGCATTTCTCCTGGTAACACTCAGGATGCTCTATGAGGGCATCGAGGGACTGCTCAGTAAAAACCCGCTGCCCGAGCCCGTGGCCACCGAAGGACTCCCCGGTTCCGCACTGAAGAAAGGCGCAGCAGGCTCAGGCATCGGCTTTCTCACCGGAATCATCGGCTTGGGTGGGGGGTATGCCCTGGTACCATCATTCCTCTATCTGTTCAAGGCGCCCATGCGCTTCGCTATCGGCACCTCCATGGCCTCCTTCGTGTGGATGGCACTCGTGGGATCAGCCATCAAGATCTATCAGCAGGTGGTGAACATCCCGGTTGCCATAACCCTGGGGATCGGTGCCGCCATCGGGGCCGTGTTCGGGGCCCAGCTCGTGGCGAAGATCAAGCCCGCGGTCCTAAAGTTTATCTTCGGGCTGCTGTTCCTGTACGTGTCGCTGAAATACATCTTCATCTACTTCGGGGTCACGATCTGAGTATTTGGTGGAATAGGAGGGGGGCAGGTATTCAGAATAGTAAGAAATCCTTGATGAATATACAGAGTATATCTTTATGAAAGGAACTGGAACGATATGATGAAACGAATGATACCGGCAGTGATTTTCTTGAGCATGCTCATGGTGCATGCCTTTACCGGCGATGCCGATGCGGGCGAGTTTGACAAGTACCCTCAGAAGGGTAAGATCACCCTCATCGATCTGGGCGCGGGTTCGTGCATCCCGTGCAAGATGATGGTGCCCGTGCTGGACAAGGTAAAGAAGCGTTACGAGGGAAAGGCAGAGGTCATCGTCATTGACCTGCGCTACAACCGGGACCAGATCGAGCGATTCCAGGTCCGCGCCATACCGACCCAGGTGTTCTACGACAGGGACGGCAGGGAGGTGTACCGCCATGTGGGTTTCATGGACGAGAACGCCATTGTGGAGCAGTTCGCCAAGATGGGTGTGAAGTGATGCTGGGTGTCGGATCGAGCGAACCGATGGACTGTATGATCAGCAGGAGGTGCGGGAAGCATGCTTGAATCCGTCTACCTGACCATCAACTCGTGGCTCGTGGGCTCCACCATGTACGCCCTCGTGGGCAGTTTTCTCTGGGGCATGGTGAGCGTCATGCTGAGCCCCTGCCACCTGGCCTCCATCCCCCTCATCGTGGCCTATGTGGGCGGCCAGGACATCCAGGTGAACCCCCGGCAGGCGGCCGCATACTCGGTGGCCTTCTCCCTGGGGCTCTTTGTCAGCATAGCGCTCGTGGGTATCGCCTGCGCGCTGCTCGGCCGCATGCTCGGCGATGTGGGCATGTTCTGGGAGGTGCTCATAGGCGGCATCCTCATCTGGGTGGCGCTCGGCATGCTCGGCGTGGAGTCGTGCTCCATGTCGGGCAGCATCCTGACCCGGCTCAACTTCAGGGGCCTCTTCGGCGCGTTGGGGCTCGGGCTTGCCTACGGCATCCTGTCGGGCACCTGCACCTTCGGCTTCATCGCGCCCATCCTGGCCATCATCACGGTGCAGGCCAAGATCGTCACGGGCATCGCCCTCATCCTGGTCTTTGCCCTGGGACACTGCATCCCCATCGTGATCGCGGGCAGCTCCACCGCGGCCGTGAAGGGGGTTCTCGAGAACAGCTCCTGGCAGGGTGCTTCCCTCATATTCCGCAAAGGGGCGGGGGTGGTGATCATCCTCCTCGGGGTATATTTCATAACTGCGCCCTTTGTCAGGGCACTGTAGCTACTGATTGTCAAAGGAGCAAACCATGGCGGACAGAATGCTCATCGAGGTCATCGGCCCCGGGTGCCCCTTCTGCAGGACACTCTACAAGCGGGTCAGGGAGGTGGTCAGCGAGAAGGGCATCGATGCGGACGTGGAGCACGTCACCCAGCTCAGGATCGTCATGAGGCACTTCCCCTTCACCCCGGTGCTCAAGGTGGACGGCGAGGTGGTGCACCGGGGAAAGTGGCTCCCGAACAAGGAGAAGATCCATACCCTCATCACCAGGGAGAGACCCGCATGATCGAGCGGATCTGGCAGGGGGTGATCAATGCCTTCTGGATGGTGGCGTTTGCAGTCATCGTCGGGGTTGTCTTCAACATGGCGAGGCCTGCAGGCATCCCCTTCGTGGGCGACTGGAGCCCAAAGGCCTTAACCGATATCCATGCCGGGGACCTGGAGGTCGTTCATGTCGATGATGCATTCGACCTCCTGTCGCAGGAGAAGGCACTCTTCATCGATGCGCGTGAGCCGGGTGCCTTTGCGGGCGGACACATACCAGGGTCGGTGAACATCACTCCCGGACAGGCTGCCGAACGTCTCGGGGAAGTGCGCACCATGCTCGAGACAGGCAAGACCCTCATCGCCTACTGCTACGACGTGGACTGCCCGCTCGCAGCCGAGCTCGTGAGGAGACTGGGAGAGCTCGGCATACGCAACATCAAGGTCATGCCCGAGGGTTGGACGGGGTGGATGGACAGGGGGTACCCCTATGAGTGAGCAGAAACATGCCGTGAACGAGCTCCTGGATTCGAAGGGTTTCCAGTCCATCGTGGCGTTCGTGCGTGTGGCCCTGGGCCTCATGTTCGTCTATGCCGGGCTCACCAAGATCGTCGCACCGGCAGGGTTCGCCCTGGCGGTCTACAACTACCACATCCTGCCCGCGTCGCTCGTGAACGTCACGGCCATCGTCCTGCCCTGGGTGGAGGTCGTCGCCGGGACGTGTCTGGTGCTCGGCCTGTGGATACCGGGCGGTGCCCTCATCGTCTCGGGCCTTCTCTTCGTCTTCACCGTGGCCCTGGGCTTCAACCTCTCCCGGGGCCTCGACATCGCCTGCGGGTGCTTCAGCAGCTCCCCCACGGCGGAGAAGATCACCTGGTGGTACCTGTTGCGTGACGGATCCCTGCTCGTGGCCGCCCTGGGCGTGCTCGTCTATGACAGGGGGCTCTTCGCACTGCAGAAGAAGGTCTTCGGATCGCCGGCAGGACCAGAATAACAGTCGCGTTCCACCAATGCGGGTAAACAGATATTACCCCGTGATAGACCACAGCAAATGCGTCAATTCAACGGAAAGGAGGATTCTTTATGACCACATTGCCGGAGTGGACCTGGGAATTTCACGGACACCGCTGCCCCTTCATGCCCATCGGGTACCGCATGGGGGAGCTCATGCTCAAGACCCTCGGTGTCAGCAAGGCGCATGACCACGAGTACTTCATCGCGAGCGAACTGGGGGTCGGCCACCCGCAGACCTGCCTCATGGACGGGCTGCAGGCCTCCACCGGCTGCACCTACGGCAAGCTCATGATGGAACGTTTGAACTTCGGAAAGCTCGCCGCCACGCTGTGGACCCCGGACAATGGCTCTGTAAGGGTCGCGATCAAACCTGCATTTTCGGACAAGCTGGGGAAATACGAGTTCTTCTCTTACCGGAAAAAGGGTATAGAACCTTCCCAGATCCCTGAACCGGTGAGCAACGAGGTCATCTCTGTCGTTCTGAACGCCACGGACGAAGAGATGTTCGACGTGAAGAAGCTGAGCGACTTCGAGCATAAAAAAATAAAGGGCTCTTTTAATAAAACAAAGTGCGAAGGTTGCGGTGAATACGTCTTTGATCGGTATGCACGAATCAAGGACGGCAAACACCTGTGCATACCCTGTGCGGGGTACTGAGCCGTGATGACCATTGCCGTCGCCTCCATCCTGGTTTTCCTTTTCACCACAGTGCTGACCATCGCGGGTGTGGGCGCGGCGTTCATCATCATCCCCACCTTCTACTGGCTCGGCATCCCCCTGACCGAGGCGATGGCAGTGGCGCTGCTTCTGAACGCCATCAGCATGGGCTTCGCATCGTTCAACTACATACGGTACAAGCTGGTTGTATTCAAGACGGCTGTTCCGATCATTTGTCTTGCCATCGTGTTTTCACCGCTTGGTGCATACTCGACGCGGTTTTTCTCAAAGGAGATTCTTATCCTGATCTTCTCTGCATTCCTCATCTTCGCAGGCTCAATGATGCTTTTCTACAGCCCGGCGAAAAAGGAAAACACCCGTTCATCTACTGGCAGGGAACTGAAGGCAGGCATCGGCCTCGGCATCGGGGCAGGGTACCTGGGCGGTCTCCTGGGGGTCGGGGGCGGGAACTTCATCGTCCCGGTGCTTGTGTGGCTGGGCTTCGACGCGAAGAAGGCCTCGGCCACCACCGCCTTTATCGTGATATTCTCGTCACTGAGCGGGTTCTTCGGTCACGCGGCCATAGGTCACATCAACTGGCAGCTGCTGCTCCTGTCCGCGGTCGGCTCGGTGACGGGGGCTATCGCAGGTTCCTGGCTCATGCACTGGAAGCTCGAGGCCGGCCAGGTGAAAAAGATAATCGGCGTGGTGCTCTACGCCATTGCCGTGAAGATGCTCTGGGGGCTCCTGTGAAAATGGATACCGATCGCGACCCGATGACCCCGGAGGTTCTTTTCAGACGAAAAAGGGGGGGTCTCATGGATACCATGGACAGGAAGGAAGGACACGACTGCACCGGTGATGGGCACGAATCATGAAAGGGATGACGCATTCCCTGATGACGGGCACATGACCGCACAGGAGAACCATCATGCATGAGACAGCCGACGCCAACAGGGCATATCGTCTGAAGATCGCCATCGGCCTGACCATGGCGACGCTCGTCGCCGAGGTCGCAGGCGGGATCTGGACCAACTCGCTGGCACTGCTCTCGGACGCCGCCCACGTCTTTCTGGACCTCTTCGCGCTCATCCTGTCGCTCGCCGCCATCAGGCTGGCCATGCTTCCGGCGACCGGGGAGCATTCCTTCGGCTGGCACCGCGCCGAGGTGTTCGCCTCGTTCATCAACGGGGTCACGGTCTTTCTCATGGCCGCTGCCATATTCTACGAGGCCCTCCAGCGCATTGCCTCGCCGCAGGAGGTCAACAGCCTGCCCATGTTCATCATCGCGGCCGTGGGCCTTGTGGCCAACGTCCTTTCGGCCATGGCCCTGCACGAACATTCCCACGACGACCTGAACGTGAAGAGCGCCTTTCTCCATGTGGTCGGAGACGCGGCCGCATCCGTGGGGGTCATTGC
>JAKPQL010000021.1 GCA_029547045.1 Deltaproteobacteria bacterium | reverse complement strand
TCGCCGCCGGTGATGAAGATCTTGGTGCCCTGGAGCTTGAAGGTGCCGTCGGGCTGGCGGACCGCCTTGGTGCTGAGGTTGCCCACGTCGCTGCCTGCGCCGGGCTCGGTGAGGCACATGCTGCCTCCCCACTCGCCGGTGAGCATTTTCGGGAGGTACTTCTTCTTCTGCTCCTCGGTGCCGTACACCTCGATGAGGTGTCCGGCGCCCTCTGCCAGACCCGGATAGGAAACGAAGGCGAAGTTGTGGATGAACCACTCGTGCGCTGCGATGCGCATGATGAAGGGCAGCCCCTGGCCTCCCGAGTGCTGGGGGAAGGACATGCAGCTCCACCCGGCCTCGCAGAAGAGCTTGAAGGGCTTGTGGAAGCACTCGGGCACGTGGACCTGCCCGTTCTCGAGCCTGCACCCCGCCTTGTCGGACTCTGCAAGGGTAGGGAAGATCTCCTCCACGGCGAACTTCTGCGCTTCGGCAAGGATCATCTCGAACATGTCCCCGGAGAAGTCGGCGTATCGCTCGAACTCGCAGAGCTTCTCCAGTTCGAGCATCTCGAACAGGGTGAATTTCTGGTCGCGTTCATCCAGGATCAGGTTGGCCATTGGTTCCTCCTCTTATCGAAAGTTGGAATGGTCATTCATCGTCAGTGTATGACAGTATGAAACACTTACAATGAAAAATTGAACCATGTTCGCCCGGCCTTGTCAAGTCGCCAGGGTTCCTACCCGGATGGGGTGTGGTGAACGGTGCTGCGGGTGCCCGCCCTATCCGTCGGCCCGGTTCGCCTCGTCCCCGCCGTGTAGCGGAGAGGACAGGCGCTTGATGTGGGCCAGGGCCTTTCGGTTGAGGAGGACCTCCTTGCGCAGGAAGTGGACCTGGGTGGCGAGGAACCCGAAGGACAGGATCTGGATGCCGCCCAGGATGAAGAGGACCATGAGGGTGATGAGCGGCCTGTTCGGGTTCAGCGCCTGGGCCTGGTAGAGGAACAGGATGTACGCGCCGAGCCCGATGCCGACGAGGAAAAGCAGGGCCCCCAGAATGCCGAAGAGCAGGGTGGGCCGCTCGAAGATGGTGAAGAGCAGGTGCGACACGGCGGTGGACTTGAACCTGAACTTGGACGCGCCCTTTTTCCGCGACGTGAGCACGGCCGGTATCTCCTTGACGTGGAACCCCATGGCGAGCACCTTGGAGAGGATCTCCAGGTGGATCTCCTTGCCGTCCGACTCCAGGTCCAGGCTGCCGATGACCTCGCTGCGGTAGCATCGCACGATGCAGGTGAGGGTGTGGATCTTCTCTGGCATGGCGAGCTGGATCACCTTGTTGCCCATCCACGACACGAAGAGCCGCTTCCTCGGGACACCCTCGGTGCGGCCGCCCTCCATGTACGGGCTCACGAGCACCACGTCGATGTCGTCCTCCTCGTCCAGGACTTTTGCCATCTCCACGATGTAGGCGGGGTCGTAGGAGAGGTCTGCGTCGATGGAGGCGATGTACCTTCCCCGGGCCGCCTTGAACCCGTGCCTCAGGGCCTTGCCCCGGCCGCCGTTCTTCCGGTAGGAGACCACCCGCACGCGGGGGTCCTTCGCCGCGATCGCATCCAGGACGCCGGGCGTCCCGTCCGTGCTGCCGTCGTTCACCGATATGATCTCGAAGGGCTCGCCGGTGTCCGCCAGGAGCCGCGTGACGCGGGCGATGGTCTCCTTCGCGTTCTCCTCCTCGTTGTACATGGGGATGATGACGCTGATCTTCACCGGGTACCCATGGCAGCCTGCGGTGCTGGGAACGGTTGGATTCATGGGCAGATCATAGCCAAGAAAGACATGAATGTATAGGGTGACTTTGGGGGTTCCGGCTGCAGGATACGGTCCGGACACCAGTCCTGTTCGATGTGCGCAAGGATCTCCCCCGATGGGAGACCCTTGGAGGAGGAGGAATAAGGCCGTGGTGCCTGGGGACTGATACTGCCTTCATGTATTGCAACGCAGGTGCCAAGGCCGGTCTTTCCGTAGTTTATTGAATATAATATAGAAAACATTCCACAGGGTGATCATTCCCTGGCAGGAGAGAAAAAAAGTTCCGTTTTTCGGGCAGATGCCTTCCCCTCCTAGATGAGGCTCGTGGAGAAGTAGCGCTCGGCCCGGTCTGGCAGCACGGTGGAGATGATCTTGTCCGGTCCGTGCTTTCGGGCCATCTGGATGCATGCCCAGACGTTGGCGCCGGCGGAGGTCCCCACCAGCAGCCCGGCCCTGCGAGCCAGCAGCCGGCTCGTTTCGAAGGCGTCCTCGTCGGTCACCTCGATGACGTCATCGATGAGTGAGGTGTCAAGCACAGGGGGGATGAACCCGTCGCCGATGCCCTCGATCCGGTGGAGCCCCGGCTCGTGTCCCAGCAGTGCCGAGACGTTCTTCGGCTCTACGGCCACGATCCTGGTGTGCCTGTTGCGGGCCTTCAGGAACCTGCCCACGCCCTGCAGCGTGCCCCCGCTGCCCATGCCGGACACGAAGATGTCCACGTGGTGCCGCAGCTGGGTCCAGATCTCAGGGCCAGTGGTGAGCTCGTGGGCCAGGGGGTTGTTGGGATTCTCGAACTGCTGGGGCACGTACACGTTGGGCCGGCTCGCCTGGAGGTCGCGGATGACCCTGATGCTTCCCTCGAGGCTCTGTTCAGCGGGTGTCAGGATGAGCTCAGCGCCCAGCGCAGCGATGATCTTCTTGCGCTCCTCGCTCATGTTCTCGGGCATGGCGCAGATCACGTGGTGCCCCATGACCCCCCCCACCAGTGCCATGCCGATGCCCGTGTTGCCGCTGGTGGGCTCGGCGATGATGTCGCCGTTCTTGAGCTGGCCCGCCTTCTTCGCCTCCTCAAGCATGAACAGGGCAACCCGGTCCTTGATGCTGCCGCCCGGGTTCAGGTGCTCCGCCTTGGCGAAGATGTTGGCGCCGAGCGCCTCCTTGAGACATACGATGGGTGTGTTGCCGATCTGGTCGAGGACGTTCTTGGAAAACATGTCGTGCGCTCCTGCTCTCGGTCGTGGTGCCGCGGGGCCTGCACGGACGCTCCGGCCCCCGCTTTCATCGGGAAACCATGCTGAAGCACATGGCAGGGTCCTGTCAAGGGAAAACTGGGGCCGGCGCCGGATCAGGGCACGGCGCCGGTGAGGCGCCCCCAGAACAGATCGAACCCCCGGGCGTCCACGCCGTGATCGCCGGGTAGGCAGCCGCCTGGCTCGATGCCGTGGAAGTCGGACCCCCCGGTGGGCACGAGGCCGAGATCCGCTGCCATGTCCGCGTAGAGCGAGACCATCCCGGGGTCATGATCGGGATACCACACCTCCATGCCGGCAAGGCCTGCGTCCCTGAGCCGCTCGGCAAAGGAATGCAGTTCGGGCCCGTCGAGATCCAGCGTGCAGGGGTGGGCCAGGACCGCCATGCCGCCGTGCTCCCGGATCAGCGCTATGGCCTGTCCCCACTCCATCCGCTCCTTGGGCACATATGCGGGTCTGCCTCTGCGGAGGTACGTGTCGAAGGCCTCGTCAAAGCTCCCCACGAAACCTCTCTTCAGCATTGCCCGCGCCACGTGGGGCCTTCCGGGCTGAGAGCACCCGGCCTCCCGCAGGACGTCCTCCAGGCAGAGCTCCATGCCGAGGTCCCGGAGCCTGCCGACGATCCGGGGGATACGCTCCCTGCGGGAACGCTGGAGGCCATCCAGGGACTCCTCCAAGCGAGGCGGGAGGGAGGGGAAATACCCCAGGATATGGAGCGTGCCGGGATCGTGTGCTGCGCTGATCTCTATGCCGCTGATGACACGGATACTCAGGGCGACGGATGTCCTGAGGGCGTCTGGAACCCCGGAGAGGGTGTCGTGGTCGGTGAGCGCCAGTGCCTGGAGCCCCCTGGACGAGGCGAGATCGACGAGTTCGCGGGGGTTGAGGCTGCCGTCGGAGGCGTGGGAATGGGTATGGAGGTCGGCGACGATGCTCACCGGCGGTTCTACACGGGGACCGTGGTCTCCAGGACCTGGGCGATCTTTTTCTTGAGCTCGGTGAGGTCGGATGATTTCACCACATAGGCGTCCGCCGCGATGGACTTGATGTCCACCTTGTAGCTGCCATAGGCGCTGCAGAGGATGACCGGGAGGTTGTAGTACCTGTTGCGGATCTCCTGGAGGACGTCCAGGCCGTTGGAGGAGACCATCTTGATGTCGAGGACCACCACATCGGGCTGCTCGTTCTCGATGCGTTCCAGAATCCCGATGCCGTCTGAGGCCACCGCCACCTCGTAACCCTCCTCCTGCAGCTCCTCGGTGTACAACAGCCTGATGTGCTTCTCGTCATCGACGATGAGAACCTTGGGCATGGCCTTCTCCTTTCCTATTGGGACCACCGGTAGGTGAGGTACGGCTTGCTCTGCTCGAACACGAGGCACATGTCCTCCAGGAACTCCTCGGCCTGCTGGCTCGACATGCCCTCGGTCTTGTTCACGAAGGACAGGGTCATGCCGTAGAACAGCGGGACCAGCACCTCGATGAGCCTGGTGCGGTCGATGAGCTTCCTGTGGTAGCAGAGCGCGCAGTCGAAGAGGATGCGGGCCCACACGGGCACGGGCATCTCGAAGTGGTCCATGTCCAGGGAGGCGATCTCCCTGACCTTCTGCAGGTTCTCGCTGGAGAACAGGGTGCGGTAGAGATCCCAGTATGCGTTGAAGCCCTCCCTGAACTTCATGTAGAGCCTGTCCCTGGTCACCCTGAGGTCCGGCGGTTGCTCAACGTCGGTCGTGTCGAACCCGAAGATGGCCGTGGGTTTGCTCCACTTGGTGGTGATCCACTTGTGTTCGAAGGCTTCCATGAGGTTGAACAGCGTGATGACCATGTAGCGGAACATGGTCCCCACGTCCAGGGCTGGGTCCCTGGGCTTTGTGGTGCTGAGCTTCGGCCTGCCCAGGAACGCCTGGCAGATGGGCAGCCCCTCGTTCACGGCAACGGTGCTCATCCAGATGTCGATGCCGAACTGGCCGACGTCCTCGTCCCACAGGGGGCTCTTCAGGAACACCCCGGCCATGGTGCCGGAGAAGGCGCAGTCGCCGCCGATGGGCTGCCGGACCCTCCTGCCGTAGAGGCAGCGGGTGAGCGGGTACGCGATGTTGTTGGTGATGGTCCCATCGTACTTGTGCCGGACGTACAGGGGGGACACGAAGGCGAAGTCCTTGAAGATCGGCCCTGCGAGATTCTTGATCCACATGGGGGTGACGCTCTTGAGGTTGCCCTCGATGACCACGGCGGCCTTGGCGTCGAGCTCCAGCACCTTTCTGAACAGGTTCTTCAGGTTGTTCCCCTTGCCACGGATGCCCCTGGGAGTGTAGATGGCGATCTTGGGTATCCCGTGCGAGGGTGCGTCCATGAACGCCCGTGAGGTGCCGTCCGAGCTGGTGTTGTCGCAGTTGACGAGCACGCAGGTCATATCGGGGAAGTACTCCTTCAACCCGATGGCGGCCTGCTCGGCAGGGCCTGCAATGCCTGCGGCCTCGTTGTAGGAGGGTATCCCCACGACGATGTCCGCCCTGGTGATACCGCCGGGATTGTCCTCCTGGAATTTCATCGTGTCTCCCTGTCGTGGCGCTGGATCCGCATGAAACCGCATTGTCTGATATTTTCCCCGAGGTGGCAACAGAAAAATGCCGTATCCGTCAGCGATCCGGCCCTTGTCCGGCAGGAGCGGGGCGGGATGAAACCCGTGTGCGGCGCCTACCCGGAAGGTTCGTGCACGCCCCGGGTACGTGAGGGGATCCGCGATATCGGGTGAAATCTCCCCTTGCCTTTTCAGGGACGCTGTGTGATCGTACATAATTCCCATGCACATGCCTGACAAACCGCTCATCATACAGAGTGACGGGAGCATCCTGCTGGAGGTGCTCTCGGGCGTCTACGAGGAGGCGAGGGATGCAATCCTGCCCTTTGCCGAGCTCATAAAGTCCCCCGAGTACGTGCACACCTACCGGATCACCCCCCTTTCCCTGTGGAATGCAGCGGCCATGGGAATCTCCCAGGACGTTGTCCTGGAGCACCTCCGCAGCTATGCCCGCTACGACATCCCCCAGACGGTCCTGAGCCGCATTGCACAGGCCTACGACCGCTGGGATGCGGTGCGCCTCTTCCGGCAGGACGGGGAGACGCTGCGCGTGGAGGTTCGGTCCCCCCTCCTCGTGGAGCAGCTCCTGGCGAGGCCCGATATCGCGCGTATCGTCACCGGTCGGCCCTCGGGATTGAGCCTGCTCATCCCGTCCGGCATCAGGGGGCGGTTCAAGCACATGCTCATCAAGATGGGGTACCCGGTGCACGACCTGGTCGGCTACGACCGTGGCGACGACCTTGACATCTCCCTGCGTGAGCAGGCCCTGTCCGGCCAGCGGTTCGACCTCAGACCCTACCAGGCCGAGGCCTCCGACAACTACTGGGCGGGCGGGAGTCCCCGGGGAGGGCAGGGGATCGTCGTGCTGCCGTGCGGGGCGGGCAAGACCATCGTGGGCATGGCGGTCATGGCGAAGGCGAAGACCCACACGCTCATCCTGTGCACCAACGTCTCGGCGGTCCACCAGTGGATGGGCGAACTCCTGGACAAGACTACGCTCACGAGCGACGACATCGGCGAGTACACGGGGGCGAAGAAGGAGATCAGGCCCGTGACCGTGACCACCTACCAGATGCTCACCTTCCGGAAGGTCAAGGACGGGCCCTTCGAGCATATGAACCTCATGATGGCCAGGAACTGGGGGCTCATCGTCTACGACGAGGTGCACGTGGTGCCCGCGCCGGTGTTCAGGGCCACCACGGAGCTGCAGGCCAAGAGGAGGCTCGGGCTCACCGCCACCCTCATCAGGGAGGACGGGCTGGAACAGGACACCTTCTCGCTGGTGGGCCCCAAGTGCTACGATGTGCCCTGGAAGGAGCTGGAGCAGAAGGGCTTCATCGCCGAGGCCGTGTGCTGCGAGGTGCGGGTCCCCCTGCCGCCGGACAAGGGGCCCGAATACGTGCACGCGCCGGAGAAGACCCAGTTCCGGATCGCCTCCGAGAACGTCAACAAGGACCGTGTGCTGAAGGACCTCCTGAGAAAGCACGCCGACGAACCCGTACTCGTCATCGGGCAGTACCTGAGCCAGCTCAAGCGGATCTCCGCGTCGCTGAAGGCCCCCCTGATCACCGGGTCCACGGCGAACGCACGCAGGGACATGCTCTATGCATCCTTCAGGAACGGCGACATCCCGGTCCTTGTGGTCTCCAAGGTTGCGAACTTCGCCATCGACCTGCCCGACGCATCGGTGGCCATCCAGGTGTCCGGAACCTTCGGATCCAGGCAGGAGGAGGCCCAGCGGCTGGGAAGGATCCTGCGGCCCAAGGAGCGCGTCTCCACCTTCTACACCCTGGTGACCACGGAGACCTCCGAGGAGGTCTTCGCCCACAAGAGGCAGGTGTTCCTGGCCGAGCAGGGGTACAAGTACCGTATCGAGGAGTGGTCTCTTGATGACATCAACGCATGATCTCATTGCCAGTATCCCCTCCTACATGATCCCTGTCATCTCCCAGAGGATCCTGGGGAACCCGGCCGACCAGCGGGCCCTGGCAGAGGGGCTCTCCGACACGGATCGTCTCGAGAAGGTGCTTGCCGGGCTGACGGACAAGCAGCGGGACATCCTGCTGAATCTCCATGAGCTCGGCGAGCAGGTGGGGTGGGACATCCTCGGCAGGACCCACGGGTGCCCTCCGGACGAGCTGAGGGCGGACCTGGAGGAACTTGGGACGAGGGGGCTCGTCTTCCAGGGCGGGCTTTCCGGGCGGGATCCGGTGATCCTGCTGCCCTCGCTGGCGTCTCTCATGGATGCCGTCAAGGCACAGTATTCCCTGCCCGTGGAGGACATCGAATGGCTCGAGCCCAAGAGACAGAGCCTCTGGGGCCACATCACCATGGCGAACGCGCTCCTGGTGGGAAGGATCCGCTGCAAGGCGGGCATCGAACCCTTCAAGAAGGGGTGGGAATACCTCGAGCAGAAGCTCTCGGCGGTCCTCGACGTGAGGAGGATCTACTGGGAGCTCGCGGAGCTCTCCTGTCTCAGGGAGAAGAACGGCCAGGTCGCCCTGGTGCAGCGGGCAGTGGCCGGCCTTGCCCTGGAGGGGGACGCGCGGTACGGACTGTGGCGGTTCTGCCAGTCATGCAAGCCATTCCCCGGCCTCGATTTCCAGGTGTTCGCCACCATCTCCGACAAGGGGGTGAAGAGGGAGTTCCTCTCGCGGTCGCTCAGCCTGTGGGTCGCGAGCAGGGATGAAACCCTGGAGAACGCCCGGTCCGCCATCGAGTCCCTGCTGGAACTCTGGCTCGACCTGGGGGTTCTTCAGCAGGATGCCTCAGGGCAGTGGATCCGTCTCTCGGCTGCCGCATGGTGCGCGCTGAAGACAGGCAGGACCGAGGCGGCCACCCACCACTATTCCGAGGAAGCCATCATCCAGCCCACCATGGAGATCCTGGTGCCTTTCGATTTCGACACCGTGGACCTGCTCAATGTCGGCGAGGTCGCCGACCTCGTCCAAGCCGACATGATGAGCATCTATCGCCTCACCAGGGAATCCGTGTTCCGGGCCCTGCAGGAGGGGTGGAGCGTGGAGAGGATCATGGGCTTCCTCGAGAGGATCTCCCGGCACAGTCTCCCGGAGAATGTCAGGGTGAACATCGCCGGCTGGGCCCGGCTTCACACGGAGGCCCATATCATCAAGGGGACGTTCCTCGTGCTCAGCGGCGAGAAGGCGGCCGTGCCCAAGGGCCTCGAGGAGGTCCTCCCCGGCATCTTCCGCATCCCCGAGCGGTGCGAGGAGGAGATCGCCTCGTTCCTGGAGAAGAAGGGTGTCATGATCAGGTGCACCGAGGGGCTCAGGGACTCTGAGAGCGATATCGACTGGGGAAAACCCCTGCCGCTCAAAGGGCATCAGCGAACAGCACCCCGTGTCTCCCAAAAGGAGGGAGTCTACCCCTTCGGCATGGTCATGCCGCTGCCGTACGGCCCGAGGCGGGAGATGCTCTTCGAGGAGGCGCTCCACGAGAACAGGACCCTCATCATCTTCTACCCCCGTCAGGGCTACGGGGAGATCCAGGCACGCAAGGTCAGCCCCATGTACATCTTCCGCAGGAGCGGCATGCCCTTCATGGAGGCCTACTGCGAGGATACCGGCGAGGGCGAGGTCTTCGACATCAGCAAGGTGCGCGCCATATTCCGCCAGCAGTGATCACTGTCGACGGCCCGCCTGCGATTTCCCGATCATGTCCTTCATGGCGGTCAGTTCGTCGGTCTGCTCCTGCGGGAGGGCCCCCTTGTCCTTCAGGGCCGCATCGATGTGATGCAGGCTCGCCTTGTAGTTCTCGGTCTTGAAGAAGTACCGGGCAAACGCGGCATGAGACCATGCAGGCTTCTGGGCACGCTCGTAGAGGATTCCCATGGTGTAATCACCCCGCGGGTTCTGGCCCAGGTACGGCAGCAGTGTTGCGATGGCCTCGTCGACGAGGCCCTTCTCGGCAAGGATCTCGGCCAGGGCCGTCCTGGTCCGGGCCGAAGTCGCGTGGTCCTTCAGAAGGATATAGGCCTCATCCTTTCTCCCCAGCGCGGCCAGGTTGACCCCCCTGTAGGCATGGGCAATACCCATGTCCACCTTGTCCAGCAGGGCAATGGCCTGGACATGGTTGCCGGAACGTGTCCGGGAGAGGCCCATGGCCAGGGTCCGGTAGGGCTCTGGCATCGAGGCCGCACGCATGTCCGCCTCGCCCGCCGGCAGGATCAGGCCTGCAATGCACGCCGACAGCGTCCAGTAGGAAGCGTCCGGGGCGGGTCTCCCGGGGTCCATGCGCATGTTCACCACCCTGTTCTCGGTGAAGGGGTGGGTGAGAAGGTACTCGGGGATGCCCGACGTGCTGGAGAAGGTGTTGAGCCTGATGAGAAAGCGCGGCATGGCCGAGGGGTTGATGGCGGTTTCCTGGAGGAGACTCTTTCCGTACTCGTCGGCGCTGAACTCGTTGAGCCGTGAATAGGCGAGACGGATGTTCTCGGTTCCGCCCAGCGATGAGAAGACCATGGCCGCCCCGGCCTCGGGGTTCTTCGCGGAGAGCAGGGTGCCCGCCAGTACCCCCAGGATGGTGGCAGCATTGAGTGTCTTCTGGGTATCGAAGTTCTCCGGGATATGCCGGAGCTGGGCGTGTCCCATCTCGTGGCTGATGACGGCAGCGACCTCGTCCATGTCCCGGACGAAGAGCAGCAGGCCGAGATTGACGAAGATGTGCCCGTCCGGGGTCGTGAAGGCGTTCACGGAACGGTCCCTGACCACGTGCACCTTGAAGTCGTACACCGGGCTCTTGATGTGCTCTGAGAGCCTCTCCGTGATCATCTCCACAGGCCGGGTGATCTCGGCATCGTACACGATGAGGTTGTTGGCATCCAGCAGGGCGAGGAAATCCCTGGCGATGACGCGCTCCTCCTCGTAGGACATGGCGTTCGCCGTTCCCGCAAGGAGCACGCCCGCTGCGATGAGGGAGAGAATGCGTCGCTTCATGGAGCCATACCATTATCCTGTATGGATGGTGCTTTTCAAGGGGATCATTGCGGGGCAGGACCCAGAGGGCCTCTGTGCCTTCCTGTGAAGAGACGGTGTAACCCCACCATACCGTGCTGCCGTCGGGGGCATCGATGCCAGGCAACGGGGCACAACGGGCTCGAGGCACCGGCGCTTTCGATTACGATACGGTAATCCTGTATACGAAACTGTATGAACCGGGGTTCTTGTAACCGACATAACATTATGAAATAATGCGTCAATCATAGTGGTCTGCATATTGCCTCTGTAGTGCCAGCAATGGAACTACTGGAGGTAAGCCCATGAGACACATTCGCAGCATCCTCTTTCTGATTGTGGCATTTGTCACAGTCTTCCCCGCCCAGGGGTTTGCGGCAACGTTGCAGGTCAACTGGAACGCCAACAGCGAGGAAGACCTTGCCGGATACAAGGTGTATTACGGCACGAACCCGAACAGCTATGCCCAGACCGTGGATGTGGGGAACGCCACCACCTACACCATCAGCAGCGCCCAGGCCGGCTCCACCTACTACGTGGCGGTGAGCGCATACGACACCGCGGACAACGAGTCCGCCCTGTCCACCCAGCAGAGCGCGTACATCCCGGTTCCTGACACGACGCCGCCCACGGGCAGCATTTCCATTAATGGAGGTGCGGCCTCCACCACCTCGAGGTCTGTTACCCTGTCCATCAGTGCCAGCGACGCGGCGGGCACGGTCACGGGCATGCGGTTCAGCAATGACGGATCGAGCTACTCCGGCGAGGTGGCCTATGCGACGAGCTATCCCTGGACCCTTTCCGCGGGCGACGGCACCAAGACCGTGTATGCCCTGTTCAAGGATTCCTCAGGGAACTGGATGAGCTCTCCGGCCACCGACGCCATCACCCTGCGGCTCGACACCGACGGCGACGGCATGCCTGATGCCTGGGAGTCCACCTACGGCCTGAGCCCCTCCGTGAACGACGCATCCACAGACAGCGACAGCGACGGCGTGTCCAACTACAACGAGTACCTCGCAGGCACCAACCCGATCAGTGCCGCGGACAACGCACCGGTGGCCAATGCCGGCTCCGACCAGACAGTGATCCCGCAGCGGGTCATGCTCAACGGCTCCTCTTCCTATGACCCCACCGGTGACAGCCTGAGCTATGCATGGACCCAGACAGGTGGCCCGGCCACCGTGGTCCTCGAGGATTCCAGCGCCAGCGTGGCATACTTCGTCGGCATCAAGGCCGGGACCTACTCCTTCAGGCTGAGCTGCTCAGACGGCCACCAGACCTCCACGGACACGGTGAGTGTGGTCATCACGAACGTGGCACCCGTGGTCAGCGCAGGCAGCGACAGGACCATCGATGCCGGCACCCAGATCACTCTGCATGCCACCGGTTCGGACTCCAACGAGGACAGCCTCACCTATACATGGACCAAGGTCTCGGGTCCCAGCGTTTCACTGCCGAGCCTGAGCCAGCAGAACATCACCTTCACCCCCGCCAATGCCGGCCTGTACGTATTCTCGGTACGGTGCTCCGACGGCGTCAACACTAGCGCGGCGGACCAGGTCAACGTGACGGTGAATGCCGTGAACAGCGCACCCACGGCGAACGCGGGAGCAGACCAGGACGTGAACGCTGGCAGCACCGTGCAGCTGAACGGTTCGGCCTCCACCGACCCGGACGGCGACTCCCTGAGCTATGCCTGGACCCAGGTGTCCGGCACTGCGGTGAACCTGAGCAGCACCACCGCCGCCAACCCCACCTTCATCGCAACCACGGTTGGCACCCTGGAGTTCCAGCTCGTGGTCAACGACGGCACCGTGTCCTCCACCGCCGACCGGGTGGTCATCAGGGTGCTGTCCCAGAACACCCCGCCCGTTGCCAGCGCAGGCGCAGATATCCACGCCTATGTGGGCGAGGACGTGGTGCTCGACGCATCGGCTTCCTATGATCCCGACCTGGACGGCCTGACCTTTGCCTGGACCCAGATCGCAGGGGCCACGGTGCAGATCATCAACGCCAACACCATCGCGCCGTTCTTCACCCCCACCACCTCGGGCAGCTTCGAGTTCAGGGTGTCCGTGTCCGACGGCCAGGCCACATCCACGGATACCGTGATCGTCACCGTGGACAACGCCAACCAGGTGCCCATCGCCGACGCGGGCAGCAATGTCGTCGCCACTGCGGGCTCTGTGGTGACCCTGGACGGCAGCGCCAGCTACGACCCTGACGGCTCCGCCATCTCCTACGTGTGGTCCCAGACCGGTGGAAGCTCGGTGTCGCTGAGCGGCTCCAATACCGCACGTCCTTCCTTCACCGCCGGCCAGGCAGGTGTGTACGTGTTCGAACTCAGGGTGTACGACGGGCAGGACACCAGCAGCCCGGCCAGCGTGACCGTCACCGTGCAGGGCGGCACCGCCGAGATTACCCTGATCAGCCCCACCAACGGTGCTGCGTGCTACGCGAGCCCCACCCTGCAGTGGGCAGGCGACGGCTTCAATCGCTACAAGGTCTATATCTCCATCAACGGCGGCAAGAAGTACAGCAACGTGTATTCGGGCAGTTCCACCTCCACTACCCTGAGCCCCGTGGTGTGGCAGTGGTTCATCCCCAGGGGGACCACCGTGACCTGGTACGTGCAGGGAACCACCACCGACGGCAAGACCGTGAAGAGCAATACCAGCACCTTCGTGAAACGGTAACAGATGAGGATGCCTGTGGCTGACCCCACATGGTTGGGGGATGGGTGGCCAACCCATCCCCTTTTTTTATTGCCTCAGCAAGGACTGCCAGTGAGAACCCGGTCTCTCCACCGTGCATATCCCGCCAGATACCCCAGGGCGAAGACCGCCCTGCGGGTCGTGGGATAGAAGGGGATGCCGTGCCGCTCGGCCAGGTCACCGAGTCTGGCCACCGCCTCGGAGGACGGCCCGTACGCCCACATGGTCACGGGCTTTCTCAGGTTCTGGCCCATGTGCTCGAAGACCGGGCCGTACACCTCCGTGGAGATGTAACTGCTGATGTAGGTGTTCAGGTAGATGCAGTCGATGCCGTCATCCGCCATGAGGATGTCGAAGCATCGCTCGTAATAACCGAACAGGTCGCCTCCGCTCACGGCGGAAGCGGGGCCCAGATCGATGGGGTGTCCGGTGAGGGTTGGGCTCAGCTCCAGGAGCTCCTGCCTGCTTGACGCGCCGATCTCTCCCGGCACAAGACCGCACTGCGATGCAATGTCGATGCACTGAATGCCGATGGCTCCGGTGAGGCTCACAATGCCGAGGCGGTTGCCCCGGGGCAGGGGCTGCGCGAGAAAGGCCTTGGCCACGCCGAGGAGATCCTCGTAGTCGTTCACCCTGACGATGCCCGCCTGCCTGAACAAGGCGTCGTAGAGACCGTCGCTGCCCGCGATGCTCCCCGTGTGGGATGCCATGGCACGAGCCGCCGCAGCGCTCCTGCCCCCCTTGAGGCAGAGCACAGGCTTTTCCGCCGACACGCGGCGTGCAGTCTCCAGGAAGGCCCGCGGCCGCCTCGTATGTTCCATGTAGATGCCGATCACCGTCGTTTCCGGGTCGTTTTCGAGGTGTTCAAGGCAGTCAACCTCGTCGATGTCGCACATGTTGCCCAGGTCGATGATGCAGTTGACACCGAAGCGGTACTCGTTGAGCGGCGTGGCCTGCGGACCGTACATGCCCGTCTGGGTGATGACGGACAGCCCCCCCCGTGCCGCCGGGAGGTGGTAGCCCTTCTCGTAGGGGATGGTGCTCAGGGCGCTGTGGGGCTTGTAGATGCCCAGGGTGTTGGGCCCTATGACGCCGATGCCGTATTCCCGGGCGATGGCCACCAGCTCTTCCTGGCGGGCCTCGCCTTCGGGGCCAGCCTCGGCGAAGTTGTCCGCGATGACCACCGCGGCCTTCACCCCCTTCTCGCCGCAGGCTCTCAGGATTCCGGGCACGGCCCGGCAGGAGGTGGCGATGACGGCCAGGTCCACCTCAGCCCCGACCTGGGAGATGTCCGGATAGACCTGCAGCCCGTAGACCGTCCTGGCCGTGGGGTGGATGGGACAGATGGCGCCTTCGTACCCGAGGGCCTGGAGTTCCTTGATCACCACGGCACCGCCGAAGAACCAGCCTTCGGTCATGCTCCCGAATACGGCGATGCCCCTGGGGTGGAAGAATCCTCTCAGACGGTCCATGGCCGTGTCCCCTCTCTTTGTGAGCCGGTTCGATTCTCTCGTGTATCCCGCAGTTACGCGGCGTCCTGGGTGTTTCCCGAGTATGTGCGCGGCACGCGCCTGCTCATCTCGCAGGTGACCTCGTAGGGGATCGTGCCGCTCCAGGCGGCCACGTCGGCGGCCGTGATGGACTCGGGCCCGAACAGGATAACCTCCTGGCCCACCGGGTACGCGTCGTCCCCCAGATCGATGAGCGTCTGGTCCATGCAGATCCGGCCCACCACGGGGTAGTGCCTTCCCGCGATGGACACCTGAGCCCTGTTGGAGAGCGAGCGGGAGTAGCCGTCTGCGTAGCCCAGCGGGATGGTGGCTATGGTGCTGTCCCTCTCGGTGCGGAAGGTCAGGCCGTAGGAGAGCGGCGTCCCCTTCCTCACCCGTTTGACGAACATGACGGCGGTCTTGAACGTCATTGCGGGCCGCACGTCGAGAACGCGGGGCATGTCCTGCCCCGGGTACAGCCCGTAGCAGAGGATGCCAGGCCTCACCATGTCCATGAACGACTCGGGGTGGTTGACGATGGCGCCGGAGTTGGCCGTGTGGCGCAGGCCCGCGTCGATGCCCAGGGAGGCGATCCGGTTGGAGAGCTCCAGGAACTGCCTGATCTGGTTGTCTGTGAAGGGATGTGCAGGGACGTCCGAGACCGGGAAGTGGGTGTAGAGCCCGGCGATGAGGATCTCCTTCAGTGTGGACAGGTGCTCGATGACCCCCAGGGTCCTCTCGGGGCTCAGGCCGAGCCTGCCCATTCCCGTATCGGTCTTCACGTGCACGGCGATGGCGCGGTTCCACTTCCTCGCGCCCTGGACCAGGGCCTCCACCGGGGCGAGGTCCACCACCGTGGGTGTCAGGTTTTCCGAGAACACGGCGTCTATGTCGTCCGGTGTCCCCGCGATGAGTCCGAACACGAGGATGGGCAGCCGGATGCCGGCCGTCCTGAGCTTGAGGCCCTCCTCGATGCAGCTCACTCCGAACATGTCGGCCAGGCCAAGCTCCTGGACGAACCGGCCCACGGTCTGGGCGCCGTGGCCGTAGGCGTCGGCCTTTATGGCCATCATGATCCGGCCTTTCGTGCGGGCTCTGATGAGCTCGAGATTGTGCCTGATGGCAGAGAGGTCGATCTCGACCCGCGTTGGCCGCATGGTGCCGCTCAGTCAGCCTTCTTGCGGAGGAAGGTGGGCACGTTGTAGAGGTCCTGGTCGAGCACGCTCTCGTCCACCACCATGCCCAGCTTGATGACCTCCTTCTCCTTCTCGTCCTTCTGCTCCTTCTTGCGCATGAAGGCGGGCCTGCTGTAGTCGATGACCGTGGCGTTCTGCACGTCCCGCATGCTCTGGTGGACCCTGCCCTTGTCCGCGCCCGCCGAGAGCACGATGGGCTTGTTGGCGAAGCCCGTGGCCACCACGGTGATGGCCACCTGGTCCCCGAGTTCCTGGTCGATGACCACGCCCCAGATGATGTTGGCGTCCTCGTGGGCCGCGGCCTGGATCAGGGACGAGGCCTCGTGGATCTCGTTCATGGTGATGGAAGGCCCGCTGGTGATGTTGATGAGCAGGCCCTTGGCGCCGTGGATGTCCATGTCCTCCAGCAGCGGGGAGCTGATGGCCGCCTGGGCCGCCACTGCCGCACGGTTCTCTCCGGTGCCGCAGCCGATGCCCATGAGGGCCTTGCCCTTCTCGATCATCACGGCCTTCACGTCGTTGAAGTC
Source organism: Deltaproteobacteria bacterium (assembly GCA_029547045.1). Taxonomy (GTDB): domain Bacteria; phylum Desulfobacterota; class Desulfomonilia; order UBA1062; family UBA1062; genus MWEI01. Next base: position 29,769 of record JAKPQL010000021.1, on the reverse strand, counting down.
GACGTTGACGAGCCCGGTGTTGTTGATGAGGTCCGAGATGCCCTTCACCGCGTTGATGAGGATCTCGTCGGCCATCCTGAATGCCTCCAGCAGGGGCACGTTCTTCCCTGCCATGCTCAACAGCCGGTTGTTGGGGATGACGATGATGGCGTCCACGCTCTCGGCGAGTTCCTTCTCGCCCGTCTCGGCCTGGCTCATCTTCCGCTTGCCCTCGAAGGGGAAGGGTTTGGTCACCACCGCCACGGTGAGGATGCCCATGTCCTTGGCCACCTGTGCCACGACGGGCGATGCCCCGGTGCCGGTGCCGCCGCCCATGCCCGCGGTGATGAAGACCATGTCGGTGCCTTCCAGGGCTGCCCTGAGCTCCTTCTCGCTCTCCAGGGCCGCGCTCCGGCCGATGTCCGGGCTTCCGCCCGCACCCAGGCCCCGGGTGAGCTTGGTCCCTATCTGGAGCCGGCCGGTGGACAGGGAGGACTTCAGCGTCTGGATGTCGGTGTTGCACGCGATGAACTCAACGCCCTTGAGCTTGGCGTTGATCATGTTGTTCACCGCATTGCAGCCGCACCCGCCCACGCCGATGACCTTTATCTGAGCGCCCATGCTCTCTACTTTTTCCAGTTCGTACATAGTCGCACCCCCCTGCGGTTAGAAGACTTCCTTGAACCAGCTGATCATTCTCTCCAGAATCCTCTCGAAGACGCCGGTACCTTTCGGTTTGAAGCCGTACGACGGTTTTTCCGCCTCGTACACGCACAGGCCCACCGCGGTGGCGAAGGCCGGGCTGTTCACCAGCTCCACCAGACCTTTCACTCCCCGGGGAAGCCCCACCCTCACGGGCATGTGCATGATGCCCTCTGCCAGCTCGGCAACCCCCTCCAGCGAGCTTGCACCGCCGGTGAGCACAAGCCCGGCCGACATCATTTCCGAATATCCGGTGTTCCTGATCTCATTATATGCAAGTTTGAAGAGTTCTTCCACCCTGGATTCGATGATCTCGGACAATATCCTCCGGGGCACCATGTTCACCGTGTCCCCGCCGATGGACGGCACCTCGATCTGCTCGTCGGCCGACACCTTTGCGGAGGTCGCGTGGCCGTACTTGATCTTGAGGCGCTCCGCCTCGGCGATGGGGCATCGCAGGCCCACGGCGATGTCGTTGGTGATGTTGTCGCCGCCCAAAGAGAGCACCGAGGTGTGCCGGATGGCCCCGTCGTTGAAGACCGCGATGTCCGTGGTGCCTCCCCCGATGTCCATGAGGATCACGCCCAGCTGCATCTCGTCCGGGGTCAGGATGGCCGCGGCCGAGGCGATCTGCTGGAGCACGATGTCCTGGAGGCCGAGGCCGGCCTTCTGGGCGCACTTGGTGATGTTGCTCACCGCGGAAACCGACCCGGTGACGATGTGCACCTTCGCCTCCAGCCTGGAGCCGGCCATGCCCACGGGGTTGACGATGCCCGTGACGTCGTCAACCGTGAACTCCTGGGGGAGCACGTGGATGATCTCCACGCCCACGGGCTTGGCGAAGTCCTTGGCCTGGTCCACCACCCGGCGGCGGTCGATTTCCGTGACCTCGTCGCCCTTGACGGCGATAACCGCGCTGGTGCTGATGCCCTGGATGTGGCCCCCGGCGATGCCGGTGTACACCTCGTCCACCCGGATTCCCGCCATGCGCTCGGCATCCTCAACACAGCTCCGGATGGCCTCCACGGTCTGCTCCATGTTCACCACGAGCCCTCTCCTGAGCCCCTTGGACTCGGAGACCCCGAACCCTATGACCTCCAGCTCTCCCGCCTCGCCCATCTCGGTGATGAGGCAGCAGATCTTGGTGGTCCCGATATCCAGCCCGACAATGATCCTATCCCTCGCCGCCATGCACGCTCCCGTTCCGCAGAACTACCTTGTCGTCGCACCTCAGATCCATAACCGTCCCTTCCGGAGGATGCAATGTCCGTATCACTTTGATGGCCCGCTCCGCCATGACCGGCGTCATGCCGCCGAAGATGGTAAGCGTGATGCCGCTTTTCAGCCGTATGTCCACGAGCCCGCCCGGCTCGATCACGACATCCTGCACCGGAAGCCCCTTGGATTGGGCGAGCCGCGCCGAGGCGACGGCATTGGCCAGCACCTGGCCGAGCCCCTGCTGCATGTCCCGGCGGTCGTACTGCCGGGCATCGATCATGAGCCCGTAGAACTTCTCGGGCGAGGAAACGAACACCTGCCCCTGTTCCGAGATGAGGTACGGCCTGTCCCTGAGGAAGAGGGTGGCCGCGGGCGAGTGCTCGGTGACGCTCACCTCGATGGACGCCGGGACGAAGTTCCGGGAGATGCTCAGGTCCCGTATCCATGGGTGTCCCTGCAGCCGCCTGCGCGCCTCGTTCATGTCCCAGGACAGGATGTTGTCACCCTCCTCGATGTCCAGCAGGGTGAGGACCTCGTCCGCCTTCACGTGGGCGATGCCCTTGATCTCGATGCGCTTCACGTCGAACACGGCGGAGTTGGCGATGTAGGCCGCGGCGCAGACGGTGATGAGCACCCCCGAGATCCCGATGCACAGCCACATGAAGAGCCTGAGCATGGTGTTGATCTGGGAGATGGTCCTCTTCTTGGAGGGGATCTTTAGACGATCCCGCAAGTCACCGAAATCACTGACCAACGATCCTCACCTCCTCTGTCAGCTCGATCCCGAACCGCTCCTTCACGCCCTGTTTCACGAGGCGTATCAGCTCCCTGACGTCCGCTGTGCTTGCATGTCCGTCGTTGATGATGAAGTTCGCGTGGATCTCCGAGACCTTTGCGCCTCCGATGCGCCTGCCCTTGAACCCGGCCTGGTCGATGAGCTTCCCGGCGGCGTGTCCCTGGGGGTTCCGGAACACGGAGCCCGCGCTGAAGCCCCTGGGCTGGGCTTTGCGTCTGGCAAGGAAGGCCAGCACGTTCCTGCGCACCTCGTCGTAACGGGCGCCCTGCAGGGAGAGCCTGGCAGCGGTGATCACGCTTCCTTCCGGGATTCCCCCGCTGCGGTATGAGCAGTCGATCCGGTCCCTGGCCAGGGTGCGGCTGCCCGAGGCGTCGGTGAGCTCGATCTCGATCACGGCGTCCATGATGCCGTTGTCCGCGGTGCCGGCGTTCATGTACAGTGCCCCTCCCAGGGTGCCCGGTATGCCGGCCATGAACTCGATGCCGGAGAGGCCGGTGCGGATGCAGTACGACACCAGCCGCTTCATGGATGTCGCTGCCCCCGCCCTGATGCCGCCCGGGGCCTCCTCGACGAAGGCGAACTCCGCGCCCAGGCGCACCACGGGCCGCGTGAAGACGTCATCCCCGAAGATGGTGTTGGTTCCCCCGCCCAGGACGAGCAGGTCCGGGTGCTCATGCAGGAGCCCTGCAAGCTCGGTTGGGCCCTCGGGCTCGAAGATGCACGCGACACTCCCCCCGCAGTGCATGGAGGTGATGTCCTGTGCGCTGACCATGCGTGCCATCCTCATCCAAGCCTCTCCAGAACCCTGAGCCCCTGGCGCCACACGTCCCCGGCGCCCAGGAAGATGACGAGGTCTCCCTTCCTGATGCCTTTCAGGAGCACGTCCGGCAGGTCCTCCTTGTTCTGCACGTAGAAGGCGTCCCGGTACCCGTGGTTCTTGATCTCCTCGAAGAGCCTTTGGCCGCTCACCCCCTCGATGGGCTGCTCAGAGGCCGGGTAGATCTCGGTGATGTAGAGCCTGCTGGCGTCGTAGAACGAGTTCACGAAGCCCTCGAACAGGTCCCGGGTCCTGGTGTAGCGGTGCGGCTGGAAGACCGCGATGATGCGGCGCTTGGGGAAGCCGTTCTTGATGCCGGCCAGCGTCATGCGGATCTCCGTGGGGTGGTGGCCGTAGTCGTCCATGACGGTGATGCCCTTTTTCTCGCCGCGCACGTGGCACCGGCGCTGGACCCCCTTGAAGGAGGCCAGCCCCTGCCTGATCACGTCGAAGTCGATGCCGAGCTCCAGGGAGGTGGCTATGGCGGCCAGGGCATTGAGGCAGTTGTGCTTTCCCGGCACGCCGAGGGTGACCTCGCCGAGCACCTGGCCTTTGCGGTGCGCGGTGAACGTCGTAGTGAGGCCGGAGAACTCCGGCTCGGTGTATCTGTAGATGGCCTGGGTGTGGGATCCGTAGGTGATGACCTTCCGCTCCAGCCGGGGCAGGATGTGCTGGATGTTGGCGTCGTCCAGGCAGACCATGTCGAAGCCGAAGAAGGGGACCTTGTTGAGGAACTGCACGTAGGTGTCGCGGATGTCGTCGATATCCCGGTAGCAGTCCATGTGCTCCTCCTCGATGTTGGTGGCCACGGCCACGATGGGAGCCAGCTTGAGGAACGACCGGTCACTCTCGTCAGCCTCGGCCACCAGGAGTTCACCATCGCCGAGCCTGGCGTTGGAGCCGAACATGTCCAGCCTTCCCCCGATGACCGCGGTGGGGTCCTTGCCCGCCATGGCGAGGATCGTGGCCAGCATGGAGGTGGTGGTGGTCTTGCCGTGCGTCCCGGCGATGGCAATGGAGAACTTCATGCGCATGAGCTCGGCGAGCATCTCGGCCCGGGGGATCACGGGCAGGGTCCTGGTCCTGGCCGCGACGCACTCGGGGTTGTCGAGACCCACTGCGGACGAGTAGACCAGCACCTGGGCGTCCCCTATGTTCTCCGGGGCGTGGCCGATGTGGATCACTGCGCCCAGGGAGCGGAGCCGGTGTACGGACTCCGAGTCGGACACGTCGGAGCCGGTCACGGTGAATCCGAGGTTGAGAAGCAGCTCGGCGATGCCGCTCATGCCGATGCCCCCGATGCCCACGAAATGGATCCTGGTTATGCCCCTAAACACCTGCGATCTCCTCTGCGATGATCCGGGCCCCGGCGCCAAGGCCGATGCCGCGCATGTTTTCCGATGCCGTCTCCAGGCCCCGGGTGTCCGTGAGCCTGGCCTGTATCTCTGATGCGAGCCGCTCGGCCGTGAGCTCTCGTTCCGCGATGAGCCAGCCTCCCCCGCGCTCCGCCACGTACCTGCCGTTCGCGCTCTGGTGGTCGTCGGAGGCGTGGGGGAAGGGGATCATGATGGAGGGCAGCCCCAGTGCGGACAGCTCCGCCAGCGTGATGCCCCCGCACCGTGACACAGCGAGCGCCGCCCCCGCATAGACCGATGCCATGTCGTCGATGAAGGCATGCACCTGTGCCCGGATCCCCGAACCGCGGTATTCGTCCGATACCCACTGGCAGTCGACGCTGCCGCACTGGTGGACCACTTCCGGAGCGATGCCCCTGTCCCTGAGGACCTTGAGCGCGCCCACGGCGGCCCGGTTGATGCTGCTCGCCCCCAGGCTGCCACCCAGGACGAGGAGGTACCCGGGCTTCGCGTCCCGGCGTGCCTGGACCAGGGCCCTGCGCAGGGGGTTGCCCGTGAGGCGTGCCCGGGAAGGATCGAACCTGCCCGTCGTGTCCGGGAAGGAGAGGTACACCCGGTGCACGATGCGGCCGAGCAGCCGGTTGGTGAGGCCGGGCACGGCGTTCTGCTCCTGGATGGCGCAGGTGCATCCCAGGACCCTGCCCGCGAGCACCACCATGCCCGTGACGTACCCGCCCGTGCCGATGACCCAGTCCGGTGCGAACCCCCTGACGATGCCCAGGGCGCGGGCGAAGGCCCGGGTGTTGACCAGCAGGGCCCGGGCGAGGTGTGACGCTGACTTGCCCTTGATGCCCAGTGCCGGCAGCGCCACGAAGTCCAGGCCGTTCAGCCGGGCAATGCGCTCCTCCATGCCCCTGTCCGTGCCCACGAACAGGATCTCCGCCCCGGGGCTGAGCGACCGCACGGCCTCGGCGATGGCCACGGCCGGCATGATGTGGCCGCCCGTACCTCCCGCGGTGACGAGCACCTTCATATGCGGGCCCTCCTGGACACGGAGAGGATCACCCCGCAGATGCACATGGTGCTGAGCAGGGGGGAACCGCCGTAGCTGAAGAAGGGCAGGGCGATGCCGGTGGTGGGCAGAACGGACAGGGCCACGCCCATGTTGAGCACCGCCTGGAGCCCGATGAGGCAGACCGAGGCCAGCACCAGGTGGTGTCCGAAGGAGTCGTTGGTGGCCTGCGCGATGCAGAAGCCTCGCCAGATCCAGACGCCGAAAAGCACCGCCACCAGGAGCACCCCGGCAAAGCCGAGCTCCTCCCCCACCACTGCCATGATGAAGTCCGTGTGGGGGGCAGGCAGGAAGAAGAGCTTCTGGCTGCCCTCGCCGAGGCCGGACCCGAAGACCCTGCCGTTGGCGAAGCCCACCATGGCCTGGATGATCTGGTAGCCGATGCCCAGCATGTCGTCCCAGGGGTTCATGAAGGCCTTGAGCCTGGCGAACCGGTAGGGCTCCAGCACCATGGCGGCGATGCCCAGGGGGAGGACCGCGGCGATCAGCATGGCAAGGTGCTTGACGCGCATGCCCGCAATGAAGAGCATCATGACGGACCAGATGCCGATGGCCGCGGCGGTGCCGAAGTCGGGCTCGATGAAGATGAGCACGCACACCAGCGCCGTGACAAGCAGGACAGGCAGGGGGCCCTGGGTGAAGTCGCCCATGAAGCGCGCCTTGCGGGAGAGGTAGTTGGCCATGAAGAGGATCAGCGCCATCTTGGCGAGCTCGGAGGCCTGGAAGGTCGCGGGGCCGAACCCGATCCACCGCCGGGACCCCCCGCCCGAGTGGCTGACGAAAGGCACGAAGCACAGCACCAGGGCGAGGGCGCTTCCCATCAGCGCCGCCATGACCAGGCCCCTGGCGGAGAGCCTCCGGTAGTCCAGGCTCATGAACCCCGCCATGGCCGCGGTGCCCATCATCACATGGAAGAGGTGCTTCCTGGTCATGGTGATGCCGTTCCCGTAGAGCTCCTTGGAGATGAAGTAGCTCGACGAGAAGATCATCACCGTGCCCAGCACGAGCAGGGCCATGGTGGCGAGAAAGAAGATGACGTCAAAGTCTATCTCTCTCGCGTGCTCTGCAAGATTCCACGGACGCATTCCCGGAACACCTCTCCCCTGTGTGCATAACTCGTGTACATGTCGAAACTCGCGCACCCCGGGCTCAGCAGGACCACATCGCCCGGGGAAGCGCCCCTGTACGCCCGAACCACCGCCTCGTGCATGTCCGGCGCCCTCTCGGTGGGCACGATCCCCGAGAGCTCGCCCTCGATGCGCCCGGATGCCTCGCCGATGAGATACGCCTTCCTGATGCCGCCCTTGTAGCGCCGGGCGATCACGCCGAAGTCACCCCCCTTGTCCTTGCCGCCCAGGATGAGGATGACCGGCGACGAAAGGGTGGCCAGCGCCTTGTCAAGCGCGCCCACGTTGGTGGCCTTGGAGTCGTCGATGAAGGTCACGCCGTCGATGGTGTCCACGAGCTCGAACCGGTGGTGGATCACCCTGAAGCTGCCGAACACCTCCTCCATCACCTCGTTCGCCACGCCGAGGAACCTCCCGGCGAGGGCCGTTGCCAGCATGTCCTCGATGACGCCGCCCCCCACGGACCGGGCCGGAGGGACTTCAGGGCCGACACCCGCCACGGCCCCGGTGAAGATGATGCGGGAATCCCTGATGTAGGCGCCGTCGCCCGCGGTGGGGTGCGTCATGGAGAAGACCGCCCGGCGTGCAGCGAGGGGTATGCCCTTGAGGTACTCGTCGTCGTCGTTGACGATGGCGATGTCGTCACGGGTCTGGTTCGCGAAGAGCCTGAGCTTGTAGAAGACGTACTCCTCCATGCCGGCATACCGGTCCAGGTGGTCCGGGGTGATGTTCATGCAGATGCCGATGAACGGCCTGAAGGACTCGACCCACTCCAGCTGGAAGGAGCTGATCTCCGCCGCTATGTATGCGGGGTCGGCGTCGACCAGTGCGATGAGCGGCGGCGAGATGTTCCCGCCGATGCCCGCGTCCAGCGAGGATGCCTGCAGGATCCTGTGGATCAGCGTCGTGGTGGTGGTCTTGCCGTTGGTGCCCGTCACGGCGATGAGCTTGCCCGAGAGCATGGATGCGGCCACCTCGATCTCTGAGAGCACCTTCCGTGCCTTTGCCAGCAGGGGGTGATGGCGGGGGACCCCGGGGCTCGGGATCACGAGGTCCGCCCACTCCAGGTCAGCCTCCCCGATGAGGCTGACCGGCATGTCCGGCGCCTTGTCCGGCATCTTCTCGTCCACGAGCCGGACCTCGTGGCCCCTGAGCGCCATCACGCGGGCGGTGGTCACACCCGTGATCCCAGTCCCCCACACCACTACGCGCACGCCTTCATTCCCTCCAGTCTCAGCTGTATCTGCACGATGAGCGACGCGAGGACCTGATCCTCGTTCTCCTGATACACGCTCAGGAGCGCCTGCAGGTAGTCGATGGCTTCCGTGGCTGTCTGCATGGGCTTCACCTCAGCTTCAAGGTCGAGATCGCGACCATTGCAAGGAATATGGATATGATCCAGAACCGCACGATGATCTTCGGTTCCGGCCACCCCTTCAGCTCAAAGTGATGGTGGATCGGTGCCATCTTGAAGATCCGCTTGCCGTTGGTGAACTTGAAGAAGCCGACCTGGAGGATGACCGAGATCACCTCCATGAAGAAGATGCCGCCCACGATGAGCAGGAGCATCTCCTGCTTGGTCATCACGGCCACGCAGCCCAGGATGCCCCCGAGGCTGAGCGAGCCCACGTCCCCCATGAACACCTGGGCGGGGTACGAGTTGTACCAGAGGAACCCCATGCCGGCCCCCACCAGGGCGCCGAGGAAGATGCTCAGCTCCCCGATGCCCGGGATGAACTGGACCTGGAGGTAGCCCGCCGCCTTGAAGTTGCCCGTGACATAGGCGAACAGGATGTAGGTCGCCGCGGCGATGGTGCAGGGTCCGATGGCCAGCCCGTCCAGCCCGTCGGTGAGATTCACGGCATTCGCCGTTCCCACGATGACCACCATGACGAAGGGGATGTAGAACACCCCGAGGTCGAGGTGGATGTGTTTGAAGAACGGGATCGTGATGCTGTCGTCGAACCCCGGCGTGCTCGTGAGCGCCACGCCCACGGCGGCGGCCACGGCGAACTCGACGAGCAGCCGCAGCCTTCCGGGCAGGCCCCGCATGTTGCCCTTCACGGTCTTGACGTAGTCGTCGATGAATCCCAGCAGCGCGTAGCTCACGAGCACGGCGAGGCCCAGCCACACGTACACGTTGAAGAGGTCGGCCCACAGGAGGGTGGAGAAGACCATGGCCCCCACGATGAGGAGCCCGCCCATGGTGGGGGTGCCCGACTTGCCCCGGTGGGTCTCGGGGGTGTGGCCGTTGATGCGCTCCTTCAGACGCAGGTTGGCCATCTTCTCGATGAACCAGGGGCCCAGCATGAGCGTGATGAGCAGGGCCAGGATGGTGGCGTAGATGGCCCGGAAGGTGATGTACTTGAAGACGTTGAAGCCGATGAAGACCGTGTGCAGGGGGTAGAGGAGGTGGTAGAGCATCCTATGCCACCGCCTTGAGCTGGTTGACCACCTGGTCGAGCTTGAGGGCCCTGGACGCCTTCACCAGCACCATGGCGTCCCTGTCGAAGAGGTCCTGCATGTTGTAGAGGATCTCGTCCATCTTCTCAACCCTTCGGATGGCTGCAGGGTCGAGGCCTGAGGCCGCGGCGGCGTCGCAGACCGCCTGCGCCATCTCGCCGATGCAGATGAGCCGGTCGATGCGCGTCTCGCCCACCCACCTCCCCAGCTCCTCGTGCCAGAACCGGCTGTCCTTGCCGAGCTCCAGCATGTCGCCGAGCACGGCCACCTTGAGGGTGTGGGGCGCGTCGGCCAGCATGGCGAGCGCCGCCCTCATGGAGGCGGGGTTCGCGTTGTAGCAGTCGTTGATGATGGTCATGTGCTCGGACACGATGATTTCGGACCGCATGCCCGGGAACTTCGCCTGGCGTACGCCCGCGGCGATGATCTCCGGGTCGATGCCCAGCGCCACCGCGCAGGCGCATGCGCCCAGGGCGTTGACGACGTTGTGCATGCCGGGGAGCGGCACGTGGGTGCGCATCGTCCTGCCCGCCAGGTCCACCTCGATGTCGCTCCCGTCGAGCCCCTGGTGCTCGATGGACACGAGTGTGATGTCCGCCGGGTCCTTGTGGGAGTAGGTGATGGTCTGCAGGTGCGAGGGGACCTCGATCTTGTCCATGTGTTCGAGCGACGGGTTGATCACGGCCATGCCGAACTTGGCCGTGTTCCGGAAGATGGCCTGCTTCTCCTTGATGATGCCCGATATGCTCCGCAGCCCGTTCAGGTGCACGGGATTGATGTTGGTGATGATGGACACCCTGGGCCTGGTGATGAAGGAGAGCCGGTCGATCTCCCCGAACCGGTTCGTGCCCATCTCGATGACCGCGAATTCGTACTCTGGACCCAGCGCGAGCAGGGCCAGGGGGACCCCGATGAGGTTGTTGTAGTTCTTCTCGGTCTTCAGGCAGGAGCCCTGGAGCGACAGGATGGAGGCGCAGAACTCCTTCACCGTGGTCTTTCCCGTGGAGCCGGTGACGCCCACGATGGCCGTGTCGTACCGGTTCCTCACCCCCAGGGCGATGTCGCCCAGCGCCTGCAGGGTGTCCTCCACGGAGATGATCACGGTGCCGTTGCGCGGGACGTCCTCCATGGTCACCACCCCGGTGGCCCCCCGGGAGACGGCTGTCGGGATGAATGCGTGGCCGTTGAAGCGGTCCCCGCGCAGCGCCACGAAGAGGTCGCCTTCCGAGATGCTCCGGGAGTCGGTGGACACCCCGGTGAAGACCGTGTCCTCGTCGCCGGAGAGGATGTACCCGTCCGTGAAGGAAGCCACGTCCCGCGCGCTGATCTTCATTGCCCGTACACCTCCTTCAGGCACTCCCGCACGCACACCCGGTCGTCGAAGGGGACCCTCGTGGTCCCGATGATCTGGTAGTCCTCGTGCCCCTTGCCTGCGATGATGAGACAGTCGTCGGGGCCCATGAGGCGGATGGCCCTGCAGATGGCCAGGGATCGGTCCGGCTCCACCAAGACATGGCCCCGTTCCGGGATGCCCTGCAGGATCTCGTCGATGATTGCGAGCGGATCCTCGGTGCGGGGATTGTCCGAGGTGACGACGGGGATGTCGGCGCCTGCGGCGGCGATGGCCCCCATGATGGGCCGCTTGGTCCGGTCACGGTCTCCGCCGCAGCCGAAGACGGCGAGGATCCTGCCCCTGGTGAAGCCGCGGGCGTTCTTCAGGACCGTGTCCAGGGCGTCCGGCGTATGGGCGTAGTCCACGATGATGGTGAGGCCGTGCGCGTTGTCCACGGATTCCATCCTGCCGGGCACGCCCGCCAGTGCCTCGATGCCCGCCCGGATATGGTCGTTGTCCACGCCCATGGCCTGTCCCAGCCCGACGGCGGCCAGGATGTTGTAGGCGTTCATCATGCCCTTGAGCCTGCTGGCGAGCTCGATCTCGCCTGAGGGTGTGGCGATGCGCATGGTGAGGCCCGAGGGAGCGTTGTCCGTGCGGACGGGGTGGATGGCTGCCCAGGGGCCGAGCCCGTAGGTCAGGGCGTCCGGGATCTCCCTGAAGAGGCGCATCCCGTAGACGTCGTCCGTGTTCAGGATGGCCTTCCCGCTGAGATAGTGTGTGTAGAGCCTCCGCTTGGCCTGGAAGTAGGTCTCCATGTCCCGGTGGTAGTCCAGGTGGTCCTGGCTGAGGTTCGTGAACAGGCCGTACCGGAAGGTGAGGCCCGCCACGCGGTCCTGGTCCAGGGCGTGGGAGCTCACCTCCATGATGCAGGCCCGGGCGCCGTTCGCGCGCATGGCGTGGAGCAGCTCGAAGAGGTCCACCGGCCCGGGGGTGGTGAGCGACGAGGCGGTCTGGATGCCTGCGTAGCGGGTGTTGATGGTGCCGATGACCCCGCAGGACACGCCTGCCTTTGCCAGGATGGACTCGGCGAGGTAAGTGGTGGTGGTCTTCCCGTTGGTCCCGGTGATCCCCGCCATGTCCACTTCCCGGGCCTTGGGGAACATGGCGTTCAGGATCACGGGCAGTGCGGCCCGGGTGTCCGGAACGGCAAGGACCGTCGCGTCGACCCTTTCCATGCCGTGTCCTGCATTGCAGATGAGGATGGACGCCCCCCTGCGCAGGGCGTCCGGGATGTAGGCATGACCGTCCGCAACGCTCCCTTTCAGTGCGATGAAGGCATCGCCCTGCCTGATGCGCTGCGAGTCTGCGGCCAGACAATGCAGGGTCCTGTCGGGCCCCCTCAGGGCGGCGCCGGGGATGAGGCGTGCCAGGGAGGATGCCGTCATTGGACCTCCTCCCTCCTGGCGATCGTGATGTTCGGGCTCAGTTCCATGATGGTCGCGCACTGGGATACAATTTGTTTGAACAAAGGGCAAGCGACAATGCTGGCATAGTAGTAGGTGCGGGGTTCGTTGAGGCACACGAGCATGGTCATTCTGGTGGTGCCCGTGGCGTCGATGACCCCCCCGGCGAAGGAGGAGATGTAGTCCCCTTCCGCGTACGTCCCGGTGAGGTGGTCGATCTTCTGGGCGGTTCCGGTCTTGCCGAAGATCTGGAAGGAGGGCAGGGATGCCGCCTCGCCGGTTCCCCCCTTCACGGTGACCGTCTTCATGACCGCCACGATCTGGTCGGAGGTCTCCTTGGACAGAACCCTGCGCAGGATGGTTGGTCTGGTCTCGTCCACAGAGGCGTTCTTCGCGTCCGTGATGCGGCGCACGAGATAGGGCTTCATGACCATGCCGCCGTTGACCATGGCGTTGAAGGCCGTGATGAACTGGATGCCGGTGACTGCGAGGCCCTGGCCGAAGGATATGGCGGCCTTGTCCACGCTGGTCCAGGAGCCGGGAGACCTGGTCAGGCCAGCAGGCTCTCCGGGGAAGTCGATGCCCGTGGGCTCCAGGAGGTTGAAGGCGGACAGGCAGGCGTGCATCTCGCCGGGCCTCACCGGCTCCATGAGTTTGGCGATGCCGATGTTGCTGCTGTACTTGATGATGTCGGTCACCGGGAGCCAGCCGTACTTCTCGTGGTCGTGGATGGTCACCCGGTGGAAGGTGTAGGAGCCGTTCTCGCAGAAGATGCTCCGGGACATGGTGAACGCCTTCTTTTCCAGGCCCCAGGCCACCCACAGGGGCTTGATCACGGAACCCGGCTCGAAGGGATGGGTGATGGCCATGTTGGTGTGTCCCGCCAGGTGCCGGTAGCTGCCCTTATTGGGGTCGAAGCTGGGGTACGACGCCATGGCGAGGATCTCGCCGGTGGATGGGTTCGTGATGATGACGAAGCCGGACTCGGCCCTGTTGTTCGTCACGGCGTTCTTGAGTTCCTGGAATGCGATGTACTGGACGCGCCGGTCGATGGTGAGCCAGAGCGTGCTGCCGTCGTTGACGGTATCCGGCTGCAGCCCCCGGGCGTAGATGGTCCTGCCCATGCCGTCCCGGTGCACCCCTACCTTGCGCTCCTTGCCCTTGAGGAGCGGGTCGTACTGGAGCTCCAGGCCCTCGAGGCCCTTGCCGTCGATGCCCACGAAGCCTATGAGGTTCGCCAGTGATTCGCTCTCGGGATAGAACCGCTTGGCCTCGTCATAGAACCCGATGCCGGGTATCTTGAGGGCCTTCACCCGTGCCGCCTCGTCGGGCGTGACATGGCGCTTGATCCACACGAAATACCGCTTCTCCCCGAGCTTCTTCTCCACCGAGCGTCTCTCGAGGTTCAGGGCATTGGCGAGCTGCCTTGCCACCTGATGGCGGTTCTCGATGATCCTGGGATTGGCGGCGATGGACTTCACCTCGAGGCTTATGGCCAGCGGCTCTCCGCTGCGGTCGAAGATGGTGCCGCGGTGGGGGCTCAGCTCCACGGCATGATCGAACCGCTTGTGCGCCCTGTCGATGATCTCGCCGGGGTTCATGATCTGGAACTCGAAGGCCCGTGCCGAGACGACGCCGAGCATGCCCAGCAGGACGTACTGGATGAGCCTTATTCGTCCAGCCATAGGTACACGACCTGTTCAGGTTTGGCCGCACGCAGCCCCAGTTGCTCCTGGGCGATGAGCTCGAGCCGCTTCGAGCTCTTCAGCGTGGAGATCTCGATACGCAGGGCCTTGTTCTCGCTCGCGAGCTGCTCCTTGAGGGCCTGCTCCTCACAGAGCGCGTACCCCAGCTCCGTGACCATGTGCCGTGTCCAGACGTGGAACATGGCCCAGACGGTCAGGACCATGAGCAGGATCATGCCGGTGGAGAGCATCCGTGCGGGATCGAACCTCCTCATGCGAGCCTCCGGGCGGCGCGCAGACGCGCGCTCCGGGCGCGCGGGTTCGACCTGATCTCCTCCTCGGATGCCACGATCGGTTTCTTCGTGATCCGCTGGAAATGCTCCGCCGGGGCTTCCCGCTGCACAGGAAGCCCGCGGCGGTATAGGAGGGCGGCCGATGGGCCTGCGAAGAAGCGTTTCACGATACGGTCCTCCAGCGAATGGAAGGAGATGACCGCCAGCACACCGCCCTCTGCCAGGAGGGAGGCGGCCTTGGGCAGGAATGCCTGCAGGTTGTCGAGCTCCGCGTTCACCTCCATGCGGATGGCCTGAAAGGTGCGGGTGGCCGGGTGGATCCTCTCGGGCCAGAACTTCCTTGGGATGGCCCGCGCCACGATCTCGGCGAGGCCGGCGGTTCCTTCCACGGGTCGCGATTCCACGATGCGCCGGGCGATCCTGCGGGCGAAGCGCTCCTCGCCGTAGGCGCGGATGATCCCCGCAAGCTCCTCAATGCCGTAGGTGTTCACCACGTCGTACGCACGCAGGGCCTGCCCACGGTCGTAGCGCATGTCCAGCGGTCCGTCTGCGAGGAAGGAGAAGCCCCGGGCCTTGTCGTCGAGTTCGATGGATGACATGCCGAGGTCCACCAGCACCCCGTCGAGCCGGTCCCAGCCGAGACCGGCGCAGATGCGGTCAATGTCCGAGTAGTTGGCGGTGAAGAGGTGGGCGCGGTTGCCCAGTGGTGCCATGGCTCGGGAGACCCGCTCCACGGCATCGCGGTCGAGGTCGCATCCGGCGAGCTCGCCCGAGGGGGCGCACGCCTCGAGGACGGCCGTGGCATGCCCCCCGTCACCGAGGGTGCCATCGAAGTATCGTCCGCCGTCTTTCGGCTGCATCACCGTCAGGACCTCCTTGAGAAGTACGGGGACATGCTCCATGGCCCTACACGCCGATCTTGGCAAGCCCCTCGCGCAACTTCTCGGAGTCTACGAGCGCCTCCTCCATGTTCTTGGTATACGTGTCATGGTCCCAGATCTCCATGCGATCGATGAGACCGACCAGCAGGCACTTCTTTCTCAGGCCCGCATATTCACGCAGACTCGACGGGACGAGGATCCTGCCCTGCGCATCGATGGGGCATTCCTCGGCCGAGCCCACGACGTGGCGCTTGAACACGATATCTTCCTTCTTCACCATGGAAAGGCCCCTGGCCAGGTTTTCCATCTTTTCCCAGTCGTCCGGGGCGAAGACCCACAGGCAGGGGTCGATGCTCTTGGTCACGACGAGGACGGAGGCGCCCCATTCGCTCAGGACTTCCCTGAACTTGGACGGGATGCTCAACCTCCCCTTCTCGTTGATGGTGTTAACGTAATGCCCCTTCAGCACCGCTTGCCCCCAATAGGTTGACACAAAATGTCACTTTATGCCATATAGATGAATGCCGTCGTAAAGTCAACATGAAGTTATACCTGCATAGTATAATTTTATCTCAATATTTCATGATATTAAATGAACAGAAAAATATGGAAAAAAGTGTCATGTAATTATGAAAATCTGCTGGATGTTTTCCCATGCATTGGCTATATAACGGGACCATGGATATGGAGGTCCTCAGGGAGATCCTCGCCATGCTGCCCACGGGCGTCATGCTGGCTGATGAAGACGGCGCGGTGGTCTTTGCCAACAGGGCCGCACTGGAGTACCTGGGGGTGGACGAGTCGAGCCTGAAGGAGATCAACGTGGACGGCCTCATGGACCGTGACTCATCCAGGAAGGAGACCATGGTGCGTACCAGGGGCAGCGAGCGGCTGACCATACGCCTGAGCAGGCACCCACTGGCGGACGGACACAGCGTGGTATTCCTGTCCGACATCACCGAGATCCACCAGCTCCAGAACGAGATCCTCAAGATGGACAAGCTCGCCAGCGTGGGCGAGCTCACCTCGGGTATCGCCCACGAGATCCGCAACCCCCTGGCGGGCATAAAGACCACCGCCCAGGCCCTGAACGCGGAGCTGGATCCGGGAGATCACCGCAGGGACTACGTGTCCCGTATCATCATCGAGATCGACCGCCTAAACAAGCTGCTCATGGGGTTCTTCGACTTCGCCAGGCCCGGGGAGCTCTCCATCATCCCCTGCGAGCTCTCCAAGATCGTGGAGAACGCGGTGTACATGGTCAGGGACACGGCCCGGGAGAACCACGTGCAGATCATCGAGTTCCATCCCCCGCGCAAGGTGGTGAGCAAGGCCGACCCGCACATGATCCAGCAGGTCCTCATGAACGTGCTCATCAACGCCATCCAGGCCATGGAGTTCGGCGGCAGGCTGGAGATCCACCTCACCGAGCGGGGCGAGCGCATGGAGATCCAGATCTCGGATACGGGCAAGGGCATCCCGGACCACGTGAAGGGCAGGATCTTCGATCCCTTCTTCACCACCAAGCCCAAGGGGATAGGGCTGGGCCTCTCCATCTCGTACCGGATCGTCAAGATGCACTCTGGGAACATCACCTTCGTGTCCAACCCCGGGGGCACGACCTTCGTCATCACCCTGCCCAAGGACCCGGGCAAGGTGAGGTAGGATAGGGGCCCACCGTGAACGACAGACGAACGTATCGTTAAAAAGGAGGTTCTGAATGCCCGGACTCGCGTCTACCGCATATGCAGCAAGCGCCAACTTCAGGGGAAACATCGGAGCCATGATCGTGGACGCCGACCCCGTGGTCAAGCTGGTGATGCTCGTGCTGTTCATCTTCTCCATCTTCTCCTGGGGCATCATCATCCAGAAATGGACCATGCTCTCCCGGGCCCGCTCCCGGGCATGGCCGATCCTGGAGGCTGCGGCCAGGGCGATGAGCATGACCAGGCTCAAGGAGGCGGTGGAAAAGGCAGGCGAATGCCCGGTGGTCCACTTGTTCGAGGAGGGCATGGACGAGGCGGCCAGGCTCACCGGAAAGGGGGGTGCCATGAGCCAGGCCATGCTGGTGAACATCGACGCCAGGCTAGCCAATGCACGGGCCAGGCAGACCATGCACCTCTCCCACGGGCTCGGGTTCCTCGCGAGCATCAGCAATGCGAGCCCCTTCATCGGCCTGTTCGGCACGGTCTGGGGCATCATGGACTCGTTCAGGAACATCGCGCTGGTGGGCTCGGCCAACCTCGCCACCGTGGCGCCGGGCATATCCGAGGCGCTCATCGCCACCGCGGCGGGGCTGTTCGTGGCCATTCCCGCGGTCCTGTTCTACAACTACTTCACCAGCCTGGTCATGGTGACCTCCGGCCAGATGGAGCAGTTCCAGGTGGACTTCGTCAACGCCCTGCGCA
The DNA here is from genome assembly GCA_029547045.1 of Deltaproteobacteria bacterium. Lineage (GTDB taxonomy): Bacteria > Desulfobacterota > Desulfomonilia > UBA1062 > UBA1062 > MWEI01. The sequence goes on along the minus strand of JAKPQL010000021.1, from coordinate 12,174 downwards.
GGGGGATGATCAATGCAGACAAATAAGCCCCGTTCGCTCATGGCCGAGATCAACGTGACCCCGTTCGTGGACGTCATGCTCGTGCTCCTCATCATCTTCATGGTATCGGCGCCCATGATGAAGGAGGGCATGAAGGTGGAACTGCCCGAGGCGGAAGCACGGGCCCTGGGAGAGAGCCAGGACCTGATCATCACCATCGGCCAGGACCGGGCCATCGACATCAACGGCTCCAGGGTGGAGATCGAGCGGCTGGGGCTGATCCTGGGGCAGGTCAAACAGGAGCGCAACGTCGATGCGGTCTACCTCCAGGCCGACAAGCGCATCCCCTACGGGTACGTGGTGCAGGTCATGTCGCTCATCAGATCCACGGGGCTCACCAAGATCGGCCTGGTGACCCAGCCGCCGATGAGCCGGTAAGAGACGGGATGACCAGGCTGCGCAATGTCCTGATCGTCTCTTTTGTCTGCCATATGGCGTTCATCCTCGCCATGGTGGAGATCCACGTGACCGGCAGGAAGCTCGACCCCACGTCGGTCTATGAGGTCTCCATAGTGGCCGGCCCGCCTTCGGCGCGGGCGGGTCAGCCCGCAGGGGTCTCCACAGGCCGGGTGAAGAAGTATGTCTTCACCCGGAGCCAGAAGGCCGCCACTTTCGGGGAGGTCAGGAAGGAGAGGGAGGGCAGGGACCAGGTCCCTGAGTTCTCGCCTGCGGACATCAGGCCCGAGTCACCGGGCATGACGCAGGACATGCCCGATGCGGCGGACCTCATCAGGGGGCAGGCAAGGGATGCCGCCGGAGCCTCCCAGGGGCCGGCCGGAGCAGGGGTGTCTTCGGAGATACTCATCTGGAAGACCCGCGTCAGGGGCATGGTGGAGTCCCTGTGGAGGACGCCCCCGGAGATAGAGACCATGGACCACGGCCTCAAGACCACCTATCTGCTCCGGGTGGGAAGGGCCGGGGAGCTTCTCCAGAAGAAGCTCCTCGTGTCCTCGGGCAACGTGCCCTTCGACCGTTCCATCCTGGCGGCCCTGGGGAAGGTCACCCGCTTCCCGGTGCCGCCGCTGGCGCTCATCGCGGGTGAGGATTGGGTCGAGGTCACCATCTCGTTCATGCCGCCGAAAGGAGCGAAATGATGCGGAGAGCGATACTCTGTGTGTGCATGCTCATGGGCGTGGTTCCCTCCATTGCCCATACCCAGCAGATCCACATCGACGTGGAGGCCGGAGAGTTCCGGAAGATGAAGGTGGCCATGCCATCGTACGCCGGGCCCCCGGACATGGCCGCTTCGGTGTGGACGGTCTGCGCCCGGGACTTCGCCATCACCTGGCTCTTCGACGTCATCTCTCCGCAGAGCTACATCAATCCCGGTCCCACGGGCGAGATCCAGCCAGGAACGCTCAAGGACTGGGCGCTCATCGGCGCCGACTATGTGGTGACGGCCACAATCTCGCGGCAGGGTCCCCGGGGCATCTTCAGGGTCCAGATGGTGGAGGTCGCCACAGGTATCCTGGTGGAGAGCACCACGTACACGAGCGGCGAGCAGACCATGTACCTGGCGGTCCACGCCTTCATGGACCACCTGCTCAAGGAGAAGTTCGGGCTCGGGCCGCTGTTCTCATCCAAGATCGCCTGCATCAAGAAGGTGAACGGGGCCAAGCAGCTCCACGTGATGTGGTGCGACGGCACGGGCGCCACCACCATACGCGGCGGGGGCTCCCTGGTGCTGAACCCGGCCTGGTCGCCGGACGGCAGGAAGATCGCCCTGGTGTCCTACTACCGGAACAACCCGGACCTGTACGTCTTCGATACGCTCACCTACCAGCTCAGGCTCGTCTCGGGCGCCCGGGGGCTGAACACCTCGCCCGCCTTCGACCCCTCCGGGAGCAGGATCGCCTTCACCTCGTCCGCCGACGGGAATCCGGAAATCCACCTGGTGAACGCCGATGGAACCGGCAGGACACGGCTCACCAACAGCTGGGCCACGGACACCTCGCCCGCGTTCTCCCCCGACGGGAAGAGCCTGGCCTTCTGCTCGTCCCGGGCGGGGAACCCCCAGATCTTCCTGCTGGACCTCGCCTCCAGGAACGTCCAGAGGCTCACCTTCGAGGGCAAGTACAACACCGAGCCGGCCTTCTCGCCCCGGGGAGACCTGGTGGCGTTCTCTTACCTGACCGAGGGAGGCAGGTATGCCATAGCCCTGGTGAGGCCGGACGGTTCACAGTTCAGGGTCCTGAAGGGCTCGGGAAGGGGCGACGAGACACCGTCGTTCTCGCCGGACGGGAGGCTCATCGCGTATGCCTCCTCCGACGGGAACATCAACGTGATGGACCTGACGGGCTCGTCGAGCGTGGCCATCACCACAGGCGGGGGCTATTCCGAGCCCGCGTGGTCGCCCGTCATCAGGTGACGCTCCGGACGGTATTCGTGCTTGACCTGGCGCAGGGTTGGATTAGAGTACACACATCTACTCAAGGGAGAGGAGAAGGATATGGGAAGGAAGAACGACATTGCGTCTGCCGTGATCATGCTGGGCGTGGCCCTGTTCCTGGCGGGGTGCCCGAAGCAGGCCCTGGAGCCCGTAGGCGCAGGCGGGCCCCAGCCGCAGGCCCAGCCCCAGCAGGAATCGCCTGCCATGACCCCCGAGCAGCCCGCCATGCAGATGGAACCGTACGGGGGAGCCTCCGGGCAGGGGGCCGTTCGCCTCGACCAGGCCAGGCAGGACTTCCAGGATGCTGACATCATGTTCGAGTACGACAGCTTCAGCCTCACCGCCGAGGCCAAGAAGGTGCTGGCGGAAAAGGCCAGGTTCCTGAACGCGCATCCGGGTATGAAGGTGCTCATCGAAGGCCACTGCGACGAACGGGGCACGGCCGAGTACAACCTCGCCCTCGGGGAGCGGCGTGCCAAGGCGGCGCAGGAGTACCTGGTGTTCCTGGGCGTGAATGCCCAGCGCCTGTCCACCATCAGCTACGGCGAGGAGAAGCCCCTGGACCCGGAGGCCAACGAGGCTGCCTGGGCCAAGAACAGAAGGGCCCACTTCGTCATCACCGAAGGGTAGCCGGACATGAGACGGATCATCATTCCCCTCGTGGTCGTGTTTCTGTCCGGGTGCGCCACCCAGAAGGACCTCGATTCCCTCAGGTTCCAGGTGGACACCCTTCAGTCGAGGCTGGCCGTGACCGAGAACAGGCTCGCGGAGAGGGAAAAGGCCATGGACCAGACCATGAAGCAGCAGGGTGACCTGCAGAACAGGTATTCCGAGCTGCAGAACCAGATGTTCTCCCTGCAGGGTTCCATCGACCAGCTCTCCGCCTCTGCCGGCCTCACCCCGGCGGGAGGCGGTGAGACCAGGATATCCCTGCTGGAGAAGGATGTCCTGGCCATCAAGGAGCTCATCGGCGCCAAGGGGGCGCCGGCCTCTGCTTCCCAGAAACCGCTCTACGAGAGTGGCATGGAGAAGTTCAAGTCCGGACGCCACGCGGAGGCACTGCAGGACTTCAAGGGCTACCTCGCCCAGAATCCCGACCCGGCACTGGCGCCGGAGGTGTATTTCCACATGGGTGAATCGCTCTATGCCCTGGGCCGCTTCGATGACGCGATCCTCAGCTACGACACCGTGGTGAAGAAGTTCAAGGACAGCAAGAAGGTGCCCGAGGCGCTCTACAAGGAGGGCATGGCCTTCTTCATGATGAACGACAGAGAGACGGGTGAGCTGATCCTCCAGCAGCTCATCCACGACCATCCCCAGTCCGAGGCCGCGGCCAAGGCGCAGAAGGCGCTGAAGAACCCCCCGGTGGGGAAGGGGTAGGCGTTCTTTCCGGAGAGCCGGTTTTCCACGGGCACGGGGGCCCTGACGGACAGGTTCCCGTGCCTGTGTGCGGGAATTCATTACTCTTTATTATGTGTACTGTACATTTTTTCTCTCAGAGTGCCGATGGAGCTCCCAGGGGCTGTCCTGGAATCTTCTCCCGGCACGACGGTGCGGGCCCGAGTGGGGCGCACCGGCCGAGCATGCACATGAACGAAAGGGGTTTTCATGAAGATCAGATCCTTTAGGGTGATTCCCACCCTGCCGGAAACGCTCAACCCGATCCTCCAGCTGGCATACAACGTCTGGTACTGCTGGAACCACAAGGGCCTGCGGCTCTTCCAGCACATGGACCGGGACCTCTGGGAGGAGACCGGCCACAACCCGGTGGACATGCTCTCCCGCGTCTCGCAGGGACGCATCATGGACCTCATGGAGGACGAGGGCTTCCTGTCCCAGATGAAGAAGACCCAAGAGGAGTTCGAGGACTACATCAAGGAGAAGGGTGTCTATTCCTTCCTCCTGGCGCAGCCCATCGACTTCACCATCGCCTACTTCTCCATGGAGTTCGGCATCACCGAGAGCCTCCCCATCTACTCGGGCGGCCTGGGCATCCTGGCCGGCGACCACCTGAAGAGCGCCAGCGACCTGAGGCTGCCGTTGACCGGCGTGGGGCTCCTGTACAAGCACGGCTACTTCACCCAGTACCTGAGCTGGGACGGCTGGCAGCAGGAGGAGTCTCCGAACAACGACTTCTACCACATGACGCTCATGCTGGAGCAGAACAAGAGCGGCAAACCCATCAAGATCTCGGTGAAGCTCGGCGATCGGGAGTGCTGGGCCCAGATCTGGCGGTGCCAGGTGGGCCGCGTGCCGCTCTACCTCCTGGACTCGAATATCGAGGAGAACCACCCTGACGAGCGGGGCATCACCGGCGGGCTCTATGCAGGCAACAACGAGGACCGGCTCAGGCAGGAGATCATGCTGGGCATCGGGGGCATGCGGGCGCTGGACGCCCTGGGCATCGACCCCATGGTGTACCACATGAACGAGGGCCACAGCTTCCTGGTCGGCCTGGAGCGCATCCGCAACCTCATGAAGCGCCACGGCCTCGACTTCAAGACCGCCCGGGAGCTGGTTCGCGCCTCCCTGGTCTTCACCACCCACACGCCGGTGCCCGCGGGCAACGACGTGTTCGACATCGGGCTCATGGAAAAGTACATCAGGCCCTACGTGGACGAGATGGGGATCCCGTGGCAGGACTTCGTCGCGCTCGGCAGGAAGAACCCCCTGGACGACAAGGAGGGGTTCGGCGCAACGGTGTTCGCCATCAAGAACTCGGCGTTCCGCAACGGCGTGAGCAAGCTCCACGGCGAGGTGTCCCGGGACATGTGGAAGGACATCTGGCCCCACGTGAAGAACGAGGACGTGCCCATCTCGTCGATCACCAACGGCATCCACATCCCGTCGTGGATTTCGGACGAGATGGCCGAGCTCTTCGACCGGTACCTGGGTCCCAAGTGGAAGGAGGACCCGGACAACCAGAAGGTGTGGGAGCGCATCGACGAGATCCCCGACGCCGAGCTGTGGGCGACCCATCAGCGCCGCAGGGAACGTCTCGTGGCCTATGCCCGCAAGAGGCTCATGAAGCAGCTCTCCACCCGGGGGGCAAAGCCCAAGGACCTCCAGCGGGCCATGGAGACCCTGCACCCGGACGCCCTGACCATCGGGTACGCGCGCCGGTTCGCCACGTACAAGCGGGGCCTGCTCATCTTCCGGGACATCGAGCGGCTCAAGGCCATCCTTTCCAACCGGGAGTTCCCGGTGCAGCTCATCGTGGCCGGCAAGGCTCACCCCCGGGACCACGAGGGCAAGACCATCATCCAGCGGATCATCCATATCGCCCGCGAGGAGCCGTTCCGGGACAAGATCGTGTTCCTGGAGGACTACAACATGAACATCACGCGCTACCTCGTGGAGGGGGTGGACGTGTGGCTCAACAACCCCAGGCGCCCCCTGGAGGCCTGCGGCACCTCGGGCATGAAGGCCACGGCCAACGGCGCCCTCAACCTCTCGGTGCAGGACGGGTGGTGGGTGGAGGGCTACCGCCCCGACCTGGGCTGGTCCATCGGCAACGGAGAGGTGTACGAGAACCACGACTACCAGGACCAGGTGGAGAGCAAGGCCGTCTACGACCTCCTGGAGAGGGACATCATCCCGCTGTTCTACGAGCGGGGGCTCGACGGTCTGCCCCGGGGATGGATCGGCATGATGAAGAAGTCCATGCGCACCCTGTGCCCCGTCTTCAACTCCAACCGGATGGTGGAGGAGTACACCGACCGGTGTTACATGGCCGCGGCGCTCAACATGAAGGCGCTCACCTCCGACAACTTCAAGGCGGTCCGCCAGGTGGTGAAGTGGAAGGACACCCTGACCGCCAAGTGGGCCGACGTGGCGGTGACCGAGATCAGCCACGAAGGCGGCGAGGAGGTGGCGGTGCACAGCGACATCACCATCCGGGCAGAGGTGAAGCTGGGCTCCATCAGCCCCTCGGACGTGAGCGTGCGTGCGTACTACGGCACCATCGACGACGCGGGCAACCTCTCCAATGCCAAGGACGTGATGATGGATCACATCAAGGAGCTCGGCAGGGGGAGTCACCTCTTCGAAAGCCGCATCACCTGCGAGACCACGGGCAGGTTCGGCTATTCCGTGAGAGTCCTGCCGTCGCACTCCAGCCTCATCTACCCGGTGGACATGGGTCTGATCTGCTGGGCGTGACAGCGGATGAGGCTTGGCTGAGGCTGCCATGCAGCTGAGAAACCACAAGACCAAGATCGTCTGCACCATCGGGCCGGCGTCGAGCACCCCCGCGGTCATGGAGGCGCTCGTGCTGGCCGGCATGGACATCGCCCGGCTCAATTTCTCCCACGGTGACTTCAAAGGCCATGCCCGGGTCATCGCGGACCTGCGCACGGCCGCGGACCGCGCGGGCAGGCGCATCGCCGTCATGGCCGACCTGCCCGGGCCCAAGATGCGCATCGGCGAGATCGCGAACGAGCCTGTGGAACTGAAGCCCGGCGAGCCCTTCACGCTGACCACCGAAGAGATCACGGGTGACGGCACGCGGGTTTCGGTGAGCTTCGACCGGCTGCCGAAGGCGGTGAAGAGGGGTGACACGCTCTTCCTGAACGACGGGCTCATCCAGCTCGAGGTCTCCGGGGTCAGCGGGAGCGACGTGGCCTGCAGGGTGCAGGTGGGAGGCGAGCTGCGCTCGCGCAAGGGCCTCAACCTGCCGGGCATCGACCTGGGCATCAGCGCCTTCACCGAGCGGGACCACGAATGCGTGCGGTTCGCCGCCTCCCAGGGGATCGACGCCCTGTGCCAGTCCTTCGCGGTGACGGCGGAAGACATCCGTGCGGCACGCAGCGCCGCCCAGGCCATCGGCTATGACCCCATGGTCATCGCCAAGATCGAGCGGTCCGGGGCCCTGGACAACCTCGATGCCATCCTGGAAGCCGCCGACGGCATCATGATCGCCCGGGGGGACCTGGGCGTGGAGATCGCCATTGAGCGCATGGCCGTGGTCCAGAAATACCTCATGCACAAGGCGGCCATGGCCGGCAAGCCGGTGATCACGGCCACCCAGATGCTCGAGTCCATGACTGAGAACCGGAGACCCACCCGGGCCGAGTCCACGGACGTGGCAAACGCCATCCTGGACGGCACGGACTGCGTCATGCTCTCCGGCGAGTCGGCCATGGGCAGGTACCCCGTGGAGGCCTGCGCCATGCTCGCCAGGATCGCGGAGGCCACCGAGCCGTATGGCCCGGGGTACCGGCTCAGGGAGCGGCTGAAGGAGGTCCTGGACGGTCGCGCGACCGGATTGAACGACCTGCTCGTGTTCAGCGTGGAGGCGGCGCTCAGGCACGCCACCCCTGCGGCAGTCTTCGTACCGACTGCGGGCGGGTATACGGCGCGGAGCCTTGCCAGGTTCCGTCTCCCGGTCTGGATCGTGGCCGTGAGCTCGAACGAGGCAACCTGTCATCGGCTCGTCTTCAGCTCCGGCATCCAGCCGGTCTATGAGCCCGATGTCCCGCGGGACTGGAACCGATACATACGCTCATGGGTCCGTGCCCAAGGTCTTCCCGGAGATCTCGCGCTGCTCACCGAGGGTCCCTCCCAGAGGGATCCCGGTGCGAACCACCGCCTGGAGATCATTGACCTGAGAGGGTCCTGAGGGGTCTCCGCCAGACCGTTTCCCGGTACGTTCAACACTACCCATCTGGACAAACCGTTTCCGATGCATATAGAATGAAGCCCACGCGAGAGTGGCGGAATTGGCAGACGCGCTGGACTTAGGATCCAGTGGAGCGATCCGTGGGGGTTCGAGTCCCTTCTCTCGCACCACTTTGAATATACTAGATAATAATGACGATCATAATAATCAATTATGCAGCATAATTGCTGATTGTAACGAATATGTAACGGTCATGAAATGTCTGGATTGAATTTGTCATAGCAGTTAGCAGAGGGGGGGTAGAAATGAAATATGTAGTCACAAACCTTGTAGTTATCTTGGCGTTATTTATTGGCAATGTATATGCGCTTGAATGCCCGAAATTCCCAGAGCAACTAAAAAAGGATTGGGAGGTCAAAGTAAGCGCTGAAGTCGCAAAATTAGGCCCCCTGAAGGGAGCCGATCTGAGAACAGCAACGAAGACTACGACTCAGGATTTACTCAATAAGATACCGGACACCGGGAAAATATATCTTGAACAGATGATGTATGCAGCTTATTGCACGACATTAAGAGATGATAAAACCCTCACAGAAACCGAGAGATCAAATCGAATTCTGGAGTACAATAGGGAGGTAAGAAGAACTATAAATGCCAGCAAGAGTACGTCATCAAAGGTAAGCAAGGGTACACCTAAAGCCAGTAAACCCCCGGCGAAGAAACAAGATGTGGCGGTTGATTCAAAGAAGCTTCCTTCTGGAACACCTTCAGAAAAGAATGTAACAGTAACCTCTCATGGGCAGACTGGAGGTATTACTGCCAATGAGGTTACAATAAATATTGAACAGAAAGACAGGATCATACAAAGAATTGATGGTAATATTGAATGTGTTTTCTCAGGCAATTGGAAGGATCATCCTGGTGACATAGTACCAATATCGTGGAATAGGGGAGAAACTTGGACACGTATATTCAAGGTAGATGCTAAAGAAGAAGGAGTGATTCAATTTTCGTTGGATAATATGGAAATGACACAATTGCCTGATGGTAATCTCCAAGTTACAATGGAGGTAAGCTCTAAAACAGGCACAGGGGCCATTGGTCAAGATCTCAGCGTGCTTTATGGGTATCGCAAACTGTTAGTATATATTCCATTCATTCATCCTAATGATACACTTGATAAAAAAATAAAATTGAGAGAGGTGAATGCCGCATTTTTTGTTAATGGCGTTAAAAGATCTCAGATAAATGAGTCAGCCAATTTTGAAATCCCTATTCCTCAAGGTAAGGCGTTGGGATTTGAACTTACTAAAGATAGTATATTCCCCACACCATGAGAAGCATTCAGATCATCTAGTTTTGCGAGTTTTTCCTTTCTTGGAAAAATCAACCGTTACGACCTTCTTCTCGGTTCCAAGGGCCTCATGATGTGTAACAATCTTCTCGGTGGCAGCCTTCAGATCGGTTTCCGAAACTATATCATAACGATCAAAAACCGAGCGGGTACGATGCCCTGAGATGCCCATGGCAACATGTTCCGAAACCCCAGCTCGTACCATATTCCTGACAGCGGTGCGCCTCAGATCGTGGAATAAGCGGCCCTGGAGGCCTGCCGCAGTGCAAGCTGCCTCCCATGCACCCCTGAAGTCCTTGAGCGGTCCTGTGCCTCTATCATTCAGGAATACAAGGGGTGTGATGTTCTTCAGCTTCTTCCGTGCGTCTGATATGCCTTGGAGGATAGCTTTGCTCTCGTCATCGAGATAGATGGTGCGACCCTTGCCGGACTTGGTATCCTTACCTTCCAGCCTGATCACCCCTTCTTTCAGATTGATCCTGTCCCAAGTGAGGTTCAGGAGCTCTCCCTTGCGGAGTCCGAACCTATAACCAATTGTAACGGGACCGTGAAGATGGCATGGCAGGGCGGCACGGAGAGCCAGAAATTCATCATGGGTGAAGAATCCCTCTCTGACGTTGTGTTCCTTCAACATGGGGAAGTGGGGGATTCGGTCAATCTTGCCGCCCTGCATTGTCAGATGGAAAGCACGGCGAAGTGCGCTCAGTTCACGGTTGATGGTTGCAGCCTTAGCTTTCTCCTCAAGGCGGACGTTAATATACCCTCTGATTTGCGCTGTGTTGATATCCACAGCTTTCATTCCATTGAAGTATGCTTTCAGGTGATCCACGCTTATCTTGGCGCGCCATTCAGACTTTTTATTGTTTATCTTGTAATCGGCAAGCAAGTCTTTAACCAACTCATCGAATGTTACTCGTTCGTAATAGATACCTGGAGTCTTGCCCTTGGCTATGTCGCCCTCACGTTGTTTTAAGAACTTCTCAGCCTCACCCTTTAGGTGACTTTTTGATGATTCAAAGTATTGCCGCCCATTCTTGTGGTACTTGATCCACCAGATTTTACCCCTCTTGTATACCGTTCCCATGGGCAAGCCTCCTTTTGTCTAAGTGTTACAATAGCGTTACATATACCTTATATATCGGCTCTAGTAAATAATAATTAAAGACGCACTGGATTAGTAATCCAGTTTTACTTGATCATCATGCCCTGCAATCCAGTTTTGTTGTGGATCAATTTCTTTGTATTTTGTTATCGCCCAAAATGGCTGTGACATTGCTGTTTTTATTAGGAAGACCCCCCTCCCTTTATTTGGGGGGCTACCCTCGCGTGCTACGCAGCACATTTTTTAAAATTTGGTCCGTTAAAATGCACCTGGAACGAATCTTTTTCCATGGCATGTATGAATTTTCATTTGAGATATTCAGATCAACAAGACCTCTTATGTCTACTCTCAGATAAGGCGACTTACAGGAATGTAAAATGTTTCCATTAAGGCAGAATATTAATTCTATCGGATCCCCTTAATTTAAAACATCATTTAGCCAACTTATTGATATCATTAATCCTGTATTTCGGTATATTTATTGCATTTTTCGTGTCCGTTCATCTAGATATTCATCTTGGCAATACATTGAGGAGGACCAAAGCATCTTAGCATAAGAACATCTTATCTCAGATCTATGCCTTGCTGAGTCCTTCTAAACAATACCAAAGGGGAGTGAAGATGAAGTTGGTAGTGGGATTGATAACAGTATTGATGATCTTGGGTGTGTCAGAGCTTGGGCAAGCAACACCTGTTCTATGGGAAGCAAATGGGCACTACTATGAGGCATTAGCCTTTCCTTCAGGAATTACATGGGATGATGCTAACACTCTTGCATCAAGTTCCTCTTACTTGGGAATGATGGGGCATCTAGCAACCATCACATCAATGGATGAAAACGATTTCATTATAAACAGTTTGGGTGGTGCATCTATCTTGAATGGCTATTTCCTTGGTGGCTATCAACCAGCTGGTAGCCCTGAACCAGCTGGCAATTGGCAGTGGGTAACTGGAGAGGCTTGGTTGTTCGCAAATTGGGCATCTGGTGAGCCAAACAATGAGTACAGTGGAGCCGCTATAATAGATCCTCCTGGTGATTGGTGGCTCATATCAGAAGAAGTTCTTCATTTCTATCATGGTGAAGGTCAATGGAATGATGTTCCTCTAACGAGTGGTTGGGGTGGTTTGATAGTTGAGTATGAAGCTAATGCTGCCCCTGTTCCTGAACCAGCTACGATGCTACTGTTAGGATCTGGCTTGCTTGGGCTAGCAGGACTTAGGAAATAGATGAGGAGCTAATAAATTGGCCTTTGAGGTGGCAAAAGCAGGGTCGATCTCAGGCCCTGCTTTTTATTCCATCCCAGGCAGACTTAAGAGTGGTAATAAATGACCGGTTATAGTGACTCCATGGAATCAATAACAACTCATATGTATTGAGGACCTATTTACTAATAAGTGCATAATTGTATAGACTTATCGTGTTAGATCCAGTATACAGTATTCATGGAGAAGAAGACAGACCTGAGGCGTTTGGGTGATGTAACAGAACTTGTGTCAGGGAAGGAGAAGGGGGTACCACCGTGGTTGATCAGACCATTAAAGAAGGAGGTACCCCGTGGAACAACGATTTGTGATCAGGAGTTTGCCACAGGCGTATGAGGTAATCAAGGGGATGGATTTAAGTACTGGGTGGGACAGTGATTATCGGGAGTCAGCGAGGGGTGCTTTGA
>JAKPQL010000019.1 GCA_029547045.1 Deltaproteobacteria bacterium | reverse complement strand
TCAAAGCACCCCTCGCTGACTCCCGATAATCACTGTCCCACCCAGTACTTAAATCCATCCCCTTGATTACCTCATACGCCTGTGGCAAACTCCTGATCACAAATCGTTGTTCCACGGGGTACCTCCTTCTTTAATGGTCTGGTCAACCACGGTGGTACCCCCTTCTCCTTCCCTGACACAAGTTCTGTTACATCACCTATAGCGAAACCCCCTTGAAAAAGACCCGTGACTTGTGCAATATTATGGTATAGTTGCTTTGTACACTACTTGAGGAAGAACACCATGCTCTCTGGAATGCACACTGTCTTGTTGGAGGCCACGAGATGAGGCTCTACACCGCCATCGTGCTGGCTGCCGCCATGCTCTTTCTGCCCATGGCTTCGCACGGGAAGTCCATGCTCACGGACGAGGAGCTCCTCCTCATGGAAGAGATGCAGCAGGCCGGTTTTTCCAAGGATCAGATCGACCAGGTGATATCGCTCAAGGTTTCTGTCCGGGAGACCACCAAGAAGTGGTCCGAGCAGGAGCTGAGCGAGCTCGATTCCAGGCTGAAAGCCCACTGGCAGGCCATGATCAAGGCCCTTGCCAGCGACGACATCGACACTGCGGTGACCTATTTCGACAGGGACATGCGCGAGATCCACAGGATCCTGCTCTCCGCCACCACCCCTGAGCAGCGGGACCACCTCCTGAAGTCCCTGGAGGACATCAACATGATCACGGTCAAGGGGTCGAACTACGCCGAGTACACGGTCAGGATGCCCAAGACGAGGCCCATCTATCACTACTCCAGCGAACTGATCTTCATCAGGAACGACGAGGGCATCTGGGAGATCAGGTCCTTCTGAGGGCTTGGCAGGGTCGACTGTCCCGAGGGGCAGGCCCTCCTCAGCGGTCTTTCAAGAAGCAGTCCCGGCCGGTCAGTTGCTGCTGTTCTGGGGGGCTTCGGGGGTACCGGCGGTTTCCCGCACCTGGTTCTCCCCCGCCACGAACCGGTCGAGGGTGACACGGAAGTACCCCAGGGTATGGCTCGCCTCGATCTTCAGGACATCCTTCAGCTCGTCCGTGGAAAGGTAGATCTTGGTCTGTGCGGGCTTGCTCTTCGGCGGCACGACCTGGCCGTTTTCGTCCAACTTCTTCACCGTGGGCACGATGACCCAGGTGGTACGCTTTACGCCGCCCAGATCGATGGTCTCGGTCCTGGCGCACTTCAGGCGCAGCTCATAAGGGTTCTTCCCCCCGTACACGTCGAAGACATGCTCCGACCCCACCCTCCAGTCGAGACCGCGCACCAGGTAGGTGGCCGCGAACGGGTCCACGGTGAATTTGTCCGGGTGGATCTTGCGGACATCGAACTCGACGGGTTCACCGTCCTTGGATTTCTTCTCCACCGTCTTGATCACGCCGTCCGGCTGGAACTGGATGGTCATGTCCTTCCCCTTGGACTTCACCTGCTGCGTAGTCTTTGTCTTGATTGACGCCACGGTGGGTTCCGTATCGAGGAGCGACTCGCCCCGGTAACGGATCTTGTAGATCCTGTCCACCGTGCTGTTCGTCTGCGCATTGACTTGCACCCGGTAGAGATCCCCCTCGCGGCTGATGGTGATGGAGGCAGTGCCGAGGCTCATGTTGTTGAAATCGAACTTGTAGAAGTACGTTCCGAGGCGCGGCTTGAAATCGGGGTCCACGGCGGGGGCGGACACGGCATCCCCGGGGGTTGCACCGAGACCGTACACCGTGCCGGCGGCACCTGTGGAAAGCATCGTCGCCATGACCAGGATCCCTGCAAATGCCTTGACGATCTCTTTCATCAAATCACTGCGCCTCCGTCCGTGCTGCCTGGTACCCGGGCACCGGGCCATGCCTGTTGTAAAAATGCCACGCGTATGCAGGCCTGAGGGCTGCCAACACCTTGTATTTTCACTGCATGGCTTCCCTCACAGAATATTTTGCATCTTCTATGCCATCCGATGCCGGACCGACAATACCATGTATTTCATTGTTTATAAACCGCTATTGTCCCTTCCTGCCGCATATCACACCTCTCATCCTTGACACCCGTGGCGAAAACTCATTACAGATACACCATGGCCGAGGAAACCACCGCCCTGGCGATCCTGTTCGCCGACATATCCGGCAGCACGACCCTGTACGACAAGCTCGGGGACGAGCGCGCCCACCAGCTCGTGAGCACCTGTCTCTCCGTGCTGTCCGAGGTCGTGGCCCGCTGCCAGGGAATCATCATCAAGACCATCGGCGACGAGGTCCTGTGCACCTTCGACACCGCCGAACAGGCCATCGCCGCGGCCATCGGGATGCACAGGGCCATCGACGCCATGCCCCAGGTCCCCTCGAAAAAGCAGATCTCTCCGAATATCCGCGTGGGCATCCACATGGGACCGGTCATCCGGCAGGGGGGAGACGTCTTCGGCGATGCGGTGAACATAGCCTCCCGGATGGTTTCCCTGGCAAAGCCCAGGCAGATCATCACCACCCAGCAGACCATCGACATGCTGGCACCCGAGTGCCAGGTGAGCGTGAAATGCCTCACCAGGACCACCATCAAGGGAAAGGGCGGCGAGTTCACCATCCACGAGATCGTGTGGGACGAGAACGACCAGACCATGGCGCTGTCCAGGGACATCACCCTGCAGATCCTGTTCAGCCGGCTCCACCTGAAGACCGGGGATACGGACATCTACGTGGACAAGGGGAACCCGGTCGTAACCCTGGGGAGACACGCCCAGAACGACATCGTGGTGGAGGACGTCATCGCCTCCCGGTCCCATGCCCGCATCGAGTACCAGCGCGGCAAGTTCGTGCTCATCGACCAGAGCACCAACGGGACCTACATCAGCCACGAGGGCGAGAAGCCCATCCTGGTCCATCAGGACGAGGCCGTCATCGGCATGCGAGGCTACATCAGTCTCGGCCGAGAGACAGGACCCGATTCTCCCCACGCCATCCACTTCTCCTGCGAGTTCTGAAGCGATGCGCTCCTCCCCATCGTCGTGCAGTCCGCCTCCTCTCTGCGCGGAACGGGGTGCACCGTGAATCCCCGCATATCACCCCGGAGACTCATCGCCAGGCTCACCGTCCGCCTCGAGCTCTATATCAACCTCATCGTCGTGCCGCTGGCCGTCTACTACGGCACCATCGCGGGCGGATACAGCGGGGACAAGCTCTTCTACCTCATCCTTTCCGCTGTCATCTCCGCAACGCTCGCCACACTCTTCGGCATGTCGGTGCGCATCTGGAAACTCTCCGGCATCCTGGAGGCGCTGGACAAGGGAACCGAAGACCCTGCATCCATAAAGCTCAAGCTCCTGTCCTATCCGACCACCGAGAGCTTCGTCATCGCGCTGCGGTGGGTGCTCGGCCTGCTGTGCAACTATCTGATCATGCAGTTGTGGGTAGGGATAACGCTCTCCGAGACCATCCCGATCTTCTTCATCCTGCTGCTGTGCATCCCCATCAACGGCATCATCTCCTACTGCACCACCGAGCACCTCCTCTCGCCGGTCCTCATGGATGACCGGATCAGGGGGGTGCAGCTCCCCCGTGATTCCTACACCCTGTTCAGCGTCTCGTTCCGGACTACCGCCATCGTGGTCTCGGTGCTCATCATCCCGCTCGTCACCCTGGGGCACTTCCTGTTCCTGACCAGGCTTGGCGAGCTCAGCCTGAGCGGCTTTCCCGTGCACGTGTTCATCATCCTCCTGCTGTCCCTTGCCGCCATCCTCGTCACGGTCTACGAGTCCAACGCAGGGATCCAGTCAGGTTTGAAAATGACGGTGGATACCCTGGAGGAACTGGAGAAGGGCAACCTCCAGGTGGACCCCATCCCGCTGCTGACAAAGGGCGAAATCGGCATCATCAGCCAGTCCGTGAACGTGCTGGCGGTATCGCTGCGCAACTCCGAGGAGATCTTCGCCAAGGCCTTCGGGTCGAGCCCGGTGGGCATCGTCATCGTCAAGCTCTCCGGCGGCCTCATCGTGGACGTGAACGACAGCTTCGTGAAGATCTCCGGGTTGCCGCGCCTCCAGGTAGTGGGCAGGGCCGTCACCGAGGCGAACCTCTTCCTGACGCCCGCCGACTATGACAGGATGGTGCAGACACTCATCGAAGAGGGGCGCCTCCGGAACTTCGAGACCGACTTTCTGACGCCGGCCGGGGACATCCGCATGGTGGCCATCTCGGCGGAGATGATCATGCTGGCGGACGAATCGTGCATGATAGCCACCATCGAGGACGTGACCGAGAAGAAGGCACTGGAGAAGGAGATACTCCTCATCGGCGAGAAAGAGCGCCAGAAGATCGGCCAGGACCTCCACGACGACCTGGGACCTCACCTCATCGGCATTGAGATGATGAGCGAACTGCTCAAAAAAAAGCTCGAGGAGGAGATTATCCCGTCCACGGACGACGTGGAGAAGATCCGCTCACTCATCGAGGAGGCCATCGCCAAGACCAGGAGACTGTCCCGCGGCCTGTGCCCTCTGTTCCTGGCGGATCACGGCCTGGAGTCCCTGATCCAGGAGATGGCATCCAACATCAAGGAGGTCTACGGCATCGACTGCACCTTCACCTACGGCCGGTCCATCCTGGTTGACGACATCACGACGTGCACACACATCTACTACATCGTGCACGAGGCAGCATACAACGCCATCAAACACGGTCGTGCCGACAAGGTGACCATCGACCTGGCATACCGGGACCAGCTGGTCACCCTGACCATCCGCGACAACGGCCACGGATTCTCTCTTGATGAGGGCACCCAGGGTATGGGATTGAAAATCATGAGATTCCGCGCATCCATGATCGGCGCCGATCTCAAGATCGCAAGCAGCGCATCGCTCGGGACGACGGTGACCCTGTCGTTCATCCACGAGACGCACGATGACGTGATGAGAGGCACGGGTACTGAGCCATGACCGCATCGGACAAGACGAGAATCCTCATCGTGGAAGACCACGAAATCTTCCGACTGGGCATCAAGGAGCTCATCAACCACGAGCACGATCTAACGGTCTGCGGAGAGGCGGAAGACGTGGACACGGCAAGGGAGCTGATCCGGAGGCTGCACCCGGACCTGGCCATCATCGACATCACCCTGAAGAAGAGCAATGGCATGGACCTGGTCAAGGAGATCAGCACTCACCACAAGGGCATGAAGATGCTGGTCCTGTCCATGCATGACGAACTTCTCTACGCCGAGCGCTCCATCCAGGCAGGGGCCCAGGGCTACATCATGAAGCAGGAGACCTCCCGTTCCATCGTCAAGGCCATCCGGCACATCCTGGCAGGCAATATATACGTCAGCCAGGACATCATGGACAACCTCCTCAACCGGGTTCGATCCGGCCAGGAGACCCTGGACAAGTCGCCCGTGGAGACCCTGTCCGACCGGGAGATCGCCGTGCTGAGGATGATCGGTCAGGGCAGGTCCACGGGCGAGATCGCCGACGAGATGAACCTCTCGGTGAGCACCATCAGCACCTACCGCGAGCGCATCAAGGAGAAGCTCAACCTGAAGCATGCCGCCGAGCTCGTGCGATATGCCGTGCACTGGGTGGAGAGACAGTGAGGATGCACGGAAGGCACGAACGATCTTCCCAACGCCTCTGCAAGCATCAGCATCACGGTACTCCCCTGTACAGGCGGGAGATCTTCACTTCGATATGCTGAACAGTAAATAATGCGGTTCGAAACATCTATCATATTGTTTTTTGGATTATATCTTCTTTATCGACGACACTGGTTCTTCTCTTGTAGCAATAATTGCTATCATATCCTCCGATGTCTTGGGACAGCAGATTCGCTTTTCCTTCTATTGCCAGTACGGCAGCAGGCTTTTATTATTATACTGTAATCTCACTGCAAGAGGGGGTATGCGTATGCCTAGAGGCTATGCGGGCAAGTTTCTCCAGGTGCATCTTTCGGAAGGAACGTGGAGCGATTTCAAAGTGGACGAGGCGGTGCTCAGGGATTTCCTCGGCGGGAGTTCGCTGGCTGCAAAGATCTTCTTCGACCGATACCCCCTGGATGCCGACCCCCTCTCCGGGCAGAACCCGCTCATGATCATGACCGGCCCCATGGTGGCCAGCGGATTCCCGGGCACCTCGCGGTTTTCCATCTGTGCCAAGGCCCCCCAGACGGGCATCTGGGGCGAGTCGGCATGCGGCGGAACCTTCGGCCCCGAGCTGAAGCGCGCGGGCTACGACGGCATCGTGGTGGACGGGATCGCGAAGTCACCCGTGACCCTGTCCATCGTGGAAGGCAAGGTGGAGCTGCTGGACGCCTCTTCCCTGTGGGGCAAGGACGTGTACGAAACCACGGACATCCTCAGGCAGGAAGACTCCAAGCTCAAGGTCCTCGCCATCGGCCAGGCGGGTGAGAACCTCGTGAAGATCGCGGCCATCGGCAACGACAAAGGACACTTCAGCGGCCGGACCGGCCTGGGCGCGGTCATGGGGTCCAAGAGGCTCAAGGCCATCGTGGTGCGGGGCTCCGCTAAGCTGGACAAGTTCGACGAGGAGGCCTACAAAGCCGCCTTCAAGGCGGCCATCGCGGAGGTGAAGGAATCGGCTCTGGCCGACGGGCTGCACCTCATGGGCTCGGACGCCAACATGGACCTGGGCATGGTCAATGGCGACGTGCCCATCAAGAACTGGACCGTGGGCCAGGACTTCGAGCTCTCGAGCAACCTCTCCGGACCCACCATGCGGGAAAAGTACCTCACCAAGGAACATGCCTGCGCCAACTGCCCGGTGGCGTGCAAGCGGGTGGTGAAGGTGGACGACGGGCCGTTCAAGACCGAGGAGGGTCCCGGACCCGAATACGAGACCTGCGGCACCTTCGGCACCATGCTCATGAACCCGGACCTGGCCGCGGTCATCAAGGCCAACGAGCTCTGCAACCGCTACGGCATGGACACCATCAGCTGCGGCTCGGCCATCGCGCTGGCCATGGAGCTCTACGAGAAGGGCGACCTTACGAAGGACGACCTCGACGGCCTAGACCTCACCTGGGGCAACATGGAGGCGGTGATGCCGCTCATCAGGAAGATCGCCCACCGGGAAGGCTTCGGCGACATCCTGGCCGAGGGAAGCCTGAAGGCGGCCCGGAAGATCGGCAAGGGCGCCGAGGACCTCGTGGTCCACGTGAAGGGCCTGGAGGCCCCCATGCACGACCCGCGGGGATTCCACGGCATGGGGCTGGCCTACATGATGTCCAACCGGGGCGCCTGCCACCTCCAGCACGCGGTGCTCGCCACCGAGCAGGGCATGGCGTCCTGGCCGGAGCTCTTCGACATGAAGGACGACTACCAGGGCACCACGAGCGAGGGCAAGGCCATGCTCGTGTTCAACTCGGAGAACTACGGCATCCTGGGCAACTCCCTGTCCATCTGCCACTACCTGGTGGACATCCTCAAGCCCGAGACCATCCTGAACGCCTTCAACGCCATCACCGGGTTCAATCTCACCAAGGACGAGCTTCTGCAGACTGGCATGCGAGACTGGACGCTCAAGCGGGGCATCAATAATCTGCTGGGCATCACCAAGAAGGACGACGCCCTGCCCAAGAAGCTCCTCACGGCCCTGGAGGACGGCGGCGCGGCCGGGTCGGTGCCCGACGTGGAACTCCTACGCACCGAATACTATGCCATCAGGGGCCTCGACGAGCGGGGCTACCCGGTGCCTGAGAAGCTGACCGAGCTCGGTCTCAACGACCTGAAGAACAGGCTCTACGCATAACACACATTATTACGAGGAGGTGTCCCCATATGGCAAAGGTGAAGGCAATGACCCAGGAGTGGATGGATGCGTACAAGGCGGCCATCGTCGCCGACCCCGAGTACAAGACCGTGGCAAAGGACTGGGAGGGCAGCGTGTCGCTCATCGTGAACCCCGACCCGAGCAAGGGCGTACCGGAAACGATCTACCTCTTCCAGGACTACTGGCACGGCGACGTGGGCGAGTTCGTGGTCTGCGACAAGGCCAAGGCCGAGTCCGCCAAATTCGTCATGACCGGCGACTATGCGCGCTGGAAGCAGGTGGCCCTCAAGGAACTCGACGCCACCAAGGCGCTGCTCCAGGGAAAGCTCAAGATGAAGGGCGACCTCCCCTACGTGGTGCGGAACATCAAGGTCGTCAACAAGGTGATCGACATCCTGGGCAGGGTTGACACCCAGTGGCCCGATGAGGCGTAGCGAACGGACTCGCCCAACGTCCGCCTGCCAGAGGCGGACGTTGGGCGCGGCCTGCAGCGGAACCATGTAAGGAGAGAGGCATGACATACGATTCCGATCTGTCATTCAATTACTACGGGCCCACCAAGATCGTCTTCGGTATCGACTCGTCCAAGGACGTGGAGATCGAGATGAGCTCCATCGGCGGGACCAAGGCTGTGGTGATCACGGATGAGGGCATTATCAAGGCGGGCCTCCTGGAACACATCCTCAAGGCCCTGGGAAGCAAGTGCGTGGGCGTGTTCAGCGACATCCCCCAGGACACCGGCGTGGAGGTGGTGGACGCCTGCGCAGCCTTTGCGAAAAAGAACGGCGCGGACATCGTCATCAGCGTAGGCGGCGGCAGCGTCATCGACACGGCCAAGGGTGTCTGCATCCTGCTCACCGAGGGCGGGTCGCTCCGTGATTTCAGCGGGGTGCAGCTCCTGTCGAGGCCCCAGACTCCCCACGTGGTGATCCCCACCACGGCCGGCACGGGCAGCGAGGTGACGAATGCGGCGGTCATCATGGACAAGGAGATGGGCCAGAAGCGGCTCATGGTGGAGAACTTCAACATCCCCCGCCTCGGCATCCTCGACCCCAAGATGACGGCCAAGCTGCCCAAGCTCCTTACCGCGGGAACGGGCATGGACGCCATGACCCACGCGGTGGAAGCGCTCCACGCAATCCCGCACGAGCCCATCACCGACGGGATGGCGATCCATGCCATCCGGCTCCTGGCCCGCTACCTGCCGGTGTGTGTGGACACGGGGGATGACCTCGTAGCCCGGGGACAGGTGCAGATTGCGGCCACCATGGCCGGGTGGGCCTTCAGCATCGCAGGTGTGGGTAATGTCCACGCCCTTGCGCACTCCATCGGCGCGGTGGCCCATGTGCCCCACGGCATCGCCAACGGCATCCTGCTGGCAGACTGCATGGAGTTCAACCTGGAGAGCTGCCCCGAGGCCTATGCCATGGTGGCCGAAGCCATGGGCGCCAGGGAGAAGGGCATGGACGATATGGAGGCGGCCAAGGCAGGCATCGCGGCCATGCGGGCCTTCACCAAGAGGATCTCCCACCCCCAGAAGCTCTCCGAAATGAAGGTGAGCGAGAAGGACATCGTCAAGGCCGCGGATCTCAGCCTGGGAGACGGGGCCATCGTGAACAACCCGAGGCTCGTGCTCGATGCGTCCGAGGTCCTCGAGATCTACAAGAAGGTGCTCTAGGCATGAACCGGCGGAGGGGCCCACACGGGCCTCCTCCGCCCTGCAGATACGACATCCCCGGAGGAACAGACCATGGCAGATACCATTGTGGAAAACCGTGCGGAAGAGGTTCCCTTTTCCTATGTCATCACCGACCTCCTCTCGTCCAATCTCCAGCAGAAACCTGACAAGATGAAGACCTTCCAGAACATGTGGGGCGTGGTCGGGCTGAACCTCCCGGACATCGAGGCGGCCATCACCATGATCTTCGCCGGAGGCAGGGTGAGGATCGAGCCCGGCATCGTGGGCAAGCCGGACCTCGTCATCAACTCGAGCTCGGAGAAGATCATCTCGCTGAACGCCATAAACATCAAGTTCGGCCTGCCGTACTACTTCGACGAGGCGGGGCTCAACGTGCTCAAGCAGCTGGCCTCGGGCGAGCTCAAGATCCAGGGCATGTTCACCCACCCCATCCTGCTCACCCGGCTGACCAAGATCATGTCGGTCATGTGAGGTCTTGTTCTCGAGGGTAGGCATTGGCTCCCGGGGTCCGGGACATACTACTGGAAGAGTGCATACCCTGTAGGAGGTTGACCCATGATCAAGACCGGACAGAAGGTGCCAGACTTCACCCTCAAGGATCAGACCGGCAGGGATTTCACCCTCTCGGCGCATGCCGGCAAGAAGGTCGTACTCTCGTTCCACCCGCTCGCCTGGACGAGTGTTTGCGCGCAACAGATGCAGTCTCTTGAGGACAACAGGCCTGCATTCGAGGAATCAAACACCGTTGCCGTTGGCCTGAGCGTTGACAGCTCACCCTGCAAGAAAGCCTGGGCGAAAGAGCTGAAGATCGAGCACACGCGCCTGCTGTCCGACTTCTGGCCCCACGGGGGCCTGGCTGTACAGCTCGGCATCTTCCGCGACAGAGACGGCATCTCCGAGCGGGCCACCATCATCGTCGACGAGCAGGGCATCACCACCTTCGTCAAGGTATATCCCATCGCGGAGCTGCCCGACATCAAGGAGATCCTCACAGCCCTGAGGTGATTGCACCCGTGTTTAAGGGGTGCGGACACGGGCGAGTTTTTTGCTTGATATTATAACGCTTGTTATATAACATGCGTTTTAAAAGGGTGCCGCAATGCCGGAAAAGAGATTTTCATCGGAAGACATTGTCAACGCCGCCTTCCAGGTCATCCGGAAGGAAGGCTGGGACAAGTGCACCGCTCGGTCCATCGCCCGCGAGCTGGGGTCTTCCACCATGCCCATCTACTCGGCCCTGAAGTCCATGAAGAACATAGAGGACTCCATTGCGAAGAAGGCCAGCGACGTCCTGCTGTACTACCAGACGAGGAAATGGTCTGGCCTCGGATTCCTGGACATGGGCGTGGGCTATGTCATGTTCGCCCAGGAAGAGAGAAACCTGTTCCGGATGATGTACTTCAGGGAGCCGGGAACGGAAGACGACGACCAGAGGGCAAGGAAATTCCGCGGCTATGTCTTCGATGCCCTCATGGAGCGCCTGGAGCACGAAGAGATCATGGAAGGCCTCTCCACGGAGCAGCGCAGGGAGGTGCTTTCCAAGATGTGGGTATTCTCCCACGGCCTGGCCGTGCTCATCAACAACGCGGTCATCGAACCCATGAACGAGTCTGAGATCTCGCAGGTCCTCATGGACACGGGCTCGCTCATCATCACGGGGGAACGATCCCGGCCCGCCGGGGAACCGTCCTGTCCCTTCTTCGGGAAGATCAAGGGGCATGTCACATCGCCTTTGCAAACAGGGAAAGAAAGGAGATCAAGAGAATGAATACCGCTGACGTCTACGAGCGGCTGGCCAAGGTGCTGGACACCCTGCCCAACGGGTTCCCGAGGACCGAAACCGGAGAGGAGATCGCCCTGCTGAAGAAGATCTTCGAGCCCGAGGAGGCGGAGCTCTTCTGCGACATGCGGCTCACCTTCGAGACCGCCGAGCAGGTTGCCGAGCGCACGGGGCGGCCCCTGGAAGGACTCCTGGCACGGCTCATCCGCATGGGCCAGCACGGGCAGCTCTTCGCCATCCAGTTCGGCGAGACCTGGTACTTCAAGATGCTGCCCTGGGTGTTCGGTATCTACGAGTTCCAGCTCGGCCGCATGGACAGGGAGATGGCGGAACTGGCCGAGGTCTACATGCCCGTCTTCGGCAGGCAGTTCTTCGCCAACAAGCCCCAGCTCATGCACGTACTCCCCATTGAGGAGACCCTCACACCCGGGCAAGAGGCCCTGCCCTATGAGAAGGTATCGGCGCTCATCGAGAAGAGCCAGGCCTTCATGGTGAACGAGTGCATCTGCAAGAAGGAGCGGGGCATCATGGGCTCACCCTGCGAGAAGCCTATCGAGGTCTGCCTGGCCGTGGCCCCGGTCCCCGGGGTGTTCGACAAGTCGCCAGTCGGGCGGGTGATCACCAAGGAACAGGCCTACGAACTGCTGAAGAGGTGCGAGGAAGCGGGCCTGGTGCACATGACGAACAACCTGCAGAACGGCCAGTTCTTCATCTGCAACTGCTGTTCGTGCTGCTGCGGGGTGCTGCGGTCCATTCACGAGCTGGGCATTCCTGCCTGGGACGTGGTGAACTCGCCCTACTACGCCGTCATCGACCAGGACACCTGCATGGGCTGCGGCATCTGCAGGGAGGAACGCTGCCAGGTGAGCGCCATCGATGAGGAGGACAACGTCTACCGCGTCACACCCGAGCAGTGCATAGGGTGCGGGCTGTGCATCAGCACCTGCCCGGTTCAGGCCATCTGCCTGGTACGGAAGGACGCTGGCAAGGTCGCTCCACCGCCCTTTACCGAGGACGCCTGGTTCGACGAGCGCGGCAGGTTCAGGGGAGTCGATTTCAGCAGGTTCAAGTGAGTGCCGGGAGCACATGCAGTCCGGCTACTTCATGCCGCTCCTGGCCGCCACCACCAGCGGGTCCCACACCGGGGAGATGGGCGGGGCGTAGGCTGTGTCGAGGGTGTAGAGTTCATCGAGGCGCATGCCCATGGTGGCCGCAGCCACCACGGTGTTGATCCGCAGGGCCGATCCGGGCCCGCCCACGATCTGGCCGCCCACGACGATGCGGGAGTCGTCCTCGAAGAAGAGCTTCACGCTGAGCTCCGACGAGCCCGGGAAATAGCCAGGCAGGGTCCTGGCCGTTATCCTGGTGGAACCGATGTGCATGAGGCCGTACCGGTCGATCTCGGCTTGGCCGATCCCGCTCTTTGCGATCTCGAGCCCGAAGACCTTCGTGACCGCCGTCCCCACCACGCCCGGGAATGGTCTGGGTCTGCGCCCACTGATCAGTGCGCTGATGTTCTCGCCGCACACCCTTCCCTGACGGTTTGCCGTGAGGCCCAGGGGGATGAATACGTCCCTGCACAGGAGGCGGTGGTACACGGTGCAGCAGTCACCTGCGGCAAAGATGCGGGGGTCGGAGGTCCTCTGATACCGGTCCACCAGGACGGCGCCCCGCTCGCCCAGGGCAATGCCGGCCTGCGCCGCGATCCCGCTGTTGGGTATGACCCCGATACTCACCAGGACGCAGTCGGCCTCCAGGGAGGTCCCGTCGTCAAGCCTGACACCCCGTACCTGCGTATCGCCCTTGAGAGCCACCACCCTCCTGCCGGCGACCACGGAAACCCCGTTCTGCCTCAACACGGCATCCACCAGAACGCCCATGTCCTCGTCCATGATGGCCATGATGCGGGGCGAGGCCTCCACCACGGTCACGGAAAGGCCAGCGGCGCTGAAGGCCTCGGCCACCTCGACCCCGATAAACCCGCCGCCCATGATCACGGCCTTGCGGGGCCTGCTGTCCTGGAGGAAGAGCTTGAGGTCGATGCCGTCCTGGAACTCCTTCAGGGGGAACACCCCGGTGAGGGTGATGCCCGGAATGTCCGGCATGACGGCCCGCGCGCCCGTGGCCAGGATCAGGGTATCATAGGCCTGCACGAGCTCCGTTCCGTTCTCCAGGTTCATGACTCGCACGGTCCCGGCTTCCCGGTCGATGGCAACGGCCTCGTGGTGCGTCTTCAGGTTGATGCCCCGCTTGTGTATGGCATCTTCAGGGTGCAGTGCGATGAGTTCCTCGTAGTCGCGTATCTGACCAGATACGTAGTACGGCACCCCTCAGGCGCCGTACGAGATGTAGGCCTCCTTGCCGA
>JAKPQL010000008.1 GCA_029547045.1 Deltaproteobacteria bacterium | reverse complement strand
GTGGGCGCGTCGGTGGAGGTGAAGAACTCCATCGTCATGTCCAGGACCCACGTGCCCCACCACAACTATGTCGGCGACAGCATCCTGGGGGAGAGGTGCAACCTGGGCGCGGGCACCAAGGTGGCCAATCTGCGCTTCGATGACAGGCCCGTCAAGGTCACCTTCAAGGGGCAGCTCATCGACACAGGCCGGAGGAAGCTGGGTGTGATCATGGGGGACGATGTCAAGACCGGCATCAATGCCATGATCGATCCAGGCACCATCGTGTTCGAGAACTCCATAATCGGACCGGGAGCCACCGCCCGCGGGAACGTGGGCCCTGGAAGCCGGATACTGTAAGGAGCCTACACTATCTCCAGGGTGATCCTCGCACCCTCGCGGTCGTAGGACTGCCAGCTTCGCCGATCGTAGGGGAGGCAGGTGATGATGTGGGTGTTGCCGAAGTTACTGAACAGGTGCAGGTCCTCGTCCGAGGGCTGGTTGGACGGTCCGGGGTGGGAGTGGACCGTCCCCACCACGCTGAAGTCGATGGGCAGCATGTGCAGCTGCATGGACGCGGAGCGCTCGTTGGAGATGCTGCCTGGGAAGAGGAGTATCTCGGTTATTATGCCCTCCTCCGCCCTGAGGGCGGCCACGAACTCGTTGGGGAAGGACTGCCGGGATGCCTCGTTGATCATGTCTAGGACATCCCCTTCGATCCCCCATACCGACCTCCTCTTGCTCATGGGGAGCAGACCAGCTTCTCCCGCAGGCGGTCGTAGAAGTCTCGCTCGAAGCGTACGAAGCGGCTCCTGGCCTCGGCCCTGGAGAACTCTGTCGGCTCGTCACCTTCCAGGGGGTGCTCGTGCTGCCCGTCGATGACGCACAGGCAGGGCTTGGGTCGGGAGAGCTCCAGCTGTATGCGGGAGGTGCTGGGTACCACCAGGGGCCGGGTGGCGAACTTGAAGGGGGCCATGGGAGCGATGACGAAGGCGTCCATGCGGGGGTCTATAACAGGCCCCCCTACGGACATGGCATAGCACGTCGAGCCGGTGGG
>JAKPQL010000007.1 GCA_029547045.1 Deltaproteobacteria bacterium | reverse complement strand
AATCGGCGTGGCGCTCCTGCTCTTCGGCATCGGCCTGGAGGTCTCATTGAAGGAGCTCAGGCCGGTGCGCGGCGTGGCCCTGATCGGCACACCCATCCAGATGTCCCTGACCATCGCCTACGGCTTCATCCTCGGTTCCTGGCTCGGCTGGGACGCGAACTCCGCCCTGTGGATGGGGGCGGTGATGTCTCTGTCCAGCACCATGGTGATCCTGAAGACCCTGATGAACCGGGGATTGATGGGCACGCTTTCCAGCCGCGTCATGATCGGCATGCTGATCGTCCAGGACCTGGCCGTGATCCCGCTCATGATCATCCTGCCCGAGATCAGCCATCCCGAGGCCGGGCTGCATCTGCTCACCATGGCCGTGCTGAAGGCCATGGGCTTCCTGATCGTCATGGTCATCATCGGCAACCGCGTCATCCCCAGGATCCTCTCCTGGGTCGCTCGCTGGAACTCGCGCGAGCTCTTCCTGCTGACCGTTACCGCCACGGGCCTGGGTGTGGGGTACGGCACCTACCTCTTCGGGCTCTCGTTCGCCTTCGGGGCCTTCGTTGCCGGCATGGTCCTGAGCGAATCCGATTACAGCTATCAGGCCTTGAGCGACATCATCCCCCTGCGCGACATCTTCGGCCTTCTGTTCTTTGTCTCGGTCGGGCTGCTCCTGGACCCGGCCTTCCTCGTGCACAACATCCGCACCATCCTGCTCCTGGTTGTGCTGCTGCTTTTTGGCAAGGGGCTGATCTTCGCCGGCGTGGTGCGCCTGTTCGGGTATGCCAATGTCATCCCCTTGGCCGTGGGCTTAGGCCTCTTCCAGATCGGCGAGTTCGCCTTCGTGCTGGCCCGCGTGGGCCTCAAGACGGGTTCCATCGGCAACGACCTCTATGCCCTGATGCTGACGACCACGGTCATCACCATGGTGCTGACGCCCTTGGTCTCCGGCTTTACGACCCCCCTGTATGCGTTGCGCAAACGCTGGTTCAAGACCGAACGCCTGCAGACCATCAACCTGCCGCGCGCAGGCCTGAGCGGGCATGTGATCATCTCCGGGGGCGGACGTACGGGCACCTATGTCTCGGAGGTGCTCCAGTCCATCCAGGTCCCCATCGTGGTGATCGAGTACAACGCCCGCAGGATCGGCCACTTCAAGGACGCCGGCATCCCGGTGGT
>JAKPQL010000146.1 GCA_029547045.1 Deltaproteobacteria bacterium | reverse complement strand
TCGTTCAGCACTGCCTTGAGCCTTTCTTCGAACTCGCCCCGGTACTTGGCGCCCGCCACGAGCGAGCCCATGTCCAGGGCGAACACCGTCTTGTCCTTGAGCCCCTCGGGCACGTCGCCCCGCACGATGCGCTGGGCCAGCCCCTCCACGATGGCGGTCTTGCCCACGCCGGGTTCGCCGATGAGCACCGGGTTGTTCTTGGTCTTGCGCGACAGGATGCGCACCACGCGCCGGATCTCGTCGTCGCGGCCGATGACCGGGTCGAGCTTGCCGAGCTGCGCCTGGGCCACGAGGTCGATGCCGTACTTCTCCAGGGCCTCGTAGGCCGTCTCCGGGTTGTCGCTCGTGACCCGCTGGTTGCCCCGGATGGCGGTGAGCGCCTGGAGCAGCCGCTCCCTGGTGATCTTGAACTGGGAGAGGATCCTGGCTGCTGCTGACGACTTGCCCTCTTCCATCATGGCAAAGAGCAGGTGCTCCACGGACACGTACTCGTCCTTGAGACGGGCGGCCTCGTCCTTGGCCTTCACGAGCACCCTGCTGAGCCGCTGGGTCACCGTTACCTTGCCGGGCTCGGCACCCGGGCCCGACACCCTGGGCCTGCGCTCGAGCTCCTTGACGAGTTCTGCTGCAAAGCTCGGGACCGGCACGTCCATCTTCGCGAACAGTCTCGGCACGAGACCGTCTGGCTGTTCAATGAGGGCGAGCAGCAGGTGCTCCACGTCGATCTCGGGGTGGCCGAAGCGCACCGCCGTGTTCTGGGCGCTGCTGAGGGCCTCCTGCGACTTCTGGGTGAACCTGTTTACATCCATTTCCGCTCCTTTTGATCCTTAAAAAAGATCGTCAGGGCTCGTCGTTCAACTCCTGACCTGCACTCTTAGTAGTTGTCAACGGCTGATATTTCAAGGGGTTCCTCAATCCCCCCACTCTCTCGGTGCATGGGAGGAAAGAGCTCGCCCACCCCCTGCCCGATCGTGCCGCTTCCTCTACTCCTACAGCCTGTGAGCAATCCTTCCCATTGACAGTTTCCAATGGATTCAATAGATATTCATAAAGGGTTGCCGGCGCCTCATCAAGGCAGGGCTACCGATCGAATCCACGCGACGAAAGGGGGAGACACGACGGGAAAGGTGGTTCTTGTTCAGGATCCAAGGGAAGTGTTTTGAACGATGTGCTTGAAAATTCAAATGACTGCAAGGGGGAATCTCAATGAAGAACTTGAAATCAGGTATCGTGGTTCTTGTCGCTCTTCTGGTGGCAACCGGCTGTTCGCTCATCAGCGTTCCCATCATCACCAATGCATCCCGTAACGACGTGGTGAACCTGGGCGACTCCATCTTCGCCCTGTCCGGCAAGATCCAGGACAACCTCCACAGCTGGTCGGGCGAGACCTTCCGCCGGTATGCCCTGTCGGGCTCCATGGTCAGCCACATCGCAGACCAGTATGACGACGCCAGGGCCGATGACCCGAACATCAACACCATCTTCATGGATGCGGCCGGCAACGACATCCTGATCCCTGCCACCCTGTTCGATCCGTACAACTGCAAGGTGGACTGGTGGGAGTCCGGGCTGTCTTCCACCTGCAAGAACCTCATCGACGACTGCTACGTGGACGTGGTGAACCTCCTGAATCAGATGGGCAGGGACGGCGTGGACAACATCATCTTCCAGGGGTACTACAACCTGAAGAACGGCCTCATCGGCACCACCAAGCTGAACCAGGCGGTGGCCTACGGTGATGCCAAGCTCGCCCTGGCGGTGGCGAACGCCACGGCAGCACCCAACTACCGGGTGTTCATCGACCCGCGGGCGTACATCACCAGCTCGGACATCATCTACGACGGAGTGCACCCCAGCGACTCGGGCTCCCTGAAGCTCGCGAACCTGATCTGGGCAAAGCTCCAGCCGAAGCTCTAGCGCAACAAGGGTCACGGGGGATTTCACAAAGCCTCCGCGACCCTTTTCGTGGACCTCACACCAGTCCACCGTACGGACGACCATGTGCGCATACTGTCCATGCATGCAGGAGACAATCTTTCCCTGTACTGCGCGTGGATACTTGATATAAAAACAGTGCATCGGGGACGAGCATGAGCAGGGCAACACGATTTGCAGGAGCAGCCGTGGGGATCGCGGCACTCATCGCCGTGATTGCAATCTTCATCATGCAGGAACCTGTTCCCGAACAGGTACACAACGCCTTCAACCAGGGCCGGAAGTCGGCCTTGACACCCCCCGGGACACAGGACCCCTTCAGCGACCAGTTCGTCAGGGAGCTGCAGAGGTACTATGGCAGGACGATCTCGAGCAAGGCCACCCAGGCGAGCCTGTACGACCTGTGGAACTCCATCATGGGATCCCGCCCTGACAAGGGCAGGGAGCTCTTTTACGGCATACTCAAGCGGGCTTTCCCCGGGCATGTCGATGCCATCATGGCCACCCTGGACAAGATCGACCAGTACAAGCAGTGGATCGAGGACAACAAGGCAGCGCTCTCCCGGATGAGCGAAACCGAGAGGCTCGCCGTCCTTCAGAAAAAGAGGTTCGAGCTCTTCGGCGAGGATGCTCGGCAGATATGGACAGGAGAAGAGCTGGCAACGGAGGCGCGGCGTGCAAAGATGCAGGATACGCTGGCCGTCCTGAACGAATCCCATGACACGACCATGGACGAGAAGATCGAGGTGTACCGGGAGGCCCTGCGCGAGACATACCAGGGCACGCCGGAGGGGTTTATCCTTGATCAGGGCCCGCTGCTGTCAAAGGTGTTCTTCAGCATCGACTCCGTCCAGGATGAGCTGAAGCAGATGAACCCGCAGGACCGGCAGCAGGAGATCAACAGGATCCGCAGGGAGATGGGGTTCACCGAGAAGCAGGTCGAATCCATGGCCAGGCGCGATGCGGACAACGAGCTGCGCTGGGAGGCGGGCCTGCAGTACATGCAGGACCGCGAGGCCGCGGTGCAGCAGTACGACGGGGCCCGGCTCGAAGAGAAGCTCGGCGAGCTCAGGGAGCAGTACTTCGACGACGAGGCGGACACCATCGCGCGCGAGGAAAAGGACGGCTTCTTCCGGTTCAAGCGGCCGCACATCTATGGGAGAAACTAGTCATCGCGCCTGAACCGTTCCTGGATCTTCGTACGAAGAAACAGATACGCTCCATAGCGGACCCTTCCCACCCCAGAGGGTCAGGAGCACCGGCTATCGTTTCTTATAAGAATGCACCATGAGGTATACAACGGTAAACAAAAGCGCAGTCCACCCTACCTGAACCATGAGACGGCCAAGGTTCACGACGCTCTCCACCTGGCCCCAGAATTTCGGCGGGTTGAGGATGAAGGCATAGCCCATGTTTATCTCGATGCCGGGCGTGAATATCACGTGAAAGGGGGGGAACATGAGCATGAGGATGATGACCGAGGCGCCCATGACAATGATAATCTTCTGGTATCTCTTCATGGCAACGATACTCCTTGCTCATCCGACGGGGCTGGTTCCTGTGGGAACCGCCCCGAATCCGGTGGCGATGGCGGGCAGTCCAGCGATGAAGGGTTCATGGATCACGGCCTGGGACCATCCGACCCTGACGGCGCGTGCCCTCTCTTCCTCCCGAAGACCTGCTCGATGACCACATAGAACAGCGGCGCAAAGATGACCACCAGGACCGTGGCGGACACCATGCCACCCAGCACGCCCGTGCCGATGGCGTTCTGGGCCCCTGCCCCCGCGCCGGTGGTCAATGCCAGGGGAAGCACCCCGAACCCGAAGGCAAGCGAGGTCATGATGATGGGGCGGAACCTCAGCTTCGCCCCTTCGATGGTGGCTTCCACGAGCCCCATGCCCCTCTCCAGGCCGGCCTTGGCGAACTGGACGATGAGGATGGCGTTCTTGGTGGCCAGACCGAGCGTGGTGAGGAGCCCTATCTGGAAGTACACGTCGTTGGCGAGGTCGCGCATGCTCGTGGCGATGATGCCGCCGATCACCCCCAGCGGCAGCACCAGCAGGATGGAGATGGGAACGGTCCAGCTCTCGTAGAGCGCCGCCAGGCACAGGAATATGACGAAGACCGAGAACGCGTACAACAGCGGCGCCTGGGAACTGGACATCTTCTCCTGGTAGGAAAGACCGGTCCAGTCGAACCCCACGCCCTTGGGCAGCTTCTCCACTGCCTCTTCCATGGCCTGCATGGCCTCGCCCGAACTCCTCCCGGCCGCAGGTTCTCCCCAGAGGTTCATGGAGGGGAACCCGTTGAAGCGTTCGAGTCGGGGCGACCCGTACGTCCAGCGGCCCGAGGCAAAGGAGGAAAAGGGAACCATGGTCCCCGCTGCATTGCGGACATAGAGGTTCTCGAGGTCCTTCGGCTGCATGCGATACGGTGCGTCCGCCTGGATGTACACACGCTTGACATCGCCTCCCTTGACGAAGTCGTTGACATAGGAGCTGCCGAAGGAGGCCGATATGGTCCGGTGGACCGCGGTGATGGGCAGGCCTAGGGCGCCTGCCTTATCCCAGTCGACATCCACCCGGTATTCAGGGACATCTTCCATGCCGTTCGGCCTCAGGGATTTCACCCTCGAATCCTGTGCCACCACGCCCAGGAGCTGGTTTCGGGCGTCCATGAGGGCCGCATGGCCGAGACCGCCCCGGTCCAGGAGCTGAAAGTCGAAGCCCTTGGCAACGCCGAGTTCCACGACCGCAGGGGGAGGGAACACGAACACCATGGCGCTCCTGATGCTGGAA
Source organism: Deltaproteobacteria bacterium (assembly GCA_029547045.1). GTDB lineage: Bacteria > Desulfobacterota > Desulfomonilia > UBA1062 > UBA1062 > MWEI01. The sequence continues at coordinate 19,935 of JAKPQL010000146.1, read as the reverse complement.
AGCGCCCTGGTGGCTCTTTCCGCGATGGCCTTGGCCTTCAGCTCCGGACGGTCGCGAAGTTCCCAGTCCCTGAGCTTGATGAACACCATGCCGTTGCTCTGCGCCCTCCCTGAGAAGCCTATGCCGGAGACGACCATGCAGGATTCCACAGCATCCTTTTCCTTTTCCTTGAAGTACCGCTCGATCTGCCTGCCCACCCGGAGGGTCTGCTCCATGGTGGCGCCCTTGGGCATGATGATCTGGGAGAGCAGCATGCCCTGGTCCTCGTCCGGCAGGTAGGCGGTGGGCATGCGCAGGTACAGGAAACCCATCATTGCCACGATCACCACGAAGACGACGAGGTATCGAGCCTTGCGGGCAAGGGAATGGCCCACGAGACCCATGTACCTCTCCCTGACGCCGAAGAACAGGCGGTCGAACCACAGGAAGAACGGCCGCAGGAAAAAGACCGCGTTTTCCGCGGGCTCGTGTCCTGCCTTCACCGGCTTGAGGAGCCCGGCGCAGAGCACCGGCGTAAGGATCAGGGCCACCACCACGGAGAGCAGCATGGACGCGATGATGGTCACGGAGAACTGGCGGTAGATGACACCCGTGGACCCGGGGAAGAACGCCATGGGCCCGAACACCGCCGAGAGCACGAGCCCTATGCCGATGAGCGCACTGGTGATCTGCTCCATGGACTTGGCCGTAGCCTCCTTGGGCGGCAGACCTTCCTCGCTCATGATCCGCTCCACGTTCTCCACGACCACGATGGCATCGTCCACCAGGAGACCAATGGCGAGCACCATGGCGAACATGGTGAGCATGTTGATGGAAAATCCGAAGAACCCGAGCATGGCAAACGTCCCCAGGAGGACCACGGGCACCGCGATGGTGGGGATCAGGGTAGCCCGCATGTTACCCAGGAAAAGCCACATGACCAGGAAGACGAGCACGATGGCCTCGATGAGGGTCTTTATCACCTCGTTGATGGCCACCCTGATGAAGGGGGTCGTGTCGTAGGGGTAGACCACCTTGAGCCCCGGGGGGAAAAACCTGCTCAGCTCCTCCATCTTGGCCTTGACCGCATCGGCCGTGTCCAGGGCGTTGGCACCCGCTGCCTGACGGATGGACAGGCCTCCCGCTGCCTTGCCGTTGAAGGACCCCTCGATGTCGTATGCCTCCGTCCCCAGCTCGGTCCGGCCGATGTCGCGCACCCGCACCACAGATCCGTCCGGGTAGGTTCGGATGGGCACGGCTGCGAACTCGTCCGGTGTCTTGAGCATGTTCTGGACCACGATGGACGCGTTCAGGAGCTGGCCCTCCACAGCGGGCGCACCGCCGAGCTGCCCGGCCGAGACCTCCACGTTATAGGCCCTGAGAGCCGTTATGACGTCGTCGATGGTCAGCTGGTAGTCGGCGAGCCTGCTGGGGTTGACCCAGATGCGCATGGCATACCCGCTGCCGAATATACCCACTTCGCCCACGCCCGGCACCCGCGCCAGGATCTTCTCAATGTTGGCCTTTGCATAGTCCTGGAGGTCGTGCCTGTCCATGCTGCCGTCTTCCGAGATGAGGCCTATGATCATGAGGAAGTTCCGGGTGGACTTGCTCACCGTGACCCCGCGGGTCCTGACCACCTCGGGCAGGCTCGCCACGGCGAGCTGGAGCTTGTTCTGAACCTGCGACCAGGCAAGGTCGGGGTCGGTCCCTGCCTCGAAGGTGAGCTCGATGCGAGACCCGCCTGCCGAATCGCTGGTGGCGGACATGTACAGAAGGTTGTCGAAGCCGGTCATCTTCGATTCGATGATCTGGGTCACGCTGTTTTCCACAGTCTCTGCGGATGCACCGGGGTAGAAGGCCTCGATGGCGATGGACGGCGGGGCGATGGGGGGGTACTGGGAGACGGGCAGGTTGTGGATGGCGAGCAGGCCGGCAGCCATGATGATGATGGCGATGACCCATGCGAAGACCGGTCGTTCGAGGAAGAATTTCGAGAGCATGGGCGGCCTCCGTCAGTTCGCCGGCGATGCGGGCGTGTCCCCTTTTCCCGCAGCAGGTTCCATCGGAGAGACACCGTCAGTGGATACCGCCTTGGCCTGTGCGCCGGGCCGCACCTTCTGCATGCCCTCCACGATGACCCTGTCCCCGGGCACAAGCCCAGAGGTCACCAGCCACTGATTGCCCATGGCCCGGTCGATGGAGAGCTGCCGCTGCTCCACCGTGCCCTTGCGGTTTACGACAAGGGCCACGGGATTGCCCTTGGGGTCCCTCGACACGGCATGCTGCGGGATGAGGATGGCACGCCTGTTCACCCCTTCTACCGCCACCGCGCGTACGAACATGCCCGGCAGGAGGACGCCCTTGGGATTCGGGAAGACAGCCCGCAGGATGACGCTTCCGGTCATCCGGTCCACCGTGATGTCCTGGAACTGCAGGGTCCCTTCCAGCGCATACGCGCTGCCGTCCTCCAGGTTGAGCCTGACCCTGTCACGACCCGCCCCGTTCCGGTCCAGGGTGCCAAGCTCGGTGCGGCGCTTCAGGCGCAGCAGCTCGGCCGTGGACTGGGGAATGTCCACATAGATGGGGTCGATCTGCTGAATGGTGACGAGCGGAGATGGCTGGCTGGCCGTCACCAGCGCCCCTTCGGTGACGCTGGATCTGCCTGTGCGCCCGGAGATGGGTGCGGTGACGCGGGTATGCTCCAGGTTGATGCGGGCCGATTCCACGGCTGCCTTCCAATACGCGACATCAGCCTCGGCCTGTCTGAAGGCGGAATCCGCATCATCGAAGCTCTGCTGGCTCACCGCCCCTGACGAAAGCAGTTCACGGTACCTCTGGGCACGCACCCGTATGGCCTGGAGGTTGGCCTGTGAGCGGGCAAGGGATGCCATGGCGCCATCATAGGCCGCCTGGAACGGCGACGGGTCGATCAGGTAGAGGGTCGAGCCCGCCATGACCTCAGCCCCCTCGTCAAACTGGCGTTTCAGGATGATGCCGCTGACCTGCGGTCGGACCTCCGCAATCCGGTATGCAGCCGTCCGTCCCGGCAGCTCGGTGGTGAGCATCACCTCCTGATCCTTCACCGTGATCGTGCCGACCTCGGACGGAGGCGGCGCCTGCTTGGTCGGCTGTTCATGACATGCCTCCAGCAGGAACACGCATGCAAGGGTGAACAGGGGAAGCATTGTGGCGATCCGTCCGTGTATCATACATGGCTTCATGAGGGTCCTCCGCATTCCTCAGTTGCACCGGAAAACCGGCAACCGGTATCCGGCCCGCATCACCGGTCCGCCAGCCCCTTGAAGAGAATGTCCAGAATGGCGTCCGGATCCTCGGGAAAAGGACGGCACTCCGGCGCCTCGATCCACTGGAACAGGAAGGCCGTGGTGATCCCGTCCAGGGCGATCGCCAGGGAGTATGGATCAGCGATCCTCTTGAACCTCCTCTTCTTCATCCCGCTCTCGAAGACGGATGCCAGGGTCTTCAGAGATTCGTCATGCCGCCTCCTGATCTCGGAATCGAGACCTGATTTCAGATTGAAGCTTTCCCCGTAGGTCTCGGAGAAGTAGAGCCGGATAAGGGGGAGATGGATGCGGAAGAGTTCGGCCTTGGTCCTGACGAAATTCCTGAACTTGTCGATCTCGTCTTCCTTCTCTTCGATGGCCTTCAAGATCCCAGCGTGGAATTCGTCGGCCGTTTCCAGCAGGAGGGCCCGGTAGAGGTCTTCCTTGTTCTTGAAGTACTTGTACAGAGTGCCGATGGCGAACTCCGCCCCCTCGGCGATCTCGTGCATGGTAACGTTGTGGTAACCCTTTTCCGAGAACAGCCGCAAGGCCGCTTCCAGCATTTCCCGGCGCTGCCGTTCCCTTACGCGCTCCCGGCGCGGCGGCCTGGCTTCTTCCGTCATCCGAATTCCGGGCATGAATCCTTCCGCACAGATTAGAATGATGTGTCATAAATTAGAATTTACCGTCAACCATGTCAAGGAGATTTACCTGAATCGTGGACCATGTGATGGATATATGGGGAAACCAGGGGAAGCACCCTCGCTGGAGCGAAAAGGGGAGGCCCCAAACAGCCTCCCCTGATCACCGCAGGTTTAACGAGATGTGCGCGAATCAGTCCGCCTTGATCTTGATCTTCTTCTGGGACTGCTTCTCCCTCTCGAGCTTGGGCAGGGTGATGGTGAGCACACCCCTCTTGAAGGACGCCTCGGCCTTCTCGGTGTTGACCTCCTTGGGGATGGGCAGCACCCGCGTGAAGGACCCGTAGGAGCGCTCCATGTAGTAGGACTCCTTGCCCTTCTGCTCGTTCTCCTCCTTCTTCTCGCCCTTGATGGTCAGGGAGTCCTTGCTCAGGCTGATCTCTATGTCCTTTTCGTCCATGCCGGGCAGCTCCGCGCTCACGGTGATGGACTTGTCGTCCTCGGTCATGTTCACCTGCGGGTTGAAGGCGCCGAGAGCCTCCATCTCCTCCGCCCACGGTCTCAGGTCCGAGCCCTTGAAAAAGTCATCGAACAGCCTGTTCATCTCCCGCTGGAACACATCCAGCGGATGTGCCTCGAATTCCCGGCCTGCAGGGAGATTCCTGCGGCCCCAACGGAACGGTGTCAGGTATTTCATGGTCTTTTCCTCCTTTATCGCTGTGGTTCCTTACCCTGCCTTGATGGGAATGCTCCGCGTCCTGACCGCCTCGGATTTGGGCAGCACGATGCTGAGCACGCCGTTCTTCATCTTTGCCTCGATCTTGTCCCGGTCAAAGGACTCGTTCAGGGTGAAGGCCCGTCGGTAGTCCCCGATGCCGTACTCCGCGTAGGTGGTGGTGTGTTTGTCGAAGTTCACTTCGGCCACCTGGGCCTCTATGCTGAGCACGTCGTTCTCCAGGGTGATGTTCACCCCCTTCTCGTCGGCGCCGGGCATGTCCGCATAGATGTAGAGGTTGTTGGCGTCCTCGATGATGTCCACCGGCGGCATGAACACGGGACGGTCCTTGGTTCTCTCCGCCAGGGCGGTCTCCTGGGCCGGGGCCTTTTCCAGGTTCTTCGTGGTATCTGCCATGGTCATTCACCTCCTTTCCTACTTTTCCTACTTTCCGGGGGTCACCGCGATCTTGCGCGGCTTGTCGGATTCGGCCCGGGGGAGCGTGATCCTGAGCACACCGAGTGAATACTCGGCCTGGACCTTACCTGAGTCCACGGTATAGGGCAGCTGCACGGTACGGAAGAAGTCCCCCGAACCGCGTTCCCTGCGGTGCCAGGTCTCACCATCCTTCACCTCATGGGGCTTCCTGGTCCCCTTAATGGTGAGGGTATCACCGGTCACGGTGAGCTCCACATCCCCGGGGTCGATACCCGGGATCTCGGAGGTGATGATCACGTCGTCGTCGCCGGAATGGATGTTCAACGGGGGAAAGCTCGCCGCCCTCCTCGGCCGAGGCAGGGTGAAGAAGCTGCTTATCTCCCGCTGCATGCGATCCATCTCCCTCCATGGATCCCATCTCCAAGTCGGTCTTGCTATGGTAATCATGTCTCGTTCCCTCCTGAACTCGATTATGTTCGATTTCCAAGTGTTCAATAGGGACATTTTTCCCGATTTCAAGGGGGGAGGAACAAGGTCCGTTCATGGCATTGTTCCACGCATTCGCAATGGATATCCATACATTATATACATCGTTTCATCCGGCATGGTTGGGGGCAGGGCCCATCATGACGCGATCCGCGCGCCGCCCCCCGGGCATGTCCGGGTATCCCGGGGTGTTGCGAAAAACACCCTGTACAGCAGACCGTTTTGGTGCTACATAATCACGACCCCATAAAAAAGAAGAGTATTTGAGAGGCTATGGCAGCAAAAGGAAAGATCACCATTGACCAAGGTCTGTGTAAGAGTTGCGAGCTGTGCATCACCGTCTGTCCTGAGAAGGCAATCCGCATAGCAGAAACCTTCAACCACCGCGGCTATCACCCTGCGGAGTTCGTGCTCGAAACCTGCAGGGGGTGCTCGCTCTGCGCGACCATGTGCCCCGAGGTGGCCATCGAGGTGTACCGTGGCTGAACTCGAAAGAACCATGATGAAGGGCACCGACGCCATCGGTGAGGCAGCCGTCCAGGCGGGGTGCAGGTGCTATTTCGGCTACCCCATCACCCCGCAGAACGAGCTCCCCGAGTACATGTCCAAGCGCATGGACGAGGTGGGCGGCGTGTTCCTGCAGGGCGAGAGCGAGATCGCGTCCATCAACATGGTGCTGGGAGCCGCTGCGGCTGGCGTTCGCGCCATGACGAGCTCGTCTTCGCCCGGCATCAGCCTCAAGCAGGAGGGGCTCTCCTTCCTCGCGTCGCTGGAGCTCCCGGCGGTCATCGTGAACATCAACCGCGGCGGACCGGGCCTGGGCAACATCGCCCCGAGCCAGGGCGACTACTACCAGGCCACCCGCGGCGGCGGCCACGGCGACTACCGCATGCCGGTCTACGCCCCTGCAGGGGTGCAGGAGCTCTACGACATCACCATGAAGGCCTTCGACGTCGCGGACATGTACCGCACCCCGGTCATGATCCTGGGCGACGGCATGATGGGCCAGATCGTGGAGCCCATCGTCAGGCACAAGAGGCCCGATGTCGAACTCCCGCCCAAGGACTACATCCTGGACGGCTGCGAGGGGAGGCCTTCGCGCATCGTCAAGTCGCTCATCCTGGACGTTCGCCTCATGGAGGAGCACAACTGGAAGCTCAAACGCAAGTACGACCTCATGAAAAAAGAACTCCCCATGCACGAGGAGTTCATGACGTCCGACGCCAAGATGATCGTGGTGGCATACGGCACTGCGGCACGCATCGCCAAGGGCGCGGTGAAGCGCGTCAGAAGCAACGGTCTGCCCGTGGGCCTCATCAGGCCCATCACCCTGTGGCCCTTCCCGGACGAGGCCATTGCGAACATCACCAAGAAGGCGAAGGCTGTCCTGGTCTTCGAGATGAGCACCGGACAGATGGTCGACGACGTGCGGCTCGCCACGAACGGCAGGATCGACTGCGAGTTCTACGGGAGGCCGGGCGGCGTGGTGGCTGCCCCCCAGGAGATCGCCCGGATCATCGAGCGGCACTGGCTGCAGAAGGAGCTCTCATGAAGAAGGTGTTCTCCCGTCCCAAGTGCCTGAAACCCGCCCCCTTCCACTACTGCCCGGGGTGCGGACACTCCATCATCCACCGCCTCGTTGCGGAACTCATCGACGAGATGGGCCTCCAGGGCAAGGCCATCTGCATCCCGCCCGCCGGGTGCGCGGTGCTGGCGTACAACTACTTCGACATCGACGTGTGCGAGTCGGCCCACGGCAGGGGCTGCGCCATCGCCACCGGATTCAAGCGCGCCCTGCCCGACCGCTTCGTGTTCACCTACCAGGGCGACGGCGACATGGCGGCCATCGGCACGGCCGAGACCATCCACGCGGCGAACCGGGGCGAGCTCATCACCTCCATCTTCGTGAACAACGCGGTGTACGGCATGACCGGAGGCCAGATGGCCCCCACCACTATGCTCGGACAGAAGACAACCACCTCGCCCTTCGGCAGGAGGTCCAAGGTGGAGGGGTATCCTTTGAAGATCACGGACCTCATCGCCCAGCTCGACGGCGCCGCCTATGTGGCGCGCACCTCGGTGGGCACGCCGGCCAAGATCCTGGCCACCAAGAAGGCCCTGAAGAAGGCCTTCGAGGTCCAGCTCGAAGGCCTCGGCTACACCCTGGTGGAGGTCCTGTCTCCCTGCCCCACCAACTGGAAGATGACCCCGGTGGATGCCTTCAAGTACCTCCAGGAGCGCATGGAGAAGGAATACCCCCTGCAGGTGTTCAAGGATATCACCGCACAGAAGAAGGAAGACTGACATGCTCCAGAAGACCATCATGAGCGGCATCGGCGGACAGGGCGTCCTGTTCTCCGGCCTGTGCCTCGCCTGGACGGCCATGCTCGAGGGGCACCAGGTGACCTATCTGCCGTCCTACGGTGCCGAGATGCGCGGCGGAGTCACCTCGTGCACCGTGTGCATCTCGGACGAAGAGATCGCATCGCCCGTGGCATCGTCGCCCGACTACCTGGTGATCATGGACAACGAGTCCCTGCTGAGGCTCCAGAACCTGGGCGCCTCGGGCGGGGAGATCTTCATCAACACGAGCATCGTCACGGACCGGCCCGGAAGGGGCGATATCGAGCTCGTGGAGATCCCTGTGACAGAGCTCGCCCGGTCCACCGTGGGCGAACAGTACGCCAACATGATCATGCTGGGGGCCTTCGTGAACAGGACGCACCAGGTGAAGTTCTCCACCATGGTGGACAACATGGACGTCATCCTGGGCAAGGGCAAGGCCAAGTTCAAGGACAAGAACATCGAGGCCCTCAAGGTCGGCTACGAATTTTTCCCAAAGGAGAAGTAGGCCATGTCTGTCAAACAGTTCCGGCTCCAGTCAGCCAACGTTTCCGGCAAGCTCTCATACCTCTCCGACGTCCTGGCCAAGCACGGCGTGAACATACGGGCCATCTCGGTGGGCCTGGAATCCCAGGAGGTCTCCTCCATCTGCATCGTGGTGGACGACCCGAAAAAGGCGAAGAACGCCTTTGCCGCGGAGAATATCGAGTATCAGGAGGCCGATGTGCTGGCCGTGGAGATGCCCGACCACCCGGGCGGCATGAACGCCGTGCTGAAGCCGCTGCGCGACGCCAAGATCAACGCCATATCCATGTACCCCTACATCGGCAGGGCCACCAACCCCATCATGATCATGGAGGTGGACAACCCCAAGGTGGCCACCGACGTGCTCAAGCGCAACTGGGTCAAGCTCTGGGACAAGGATTTGTACCGGCTGTAGCACTGACTCGTGGCGTCGATCCGTCACAACCCCACCGGTGGGCCTGCAGGAACGTCACCCTGCAGAGAGACCTATCTCCAGACGAAGGACCTCCCCGTCAGCAGCTCATAGGCGGCGATGTACTTCTCGGATGTCTTTTTCACGATGTCCTCGGGCAGCCTCGGCCCGGGCGCGGTCTTGTTCCAGTCCAGGGTCTCCAGGTAGTCGCGGACGAACTGCTTGTCAAAGCTCGGCTGGGCGCCTCCCGGCTGGTAGCCTTCCAGCGGCCAGAACCGGGAGGAGTCCGGGGTCAGGGCCTCGTCGATCCAGATGAGCTCATCACCAAGCAGGCCGAACTCGAATTTTGTATCGGCGATGATGATGCCCCTTTCCAGGGCATGGGCCGCCGCCATGGAGTAGATGCTGAGGGAGATGTCCCGCACCTTTCTGATCACGTCATGGCCGGCCATCTCGCCCGCGGTCTCGATGTCGATATTCAGGTCGTGCTGCCCGATGTCGGCCTTGGTGGACGGCGTGAAGATGGGCTCGGGCAGCCTGCCCGACTCCTTCAGGCCCGCCGGGAGCTTTACACCGGAAACCGAGCCCAGCTTCTGGTATTCCTTCCACCCCGAGCCCGAGAGATAGCCCCGGACAATGCATTCCACCGGGAGCGGCCTGGTCCTCTTCACCAGCATGGACCTGCCTGCCAGGCGCTTGTCTCCCCTGAAGGGGTCCGGGTAGTCGTTCACGTCCGCGCTGATGATGTGGTTCTTCACGATGGCAGTGCCCATGGAGAACCAGAAGAGCGAGAGCTGGTTCAGGACATGCCCCTTGGCAGGGATTGGGTCGGGGAGCACCACGTCGAAGGCGCTGAGCCGGTCTGTGGTGACGATGACGAGTTCGTCCGGACCCGACTCGAAGATCTCCCGGACCTTGCCGCTGGTTATCTTTTTTCCCCGAGTCACCTCGATGTTGGTGATGGTCTCCATGCGCCCCCCTCGCCGTGAGAAATAAGCCGCTAACATGCCAAAAAACTATTGAAAAAGTCAAGGGCCTGTTATAGAGTTTGGAGCCTTTAATGGGCCCTTTCAGCACCGTTGAGGGGAGTGGTCCCGGCAATTCCTGGAGGACCATGCACGGGAAGAGCGCTTCAGCGCGCATGGGGGATCGGGTACGAGCCCTTTGAATATGGCCCGAAGAATCAGGCACGCACCTGAATAATCACAGCAGCGAGGCTACAATGACAGACAAGTCGGACCCCTTCATGCCCGAGGTCAGGGGAAACCTCAAGTACTCGTGCATCGGGTGCAAAGAACGATACGATATCTTCGACTTCATCTACACCTGCCCTTCCTGCCGGAGCCTCCTCAGGATCGAGAACACTGCCTTTGACGAGTTGAAGAAGATCCCCGCCGGGACCTGGCGGGACATCTTCGACGGCCGGAGGAACAGCAACGTCCTGGAGATCCAGGGCGTGTTCCGCTTCCACGAACTGATCCTGCCCATCATCCCTCTTTCTGACATCATCTACCTGGGCGAGGGCAACACCCCCATCGTCCGGGCCAACCCTGAGCTGAGCGCATGGCTGGGGACCCCCTTCTTCGTGAAGAACGACGGGTTCAACCCCTCGGCCAGCTTCAAGGACCGGGGCATGGCCTCGGCCATCTCCTTCCTGAACCACGCCATCCGGGTGAAGGACCTCAAGGGCGTGCTAGGCATCTGCGCCTCCACCGGCGACACCTCGGCCGCGGCGGCGCTGTACCTGAGCTACCTTCCGAGGGACAGGGTGAAGGCCGTGGTGCTGCTGCCCCAGGGCAAGGTCACGCCCCAGCAGCTTTCCCAGCCGCTGGGCTCAGGGGCGACGGTCATCGAGATGCCCGGCGTGTTCGACGACTGCATGCGCGTGGTGGAGCAGCTCGCCCAAGACTACCACGTCTTCCTCCTGAACTCCAAGAACCCGGTGCGTATCCTGGGGCAGAAGTCCTATGCCTACGAGATCGCCCAGCAGCTCGGCTGGGACACCGAAGGCCTCACCGTGGTGGTGCCCATCGGCAATGCGGGCAACATCACGGCCGTGATGGACGGGTTCGTGGACCTGTTCGAGCTCGGCATCATTGCCGAACTGCCCGTGATCCTTGGCGTCCAGAGCGAGCACGCCGACCCGGTGTCGCGCTGGCGCGCCACCGGCACGTTCAGCCCCATGAAGGTCACACCCTCGGTGGCTCAGGCAGCCATGATCGGAGACCCGGTGTCGTTCCCAAAGGTGCGGCAGCTTGTCCAGAACCATTTCAGCGACCGGTTCTTCGTGATCTCGGTAAGCGAGACCGAGATCATGGAGGGCATGCTCACCGCCAACCGCCACGGTCACGTGGTGTGCACCCAGGGCGGCGAGTCCGCCGCCGGGCTGAAGAAGGCCCTGAAGAACGGTCTGATCCCCCGGGGGAGGAACTACGTGGTGGATTCCACTTCCCACCACCTCAAGTTCTCCTCCTTCCAGGAGCGGTACTTCGATGACTCCTTCGCTCCGGAATACGGCATCACCACCCGGGAGGAGCTGAAGAACAGGCCCGTGAAGCTCAGTGGTGACCCGCAGGAGATCGCGGATTTCCTGGGACTCAGGAGAAAGGGCTAACATGAGGGTTTCGGGCCGCCTGAAGCAGCCCGGAGAGCCGCGGGCATTTTATGCTTGCAAAACACCCCTGCCTCGCGCAAAGAAGACAACCGGAACCAGTGCCGGTTCTGGCATGGCGTCTTTCATGATGCCGCGAATACTCACGAAACAGGAGGATCATGTACATGGCTGACAGGAACTTCATCTTCTCGTCCGAATCCGTCACGGAGGGGCATCCGGACAAGGTTGCGGACAACATATCGGACGCCATCCTGGACGAGATCATTGCCAACGACAAGAACGCCCACGTGGCCTGCGAGACCCTGGTAACCACCGGCCTGATCATCGTTTCCGGCGAGATCACCACCACCCACCAGTTCGACGTACAGCGCATCGCCCGGCAGACCGTCAAGGAGATCGGCTACACGGAAGCAGTCATGGGATTCAGCTGGAACACCTGCGGCGTCTTGGTAACCCTGGACAAGCAGTCCCCGGACATCAACCAGGGCGTGGCCGAGGGTGAAGGCCTGTTCAAGGAGCAGGGTGCAGGAGACCAGGGCATGATGTTCGGGTTCGCATGCGACGAAACCGACATGCTCATGCCCGCGCCCATCTACTACGCCCACAAGCTCACCAAGGGACTCGCCGACACCCGCAAGCAGGGGATCCTGGAGTTCCTCAGGCCCGACGGCAAGTCGCAGGTGTCCGTGCAGTACGAAAAAGGCAAACCGGTACGCGTCGACGGCATCGTCATAGCGGCCCAGCACGACGAGGACGCGAGCTACGAAACCGTGCGCGACGGCATCATGGAAGAGGTCATCAAGAAGCAGATCCCCGCTGACCTGCTGGACAAGAACACCAAGTATTACATCAACGCCACCGGGCGCTTCGTCCTGGGCGGGCCCCATGCCGACACCGGTCTGACGGGCCGCAAGATCATCGTGGACACCTACGGCGGCTTCGCCAGCCACGGCGGCGGTGCCTTCTCGGGCAAGGACCCCTCCAAGGTGGACCGCTCGGCGGCCTACATGGCCCGCAAGGTGGCCAAGAACATAGTGGCTGCGGGCCTGGCGAAGAAGTGCACCGTGCAGCTCGCCTACGCCATCGGCGTGGCAGACCCCGTGTCCGTCATGGTGGACACAGCGGGCACGGGCACCATATCCGACGATAAGCTCGCCAAGCTCGTCCGGGAGGTCTTCCCGCTGAAGCCCAAGGGCATCATAGACCACCTGGACCTGCTGCGGCCCATCTACAAGAAGACCGCCGCCTACGGGCACTTCGGCAGACCCGAACCCGAGTTCACCTGGGAGCTCACCGACATGGTGGACAAACTCAAGGCAAAGGCAGGCAAGTGATGGCTGAAAAGGCACAGAAGGCGAACCAGGAGATCCGTCTGTCCGATTACTGCGGCCTGGGCTGCAAGGTGGCGGACGCCAGCCAGGCCGAGTTCGGCCGCAAGGAGATCGCCATTGCCGAACACGAGATGCCGGGCCTCATGGCGGTGCGCGAGAAGTACGCCGCGAGCAAACCCCTCAGGGGCGCTCGGATAACCGGATCGCTGCACATGACCATCCAGACCGCGGTCCTCATTGAGACGCTCAAGGCCCTCGGGGCAGAGGTGCGCTGGGCGTCGTGCAACATCTTCTCCACCCAGGACCACGCTGCAGCCGCCATCGCCCAGCGCGGGATTCCGGTCTATGCCTGGAAAGGAGAAAGCCTGGAGGACTACTGGGCCTGCACCCTGGCGGCGCTCAGCTTCCCGGGAGGAAAGGGGCCGAACCTCATCGTGGACGACGGCGGCGACGCCACCCTCATGGTGCACCGGGGCTACCAGGCCGAGGACAACCCCGCCCTGCTGGACGAACCCACGGACAACAAAGAGCTCGCCATCATCAACGCGGTGCTCAGGCAGAAGCTCTCCGAGGACAAGACATTCTGGCACCGCATGGTGAAGGACATACGCGGCGTGTCCGAGGAGACCACAACGGGCGTGCACCGGCTCTATCAGATGCTGGAGAAGAACACCCTGCTCTTCCCGGCCATGAACGTGAACGACTCGGTGACCAAGAGCAAGTTCGACAACCTCTACGGCTGCCGCGAGTCGCTCGCCGACGGCATCAAGCGCGCCACCGACGTCATGGTGGCGGGCAAGGTGGTGTGCGTGTGCGGGTACGGAGACGTGGGCAAGGGTTGCGCCCAGTCCATGCGAGGCTTCGGCGCGAGGGTGCTCGTCACCGAGGTCGACCCCATCTGCGCCCTGCAGGCCGCCATGGAGGGCTTCCAGGTGACCACCGTGGAGGAGGCGCTCGCTGAAGCGAACATATTCGTCACCGCCACGGGCAACTGCCACGTCATCCGCATAGAACACATGGAAAAGATGCTGGACCAGTCTATCGTATGCAACATCGGCCACTTCGACCATGAGATCGATGTGAGCAGGCTCGAGGACTTCCCGGGCATCAGGAGGGAGAACATAAAGCCCCAGGTGGACAGGTACGTCTTCCCTGACGGGCACTGCATCTACCTGCTCGCAGAGGGCCGCCTGGTGAACCTGGGCTGCGCCACGGGCCACCCCTCCTTCGTCATGTCCAATTCATTCACCAACCAGGTGCTGGCCCAGATCGACTTGTGGACCAACCCCAGGGAGGTGAGCGTGAAGACCCTGCCCAAGACCCTGGACGAGGAGGTGGCGCGGCTCCACCTGGGCAAGCTGGGCGTGAAGCTGACCAGGCTCACCCAGGAGCAGGCGGACTACATCGGGGTGAGTGTGGACGGTCCGTACAAACCGGAGCACTACCGGTATTGAATGGACGTATTGAGAGGTATATTGAAACCGAAACCCTGCGGAGAGATGATGGGCTCCGGAAGCGCCGATCATCTCTCCACAGGGTTCAATGTTTCCTGCACCCAGGACACGGCCCCTGCCGGGCCTTTCTGGCCCGCCTGGAAGAACGCCCCCTTGCCTACAGGTGCCCATCGAGCCAGGATCTCAGGTCGGCAAGCACCCTTGCCCTGTCCGCGGGCAGTTCGTTGTAGACCTCGTGCTTGAGGCCCTCGTAGAGCTTGTAGGTCTTGTCCTTGGCGCCGATCATCTCGAAGAGCTCTTTCTGGCCTGAAAAGGCGGTGTCCTTGGAGCCGAGCTGGATGAGGACCGGGGCCTGGATCCTGGTGGCGTTCTGCGCGCCCAGGACAACATACCGGTTCATTTCGTGGGCGAGCCGCGGGGTGATGACGTTGTAGACCAGGGGGTCGTTCACGTAGGCCTTCACCGCCTCCGGGTCCCGGGAGATGAACTCGGGAGGGAGCGGAGACTTCACGTGCACGGCCGGCATGATCCTGGAAAGGATCTTCGTCAGGGTGACGAGGATCCTGGGTATGTCCGTGCCGGGCTGTGACCCCGTCCCGGACAGCACGAGCCCCTTGAGCCCGTTCCCGCTCTGCTCCACATAGTTGAGCGCGATGAGACTGCCCATGGAGTGGCCGAGCACGAAGTAGGGTATGCCCGGGAGCCTGGTGCGGATCACCTCGGCCGCGAACTGCTTCTCGTCGTCGATGAATTCCTGGAAGCTCCTCACATGGCCCCGCCTGCCCTGGCTCCTGCCGTGGCCCCGGTGGTCATTGCCGAACACGGCGTAGCCGGCAGGCACCAGCTCGTTCACCACGTTGCCGTAGCGTTCGACGTGCTCGGCATAGCCGTGGATGAGGTGGATCACCGCCTTGGGCGCATTGTCGGGCAGCCATGCCTTCCAGTACAGGGACGTCCCGTCCTGGGCGGCGATTGTTCCGTTCATAATCTTCATGGTCACGCACCCTCCTTCTCTACTGTACTTCATTACATACGATATATCCTGGATCATTTTCTTCTATGCCATACTCTCCCGTCAAGGACAACCGGATTGTTCCCCCGGGAAACAGTCGGGGCCGATACGGTAACAGCAAAAAAGATCATCATATGTTGACATGCATTTCCATTCGGGATATAAGAATGAATGCTCATTCATGCGACACGACAAAGACACTCAAACGATAATCTTGTAAGGAGGGTAATATGGCAAGTCAATGGGTAGACCTGAGGGATCTCAAGTTCATACTGCACGAGGTCTTCAAGATCGGTGAGGACATTCTCGGCAAGGGCAAGTTCGCTGACCACGACGTCGACATGGTGAACATGGTCCTCGATCAGGCGGCGAAGTTCACCGAAAACGACATCGCCCCCACGTATCCGGACGAGGTGCAGAGAAAGCCCGTCGAGGCGGTCTTCAAGGACGGCAAGGTATACGCGCCCGAGGCATACCACAGGCTCTACAAGCTGTACTGCGAAGGCGGCTGGATGAGCGTGTCCGACAACCCCGAGGTAGGCGGCCAGGGCTTCCCGGCCATGATCGCTGCGGCATGCGCCCAGATGTTCCTCGCCGGCAACCAGGCTTTCCTCATGTACCCGGGCCTCGGCCACGGCGCTGCAAGACTTGTCGAGGACTTCTTCCAGCACCCGTACCGCGACCTCATCCTTGACAAGATGTACAGCGGCGTCTGGGGCGGCACCATGTGCCTCACCGAGCCGGGCGCAGGCTCCGATGTGGGCGCCCTGAAGACCACGGCCAGGAAGAACCCCGACGGAACCTACTCCATCACCGGCACCAAGTGCTTCATCTCCGCCGGAGACCACGACCTCACCGAGAACATCATCCACCCCGTGCTTGCCAGGATAGAAGGCCATGAGCCCGGCACCAAGGGCATCTCCATCTTCGTGGTGCCCAAGATCAGGTTCAAGGAAGACGGCACGCTCACCGAGCCCAACGACGTGAGCTGCGGCGGCATCGAGAGCAAGATGGGCATCCACGGCAACGCAACCTGCACCCTCAACTTCGGCGAGAACGGCAAGTGCATCGGCTGGCTCATGGGCGAGGAGAAGCAGGGCATGCCGATCATGTTCCACATGATGAACGAGGAGCGCCAGGGCGTGGGCACCATGGGCGTGGCCCTGTCCACCACCGCGTACCTCCACGCACTGTCCTATGCCAAGGAGCGGTTCCAGGGCGTGAACATCATGCAGATGAAGGATCCCAACGCCAAGCAGACCACCATCATCAACCATCCCGATGTCCGCCGGATGCTGCTCAAGATGAAGTCCATGACAGAGGCAGTCAAGGTCCTGGCCCTGTACTGTTACTACGCCATGGACCGCAAGGCCATCGCTACAGACGACGCCGAGAAGGACAAGTGGCAGGGTATGATCGAGATGTACACCCCCCTCGTCAAGGCGTACTGCACCGACGTGGGCGACGTGGTCACCAACCTGGCCGTCCAGACCTACGGCGGCTACGGCTTCTGCCGTGAGTACCCGGTCGAGCAGATGATGAGGGACAACAAGATTAACACGATCTACGAGGGCACCAACGGTATCCAGGCGCTCGACCTCCTGGGCAGGAAGCTCGGCATGAAGAAGGGCCTCTACTTCATGAACATGCTGGGCGAGACCGCTGCCCAGGTCGGCAAGGCCAAGGCCAACGAGAACCTCAAGGCCGAGGCCGAGATCGTGGAAAAGGCCCTGAACGCCTGCGCCGGAACGGCCATGCAGTTCAGCCAGCTCATCAAGACCAACCCGTTCATCCCGCTCATCGCGGCATGCGACTACCTCACCTGCCTGGCCGAGGCGCTGTGCGGGTGGTTCCACATCTGGATGGCGAACGTGGCCACCGAGAAGCTGGCGGCCAACCCCATCGAGCAGGAGAAGATGTTCTACACCGGCAAGATCGAGGGCGCCAAGTTCTACATCAACCGCATCACTGCCCTGGTCCCGGCCAAGCTCGAGACGCTCACCAAGGACGAGATCAGCTGCATCAGGATCCCTGAGGACGCATTCGCGGTCTAACCAAGAACATTCTGAAGCACACTCGGGAGGGGGCTTACGTCCCCTCCCGTTTTTTTCACTTGCATGCCCGGGAAGATACTCCGTGTGAGAGCGCACCACCACTGCATAGCGTGGAGGATGGCCGAATCCCGGCAGGTAATGCGCCGTGACTCCTTCCCTAATCACTCCTGCGCGCGGTGATGACCGATGCCATGGACACTGCCAGCATGATGATCCCGCCCCCCACGAGTGCATGGAATCCCGGGGACTCCCCTATGATAATAAACACCCATACGGGGTTCAGCACCGGCTCGATGACCGCTATCAGGTTCGCCTGGACCGCAGAGACACGTTTGATGGCAATGGAGAACAGGATCGCGGACAGACCGATCTGAACGACACCAAGCACGGCTATGGCACCGACGGCCTTCAGTGTTACCTGAGGCAGCGGGAGGAACAGAGATATGATGAAACAGATACCCGCCGTGAGCCAATGGGAAAGCAGGATCGACTCAAGGGGTGACTCGTCCTTCTGCATGCGCATGAACACGAAGTAGAAACTGAAGGTAACGGCCGACATGAGCGCAATGACATTTCCAAGCAATCTCCCGCCGCCGAGCCTCTCGAGAAACATGAAGACCAGACCTGCCGCAACGAGGGGAAGCGCTGCGTAATGTTCACCATGTACCTTCTCCTTCAGCACCACGGCGCCGATGAATGCGGTCAGCACAGGCGCACAGTACTGAAGCAGGATGGCGTTGGCAGCGGTTGTGGTCTTGTTGGCGCAGACAAACAGGATCATGGTCGCGGCATTGGCCACAGCGGCTGCCACCTGGGGAAACGAGAGGCGGAACCGGGGATGCCGCAGGTATATGCACAGAACGATCGAGGCGATGAAACTCCGCATCCCCGCGATCGCCACGGGGTTCCAGTCAATGACCTTTATGAACAGCCCCGCGATGCTCCAGAGGAACGCCGTGGCCGCCATTGCACAAATGCCAATGCCCTTTCTCATGGAATCCATAGGCTGGCGTATCAGGTTTTCACGGTTCCCCGGGGGCATGATCCGTACACTTTCGTAAACACGTGTACGTTTTTTTCCCGGACCATCCCTGCATCATCACATAACCTTCCGAAATTACTTTGCCCGAAATCCTGGCATCTGTCTTGTAAGGGTTCTCTGCGTGAGGGTACACCATTTTATCATCATTGCAATGCTCATTGTCCTCATGATGCACTGCGCACAAGCGGCTCATGCATACGGGGTCAGCATCAGCTGGGACGAAAACCCTGAAAGTGACGTCGCCGGCTACAAGGTCTATTACGGGACCGCGTCGCACACCTATCGGAACACTCTCGACGTCGGGCCCTTCACCGCTGCGGCCATTGACGGATTGAGTGCAGGTGCCACCTACTACTTCGCCGTGACGGCGTATGATGTTTCCGGGAACGAAAGTGCGGCATCCCGGGAGGTCCAGGCCACCATCCCCGCTGCAACCCCCACCCTGTACACCCTCACCGTATCGAAAACAGGGACCGGATCAGGAACGGTGACGACCAGCCCCACCGGGTCGAGGTTCACCTCCGGGACGTCCGTGACCCTCACGGCAACCCCTGATGCCAATTCCACCTTTGCCGGATGGTCCGGGGGATACTCCGGGTCTGCGGGAACGACGAGCATCGTGGTCATGAACAGCAACGTGAGCGTCTCCGCTGCGTTCAACCTCAAGACCTACACCATCAGGGCAAGCGCAGGGTATGGCGGATCGATCTCTCCATCCGGATCAGCCACGGTGAACGCTGGGTCGTACAAGACCTATGCGTTCACACCGAGAAGAGGGTACTGCATCAGTTCGGTGAGGATCGACGGGATCTCCATAGCTCCCATTCAATCCTACACATTCAATGATATCAAGGCAAACCACACCATTTCGGTGAGCTTCAAGCGGAAAGGCCGATGACACTCCCCCGGACAACAGAGGGGTGCAGGCTGTGGAATAGAGACTACTCCCTGGAACGCACGCAGACCGGCGCACTAGAGAACGACAATGCCTTTCCCTTTTGTCACCAGGATCTGCCTCCCCTCGTTTACACGCATGATCCTGCCCAGTTCAATTTCATCCAGCGCCTTTCTCACATCGGGGATGTCTTCCAGGAAAAGCCGTTCTAGCTTCACCACATAGGTCTTGGGGTAACTGAAGATCTGGAATTTGCGAAAATTCCGTTCAATGAACACCTTATCTCTGTCTCCCAGTTCATGGTAGACATCAGAGACCTCAAAGCCGTGAAATTCGTTCCTGAGATATTCCGTTACCGCTTCAACCTTGTTCTGATCGATCATAACCCCTCTCAGCGCCCCCCCAGGGTGTCATTTCTTTTGATCATCCTTATCGGGCTGAATCAGAAAACGGTGACTGTTACCATATTGCATTCATCAGGGGGGTTTGCCATTCTGTCATTCTGGTGATCCCCGCGAGAGGGACGGTTTGCCATTTTGTACCATGGCAGGACCTGACAGGGGGCGGGAGTGACAGACTGTCACAGGCAGAAGTTTCAGGGCATATTCCCTGCTAGTATTATCAAGGAGTTATGAACATGCCCGACCTGGCACGGCCCTTGCCTTATGGTAGGCAGAAGGAAAAACAATCCCCAGGAGGGCAAGACA
>JAKPQL010000145.1 GCA_029547045.1 Deltaproteobacteria bacterium | reverse complement strand
TGTCTTGCCCTCCTGGGGATTGTTTTTCCTTCTGCCTACCATAAGGCAAGGGCCGTGCCAGGTCGGGCATGTTCATAACTCCTTGATAATACTAGCAGGGAATATGCCCTGAAACTTCTGCCTGTGACAGTCTGTCACTCCGCTGCCCCGGAAGGGGCAGCTCTGGTACAATCTGTCAAACAGGCCAGGAGCGGGAGGGGGCAGAATGACAGAATGGCAAACCCCTTCTCCTGATCCTCAAGGAGAAGGCCCCAGCTCACTCCTTCCAGTGGATGCACTCCACCGGGCAGGATTCAATCGCCTCGTCGATGAGGTCCTCGGGCCCGCCCTCGGGCCTGATGACCTCGGCCACGTTCCTGTCTTCGTTCAGCCTGAACACCTCGGGACAGATGTCCTGGCACATGCCGCACCCGATACAGTCCTCTTCATTCAGATACACGGTCCTGGCCATGCCTTCTCCTTTGCTCGTGATGGCGGTATGGTACGGTGAATTGCCCCGGAAGACAAGCCCGCAAGCACATGGCATGGACTAGCCAAGGTTTGCCTTGTATCCGGGCGAGGTTCATGGATAATGGTCCTGTAGTGCATTCCCTTTCATGAGGGGGGGGGGTCCATGGAACTCGAGACCGTGCTGCTCGAACAGTCCGAAGGCATTGCCGTCATACGTATGAACCGGCCCAGGGAGATGAACACGCTGAACTTCCAGCTCACGAAAGACCTCCTGAAGGCCCTGGAGGCGAACTGGGACGATGCGGCCGTGAAGGTGCTCGTCATCACGGGCACGGGAAAGGCCTTCTGCGCGGGCGGCGACGTGGCTGCCTTCCGGGGCGCCCCTGACATCGGGGATGCCACCCGCCAGATGACCAAGGATTTCGACCCCCTGGTCTCGGGCATCCGCCGCATGGCCAAGCCCGTCATCGCCATGGTGAACGGCATCTGCATGGGCGCGGGCCTGTCCCTGGCAGCCGCCTGCGACCTGCGGATCTCTGCCGCATCGGCCGTGTTCCGCCAGGCCTACACCTCGGTGGGCCTCACCCCGGACGGCGCCTGGGGGCTCACCGTGCCGCTTCTCATCGGGTTCGGCCGGGCGTCCGAGCTCGTCTTTTCAGACCCCACAATGGATGCGAAGAAGGCATATGAGATCGGCCTGGTGAACGAGGTGGTGGAGGATGCCGAACTCGAGAACACGGTCAGAAAAAGGGCGCAGCGCCTCGCCGCGGGGCCGCTTGCCGCCTTTGCCGTTGCCAAGGACAACCTGAACCGTGCCATGCTCGGTCTGCTGGAAGCCCAGCTGGAGCAGGAGCGCCTGGGAATCGTGCGCGCCGGCCGCACCGCGGACGCCCGGGAGGGCATCGCCGCGATCCTCGAGAAGCGCAGGCCCGCGTTCAGGGGAGAGTGACGAGCTCAGGCTCAGAAGGAGAGATCGAGGATCTCCTGGAACGGGACCGCCCCTTCCCGCAGGCACACGGGCGGCCAGACCGTGAGGTCCACGAGGGTGGAGGGTTTCCCGCCCGGGGTCCTGCCGCCGTCGAGGATGGCGTCGATGTCCAGGTCCTGGCCTGCAGCCTCCCCCGCTGTCCTTGCCGGCGGCTCGCCGGTGCGGTTGGCCGAGGTGGAGGTGACCGGCCCCACCTGTTGCACGAGCTCGGTTGCCATGCGGTGGGGCGAGACGCGGAGCGCCACCCTGCCATCCGGTGCCAGCAGCGGGTCCAGCGCCCGGGCCGCCTGCAGCACCGCGCTCACCGGGGCGGGCCAGAGCCTTGCCAGGAATGCCTTCTGCCTGTCGTCCATCACGGCCAGGCCTGCGGCCATGGCCATGTCGGTCACCAGCACGATCATGCCCTTGAGCGCGTCCCTGCCCTTGGCAACGATGATGCGGTTCAGGGCAGCCGCGTCGTCGATGCGGGAGCCCAGGCCGTAGAAGGTCTCTGTGGGGTAGGCACACACGCAGCCGGGCCGCGAAAGCAGGAGCCGTGCGACAGCCGTGACGTCGGAAGTGACGAGCATGTATCAGACGTTCCGGATGCCGGCGTCTTCCTCGAGCACGGTCCTGCGCATGTCGGAGCGGTACTGGTCGAGCTTGCCTCGCAGGCCCTCACTGGAGAGCGAGAGCATCTCGATGGCCAGCAGGGCTGCGTTCTTCGCGCCGGGCCTGCCGATGCTCACCGTGGCCACCGGGATGCCCGGGGGCATCTGCACCATGGCGAGCAGTGAGTCCATGCCGTTCAGAGGCGACGAGGCGATGGGCACGGCGATGACGGGCAGCGTGGTGTGCGCCGCGATGGCCCCTGCCAGATGCGCGGCCATGCCAGCGCCCGCGATGATCACGGAAAACCCGTTGTCGCGGGCTGCCTTCGTGAAGGCCATGACCTCCTCGGGAGTCCGGTGCGCGGACATGATGCGCATCTCGTGCTGCACGCCGAACTGCTTGAGGATGGCGGAAGCCTCCTCCATGACGGTGAGGTCCGACTTGCTTCCCATGAGAATGGCTACTTTCATGACAACCTCTTCAAGGCCCTGTGGCCGATGTCTTTCCTGTAGTGCGCGCCCTCGAAGGAGATGAGCGAGACCGCTTTGTAGGCCTGGTCGATGGCCTGCTTCAGGCCGCCGGCCACTGCGGTGACGCCCAGCACCCTGCCGCCTGCGGTGACGAAGTCGCTTCCCTGAAGCCTCGTTCCGGCGTGGAACACCTTGACGCCTTCCAGGGCGTCCGCCTCCGCGATGCCTCTGATCACCCTGCCCTTCTCGATGGGGCCCGGGTACCCGCCGGAGGCCATGACCACGCACACGGCCGGGCTTGCGACCGAGTCGAGGGAGAGGTCCCGGATGCTCCCGCCGTTCGCCGTCTCCAGCAGCACGGGCACGATGTCCCCCGCGCACCGCATGAGGAGCGGCTGGGTCTCGGGGTCGCCCATGCGCACGTTGAACTCGAGCACGGACGGGCCCGCCTCCGTGATCATGAGCCCCGCATAGATTATTCCCTTATAGATGATGCCCTGCTTTTTCAGGCCGTGCACCAGGGGGTTCAGCACCCGCTCCATGACCTGGCCGGCCATGGCCTTGTCCACCACGGGAGCGGGCGAGTATGCCCCCATGCCACCGGTGTTGGGGCCCTCGTCGTGATCGAAGACCCGCTTGTGGTCCTGGGACGACGCGAAGGGCAGCACGTTCTCGCCGTCGCACACCGCGATGAAGGAAGCCTCCTCACCTGCCAGGAGCTCCTCCACCACCACCTTGTCGCCTGCGGCGCCGAAGGTTTTTTTCACCATGACCTCGTCGATGGCCTCGAGCGCCTCTTCCCTTGAGGTGCACACGAGCACGCCCTTGCCCGCTGCCAGACCGTCGGCCTTGACCACCACGCCGCCGGCCGCGTTCGCTATGTAGGCCTTTGCGGCATCCGCGTCGGTGAACACCTCGAAGCCGGCCGTGGGGATGGAGCAGGCCTTCATCACCGCCTTGGCAAAGGCCTTGGATCCCTCCAGCATGGCGCCCGCCCTGTCCGGCCCGAACACGGACAGGCCCTCGGCCTTGAAGGCGTCCACGATGCCGGAAGCCAGCGGCGCCTCGGGACCCACCACGGTGAGGTCAAAGGAGTTGTCGCGTGCAAAGCGGAGCAGGCCCGCGATGTCGTCCGTGCCGATGTCGATGCACACCGCGTCCTTCGCGATGCCGCCGTTCCCCGGCGCGCAGAAGACCTCGCCCACCAGAGGGCTCTGGCCGATCTTCCAGCACAGCGCGTGCTCCCTGCCGCCCGAGCCTACCACCAGTACCCGCATGCGTTCCTCCCCGCGCCCGGTTCCGGAATGCCGGGCTCATGAATATGAGAAACACATGCATACTATCCCTCCTCGTGCCGAGGCAAGCGCGAAATCCTTCGCAGGCACCCGGGTCACCGGACAAGATGACACGAGACCGGCGACTTTCCCTGAAACGGTGTTGACGTCATCTTGCCGGGAATATAAGATCCTGGCATTACACAGGGGTATGAGGAGAAAGATGGATTCTCCCGCAGACATCGCAGGGCACTGGACCGAAACCGTCGAATGAGCACACGATCCGGTTCGAAGAGAAAAATCGTTACCATCGGCGGCGGGACAGGCAGCTTTGTCGTTCTTTCGGGCCTGAAATCATTCCCTGTGGACATCTCCGCCATTGTCGGCATGTTCGACGACGGCGGATCCACGGGGGTCCTGCGGAAGGACCTGAACGTCCTGCCGCCTGGCGATGTCAGACAGTGCCTGGCAGCCCTGTCCGAACCCGACCACCCGCTCAGGGAAGTGCTCGAATACCGCTTCTCCGAGGGGTTCCTCTCCGGGCACAGCCTGGGGAACATCATCCTGTCCGCACTGGAGAAGAACACC
The DNA here is from genome assembly GCA_029547045.1 of Deltaproteobacteria bacterium. Lineage (GTDB taxonomy): Bacteria > Desulfobacterota > Desulfomonilia > UBA1062 > UBA1062 > MWEI01. Next base: position 31,747 of record JAKPQL010000145.1, on the reverse strand, counting down.
GGCAGCATGGCGAGGGCCATAGATGCCCTGAGCGCGCTGATGAACATCACCCACGGCGTCATCCCGGTCACCCTCCAGCAGGCCACGCTGTGCGCCTCGTTCGAGAGCGGGGAGAAAATCCTCGGGCAGGACACCATCAACAAGACGTCCCTGTCCCACCGCCCGTTCCGCCTGGAACTGGTCCCGAAGGTCGAGATCAATCCCCGGGCCAGGAAGGCCATCCTGGAAGCCGACACCATCGTCCTCAACCCGGGGGACCTGTACACCAGCATCATCCCCAACTTCCTCGTGCAGGGCATGAAGGAGGCCCTGCTCCAGTCGCAGGCGCAGATCATCCACGTGGCCAACATCATGTCCACCCACGGGCACACCGACCGCCTCACCGTGGTGGACCACCAGAGGATCCTCGCCGGGTACATGCACCCCAGGAGGATCGACTGCGTCATCTACAACACCGCCGTCCCGAACAGGGAGCTCTTCCATGCATACAACGCGCAGAACCAGCACCCCGTGGAACCGGGCGACCTTGCCGGCGAAGAGGGGGTGCGCTTCATCGGGGAAGACCTCATAGACCGGAAGATCTACCGGAAAAAGGCCGGGGACACGCTCCAGCGCTCGTTCATCCGCCACAACGCCGCCAGGCTCGCCGAGATCATCTGCGAGCTGTGAGCGGCTTCCTGCCCCGCGCAGCGCCACAGGGGGAACCGTGCCCCGCGTCACCAGTGGATAAAAAAATCCGAGGAGCCTTCAGCTCCTCGGATTTTCGTGGTGGACCATCCAGGGCTCGAACCTGGGACCTACTGATTAAGAGTCAGTTGCTCTACCAGTTGAGCTAATGGTCCATACCTTCCTGTCTATCTGGTACGCCCGGGGCGACTCGAACGCCCGACCTGCGGATTCGAAGTCCGACGCTCTATCCACCTGAGCTACGGGCGCATTCCATTCGTGAATGGGGTGAGTGAAGGGGATCGAACCCTCGGCCACAGGAGCCACAATCCTGCGCTCTACCATCTGAGCTACACTCACCATATATGCTCTGGCACGCCTGAGAGGATTCGAACCTCTGACCTACGGATTAGAAGTCCGTTGCTCTATCCAACTGAGCTACAGGCGCCCACATCGCAGCCTGCTTGGTCGGGGCGAGAGGATTTGAACCTCCGACCCCCTGCTCCCAAGGCAGGTGCGCTAGCCAGACTGCGCTACGCCCCGTAGGCGTGCCTTATAGCAGAGGGTCTGGGGCATGGCAAGCACTTTTTCCGCAGGCTTGGAAACCTGTATCATATTGTTATTACAATATTTTATCGCATCAGCAGCAATTCGAGTGCAGGGTTCGTTCCCGCAGGAGCGTCCCTACTCCGCCTCCTCGTCGAGGAGCGCCAGGATCCGCCGCTCCTCCTCCTCCATCACCCGGGCCGTCTCCTCGGGCACGTCCTCGTGGTTGTAGCCGCACAGGTGGCAGATCCCGTGCACGAGGAGCTGCCTGAGGCGCTCCGTGGGCTGGATGCCCGCATCGGCCGCCTCCGCGGCGGCCCGCTCCAGCGAGATCACCACGTCGCCCAGGTGGTCGCCGCCGAGACCTTCGCCCTCCTGCTGGGGGAAGGAGATCACGTTGGTGGGCCGGTCGCGGCCCAGGTACTCCCGGTTCAGCTCCCGTATGGCCCCGTCGTCCACGATGACCACGCAGAGCTCGGCGTCGGTCCTGCCGAGGATGCCGAGGATCCTCACGGTCCACTGCCCCACCAGATCGGTGTCAACATCAACAACCTGCTGCTCGTTCATGATGTCGATGACGTTCATCTGCCGCCCCTCTCGTAGGCCCGGATGATCCTGGCCACCAGCTTGTGGCGTACCACGTCGTCCTCGCTGAAGTACACGAAGCCGAGCTCGTCGATGCCCTTGAGTATCTGGGAGGCCTCCACCAGGCCCGACCTCACCCCCTGGGGCAGGTCGATCTGGGTGATGTCGCCGGTGATGACGGCCTTGGAGTTAAACCCGAGCCGGGTGAGGAACATCTTCATCTGCTCCGAGGTGGTGTTCTGCGCCTCGTCCAGGATGATGAAGGCGTCGTTCAGGGTGCGGCCCCGCATGAAGGCCAACGGCGCGATCTCGATGTGGTCCCGGGCCATGAGCCGCAGGACGTGGTCGCGCTCCAGCATGTCGTACAGGGCGTCGTAGAGCGGCCGCAGGTAGGGGTTCACCTTGTCCTGCAGGTCCCCCGGCAGGAAACCGAGGCGTTCCCCCGCCTCCACGGCGGGCCTGGTGAGCACGATGCGCTCCACCTTCTTCTTGAGCAGGTAGTGCACGCCCATGGCCAGGGCCAGGTAGGTCTTGCCCGTGCCCGCGGGCCCGATGCCGAAGAGGATGTCGTCTGTGCGCATGGCGTCGATGTAGCGCTTCTGCTGGAGGCTCTTGGGAACGATGATCTTCTTGGTGGACGAGATGTAGATGCTGTCCTTGAACACGTCCTCGAGATCAACGTTCCTGTCCTTGGCGATCATGCGCACCGCGTACCACACGTCGTCAGGGTACACGGGGAACCCGGACTTGATGATCCGGTAGAGGTCCTTCAGCGCGTGCTCGGCGAGTTCCACGTCGTAGCTCTCGCCCGAGATCTCGATGGTGTTTCCCTTGAGCGAGCACCGGGCATTGGTGGATTCCTCTAGGATCTTCAGGTGGGAGCAGCTGTCGCCCGCAAGCTGTCTCAGGATGTGCGTGTCTGCGAATTCGATGGTCGGCATGTCTGTGGGCCCTTCAGGCCCTTTCCCTCCTGGATGATGTACGGATATACCAAATCCGGCCCTCTTACAAGGGCATTCGCCCGGGTGTGCCCGGCACTCCCAAGGTGAGTCTTGCAGACAGGCAAGGGTTGTATTATGGTCGTGCCATGTTCAGGGCAAAGGTTGTTCAGAGCTTCAGCGCTGCCCACAGCCTCAGGGGATATCAGGGCGACTGCGAGCGGCTCCACGGCCACAACTACAGGGTGGAGCTCGCCGTGGAGGCGCCCGGGCTGGATGAGGTGGGCATCGTCATGGACTTCCGCGACCTCAAGGGACGCCTGAAGGGGGTCCTGGATACCCTGGACCACGCGTACCTGAACGACCTGGAGCCGTTTCGGACCGTGAATCCCTCCGCGGAGAACATCGCCCGGCACATCTACGAGACCCTGTCTGGGTCCATGCAGGGGGAGGCGCGGATCAGCGAGGTCACCGTGTGGGAGAACGACGCCTGCTGCGTGACCTACACCCCATAGGACCGCCATGAAGGACGTGCAGAAGCTCAGGCCCGACAACCCCCTGTCCATCGAGAAGGTGGGGGTCAAGGGCATCAGCTACCCCATCGTGGTCTCGGACCGGAAGCGGGGCACCCAGCACACCGTGGCCTCCATCAACCTGTACGTGGACCTGCCCCGCGAGTTCAAGGGCACCCACATGAGCAGGTTCATCGAGGTCCTCAACGAGTACAAAGAAGAGATCCACATCAAGAACTTCGAGCACATCCTCAACGAGATCAAGCGGACCCTGGAGGCCAAGAACGCCCACATGGAGATCGAGTTCCCCTACTTCATGGAGAAGCAGGCCCCGGTCACGGGCGCCGTGGGCCTCATGGAGTACCGCTGCACCCTCATGGGCATGGTGGGTTCCCGGCGGGAGTTCACGGTGGGCGTGCAGGTGCCGGTGCAGACCCTGTGCCCGTGCTCCAGGGAGATCAGCGAGTACGGGGCCCACAACCAGCGGGGAATCGTGTCAGTGAAGGTCCGCTACGAGCGGTTCTTCTGGATAGAGGATCTCATCGAGCTCATCGAGCAGTGCGGGTCCAGCCCGGTCTACCCGGTGCTCAAGCGGCCCGACGAGAAATACGTCACCGAGGCAGCCTACGCCAACCCCAAGTTCGTGGAGGACGTGGTGAGGCAGGCTGCGGCGCTGCTGAGTGAGCACAGCGAGTTCTCCTGGTTCTCGGTGGAGGCGGAGAACATCGAGAGCATCCACAACCACAGCGCATACGCCTACATCGAAAGCGAGCCCTCCCATGGCCGGTGACGCGCTGCCCCTGGGCAAGCTGCCCATGCCGCTGCTCAGGCAGTTCCTCCAGGAGCTGCCCCGGGACAACCCGGACGTGGTGGTGGGGCCCGGCATCGGCGAGGACGCCGCGGTGATCCGCTTCGGCGAGACCACGCTCGTCTTCAAGACAGACCCCATCACGTTTGCCGCCCACGACATCGCCTGGTACCTCGTCACCATCAATGCCAACGACATCGCCTGCATGGGAGGCATCCCGGAATACCTCCTGGTGACCTTCCTCCTCCCGCCCGGCACCACCACGGCCGAAAGTGCCCAGACGCTGTTCCGCTCCCTCCTGCAGGCCTGCGAAGAGAACCAGGTCACCCTGGTGGGCGGCCACACCGAGATCACCCATGGCATCGACCGGGTCATCGCGGTGGGTTTCATGGTGGGGAGCCTGTCCCAGCACGGCATCGTCCGCTCCTCGGGTGCCCGGCCGGGCGACGCCATCCTCCTGAGCAAGGGAGTACCCCTGGAGGCCACCTCCCTGCTGGCCCGGGAGTTCCCGGACCGGCTCGACCTGGACGCTCAGACCCTGGAGCGGGCCAGGAACCTCATCTACGACCCGGGCATCAGCGTGAGGAGGGAGGCGCTCATCGCGCTCAGCTGCGCCGGGGTGACGGCCATGCACGACCCCACCGAGGGCGGCCTGGCCACCGGGCTCGCCGAGATCGCCCTGGCGTCGGGCTGCGGCCTTCAGGTGCACCTGGAGCGCATCCCCCTCGTCGACCTGGCAGCGCGGGTGCTCCCCGCCTTCTCCATGGACCCGCTGGGCGCACTGGCATCGGGCTCGCTCATCGTGTGCTGCGATCCGGAGCGCGCCGAGGCCATCCTCGCGGCGTGGGACCAGGCGGGCATCCCGGGTTCCATCATCGGTGCCATGACAGAAGCCCCGGACCTGGTTCTGTACCGGGAAGGGCAGCCCGGACCCCTGCCCCGTTTCGCCTCTGACGAGGTCACGAAGGCCTTTTCCCCTGCGTGACCCGGCGGGGTCAGGTGCCCAGGAGTTGCATGACCAGGGAGGTGTCCCCGTTGCCGGCAAGGAACCGCTCGTGGCCGAGCAGCTTCACGAGCAGGTCCTGGTTGGTGGTGAGCCCCTCGATGACGGTCTCGTCGAGCATCCTTCCCATGCGCCGCAGGGCCGCGTCCCGGGTGGCATGGTGGGCGATGAGCTTCACGAGCAGGGGGTCGTAGAAGGGGGTGACGATGCACCCCGGGAAAAGGTGGGTGTCCACCCTGGTGCCCGGACCGCTGGGCAGCCGGAGCCTGCTGACGGTCCCGGTGGTGGGCATGAAGTTCTTGGAGGGGTTCTCCGCGTTGATCCGGCACTCGATGGCGTGGCCCGTGGTCGGGACGGGGTCCTGGCTGATGCGGGCGCCGGCGGCCACCATGATCTGCTCGCGGATCATGTCGATGCCGGTGATCATCTCGGTGACCGGGTGCTCCACCTGCAGCCTGCCGTTGATCTCGAGGAAATAGATCTCGCCCGCCTGGTCCATGAGGAACTCCACCGTGCCGAGCCCCCTGAAGCCGATGGCCCGGATGATCTGCCTGGACCACTCCCACAGGTTCGAGCGGATGCCCTCGTCGATGTTGGGGATGGGGGCCTCCTCGATGATCTTCTGGTGGCGGCGCTGGATGGAGCATTCGCGGTCGCTCAGGATGCGGATGGTGCCGTAGGCGTCGGCGAGCACCTGCACCTCCAGGTGGCGCGGCGACTCGATGTAGTGTTCGATGTACACCTCGTTGCGCCCGAAGGCGGCGCTCGCCTCGCTGCTCACGCTGGCGAAGTGGGAGCGCAGGTGGTCCTCGGTGTATGCCACCTTCATGCCCCTGCCGCCGCCGCCGTAGAGCGACTTGAGGATCACGGGAAACCCGAGGTCCCGGGCCAGGACGATGGTCTGTGCCACATCGCTCACCACGCCGTAGGAGCCGGGGATGGTGGGGATGTTCAGGGATCTTGCCACCTCCTTGGTGCGCGACTTGTTGCCGATGGTCCGCAGCGTGGCGCTCGCGGGCCCGATGAACTCGATGCCGTTCTCCTCGCATACGGCGGCGAACTGGGGGTTCTCGGAGAGAAACCCGTAGCCCGGGTGGATGGCGTTGGCCTTCCATGCGACGGCCGCCGAGATGATGGCATCGATGTTGAGGTAGCTCCGGGACGACTGCTCCGGGCCGATCTTCACCGCCTCGTCCGCCAGGGCCAGGTACTCCATGGCGGCGTCCGCCTCGGAGTAGACCACGATGGTCTCAAGGCCGAGCTCGCGGGCGGTGCGGATGATCCGAAGTACGACCTCGCCCCGGTTTGCGATGAGGATCCTCTTCATGGCGTGGTTGTATGATGCGCCTGCATACAAGTCAAGAATGGAGAAAAGCGCTTGTGCATCGATTGTACAGGGTATACTATCACGTGCCCATGAACCGTCGACCTCCTGCCTGCATCCTCCTCGCGGCCCTGATCTTCACGGGGGCCTGCTCCCATGCAGAAACGGCCCTGCCAGGACCGGCCACCGTCCCGGAGGTTCGGGCCGATGCCCCCGTCCAGGAGACGGAGCTCCCGGAGGCCATGGCCAGGGACTACCTCGTCCGGGTCCTGGTGGAAAAGGGGGTGGAGGTTGGCCGGGCCCGCTCCCTCATCGGCGACCCCCGGCTCGTCATCGATCCCGGGTTCATCCTCAAGAACCTCCGGATCGCACCGCCCAAGGACTCCACAAAGACCCCGGGCATCATGACCTACGACCCCGCGTTCATCGCCAGGGGCAGGGCCTTCATCCGGGAGAACGCGCAGCAATTCAGAGCGATAGAGGAACGTTACGGCACCTCCCCCCGGATCGTCACCGCCGTCCTCGTCATCGAGTCCCGGCTCGGCACCTACCCCATGCGGTACCGCGCCATGCGCGTGTTCTCCAATATGACCCTCGTGCAGGACCAGGCCTTCGTGGAGGGCCTCAGGGAGCACTACCCGGGGCTCTGCGAGCTCCTCGACGACGAGCAGATCCTGAAGACGGCCACTGCCAAGGCCAGGTGGGCCTCCGGCGAGTTGTACCAGCTCATCGTCCTGGCAGACGAGCTCGGCCTCGACCCCCACGAGATCATGGGCTCCGTGTCCGGGGCCCTGGGTCCGGCCCAGTTCATCCCGTCCACCTTCAGGAAGTACGGTGAAGACGGCGACGCGGACGGCAGGAAGGACCCCTTCTCCCTGCCCGATGCCATGGCGAGCATCGCGGGTTTCCTGAAAAAATCAGGCTGGAGGGAGAACGGCGATGAGAAGAGGAATCGCCAGGCGCTGTGGATCTACAACCACAGCGACATCTATGTGAACACCATCCTCAAGATCTACCAGGAGCTCTCGGCACCGGACGCCGAGAGCGGCCCGTGACCCACTGGCCGGGCCCGCGCCCCCGGCGCCGTTCCCCAGTTGAAGATTGTCCGTGCCCGTGGTATGCCTTACGGAGGGATAGCACGCGTGGATATCAGTGGAGTGATCACAGCCAGAAAGGCCCTCTTCGACGAATACCTGGACAGGTACCTGGGGGAGGCCCGCACCGCATCCGGGATCTTCGAGGCCTTTGCCTACAGCCTGCAGGCAGGCGGCAAGCGGATCAGGCCCGTGCTGGCCATGCTCGCCTGCGAGGCTGCGGGCGGCGGGGCGGCCCATGCCCTGCCGGCTGGCCTCGCCGTGGAGATGATCCACACCTTCAGCCTGATCCACGACGACCTGCCCGCCCTGGACAACGACGACCTGCGCAGGGGAAGGCCCACCTGCCACAGGCGGTTCGGCGAGGCCACGGCCATCCTTGCGGGTGACGCGCTGATCTTCCAGGCACTGTCCGTGCTCTGCGCCGCGCCGTACCCGGCCCAGGTCAAGGTGGACCTGTGCACCTTCCTGGCCGAGGTCTGCGGCACGAACGGACTGGTCCAGGGAGAGCATGAGGACGTCATGGCCGAGGGGCGCGACGTGCCCCTGGACACCATCGAGGGCATCTACGGCAGGAAGACCTCCCGCCTCTTCGAGTTCTGCCTCTACGCGGGCGCCCGGGTGGCCTGCGAGGACGCCGCGCTCACCCGGGCTCTGGCTCTGTACGGGACGCACCTGGGCCATGCGTTCCAGGCCATCGACGACATCCTGGACGTGACCTCGGACAGCCGGACCCTGGGCAAGAGCGCAGGCAAGGACATCGCCCAGAGCAAGGCCACGGTGGTGAAGGTCCTGGGTCTCGACGGGGCCCGGTCCTGGGCGCAGAACGCCACCGACAGGGCCGTGCAGGCCCTGGACGGCATCGGCGGCCAGGGGACGCACACCCTCAGGGAGATCGCCCGCTGGATGCTGGAAAGGGCAATGTAGCCATGGGGGTGCTCGACGCCGTCAACACGCCGGAGGACCTGAAGGGCCTGACCCCGGGCGAACTCGAGACGCTGGCCGGCGAGATCAGGGAGTTCATCATCGATGCCGTGAGCAGGACCGGCGGCCACCTGGCCTCCAGCCTGGGGACGGTGGAGCTTACCATTGCCCTGCACTACGTCTTCAACGCCCCCAAGGACAAGATCCTCTGGGACGTGGGCCACCAGGCATACACCCACAAGATCCTCACGGGAAGGAAGGACCGGTTCGGCACGCTGCGCAGGCACGGGGGTCTGTGCCCCTTCGTGAGCCCGGCCGAGAGCCCGTACGACCCCTTCGTGTCGGGGCACACGGGCAACGCCCTGCCGGCGGCCAGCGGCATCTGCGAGACGCTCGCCAAGGCCGAGGGGAGAAACCGCGTGGTGGCGGTCATCGGTGACGGGTCGCTCTCCAACGGGCTCACCTTCGAGGGACTGAACTTCGTGGGCATGCGGAAGCAGAACCTCATCGTGGTGCTCAACGACAACACCATGTTCATCTCCAAGCGGGTGGGCGCGGTGGCCGATTACCTGAGCCGTATCATGACCTCCAAGCGCGTGCGTGACGTCCGCGAAGGCATCAAGCAGGCCCTGAAGCGCATCCCCCTGTGCGGCGAGGCCATCTACAAGGCCGCCAAGCTCATCGAGGGGAACCTCAAGGGAGCGGTCACCGAGGGGCTCCTCTTCGAGGAGATGGGGTTCCGGTACGTGGGGCCCATCGACGGCCACAACCTCGCCCACCTCGTGGAGGCCTTCCAGAACGTGAAGGCCATGGAAGAGCCCATCCTCCTGCACGTCATCACCCAGAAGGGACGGGGGTACCACCCCGCCGTGAAGGACCCGGAGCACTACCACGGCGTAGGCACGTTCGACCTGGAGAACGGCGACGGCGCCAAACCCGCGCCGGAGCCCACCTATTCGGACGTATTCGGCTCGAGACTGGTGGACCTGGCAGGCCGCGATCCCCGCATCGTCGCCCTGAGCGCGGCCATGACCACGGGCACCGGGCTCAAGGAGTTCGCCGCCCGCTATCCCGACAGGTTCTACGACGTGGGCATCGCCGAAGGGCACGCGGTCACCATGGCCTCGGCCATGTCACTCTTCGGGCTGAAACCCGTGGTGGCCATCTACTCCACCTTCCTGCAGCGCGCCTTCGACTGCATGATCCACGACGTGGCCCTGCAGAAGGCCCCGGTGGTCTTCGCCGTGGACCGGGCGGGACTGGTGGGGCCGGACGGTCCGACGCACCAGGGGATCTTTGACCTGGCATACCTCAGGAGCATCCCCAACCTGATCATCATGGTCCCCCGGGACCAGCTCATGCTGGAGGCGATGCTGGAGAAGGCGTTTGATCTCCACGCCCCGGTGGCCATCCGGTACCCGCGGGACAAGGTCGTCCTGCACCCCCTCAGGGGAGCCGGGCCGAAGCCCGGCAGGCTCGAGGCCCTGAAAGAAGGGTCCCGGGCAGTGGTCTTCTGCGCCGGACCCCTGTGCTACACAGCCCTGGAGGCACTGCAGGGCGAAGACGGCGTGGCGGTAGCGGACCTCGTCTGCGCCAAGCCCCTGGATGCGAAGGCCGTCCGGGACACGGTGCTCGCCTGCAGGGGCAGGTTCGTGGTGGTCGAGGACGGGTGCGTGCAGGGAGGCGTGGGCTCCGCGGTCCTGGAGGCCCTGCAGGACCTGGGCATCCCCCTGAAGTTCAGGCTCCTGGGCATCCCGGACCGCTTCATCGAGCACGGGTCCCTCCAGGACCTGAGGACGTCGCTGGGGCTGGATGCGGCGGGTATCCTGAAGACCGTGCGGGAGGTCCTGTGAAGGCCAGGCTGGACAAGACCATGGTGGACCTCGGCCTCGCCGAGACGCGCACCAAGGCCGCGGCGCTCATCATGGCCGGCCGCGTCCTGGTGGAGGGCCGTGCCGTGACCAAGGCGGGGACCCCGGTGGACGGACAGGCCGCCATCTCCATCAAAGAGACGGACGAGTTCGTGGGCAGGGGCGCCCACAAGCTCCTGTGCGCCCTGGACGCCTTCTCCATCGACGTCACGGGCATGGCGGCCATCGACGTGGGGGCATCCACCGGCGGTTTCACCGAGGTCCTGCTGAAACGAGGCGCCCGGCTGGTCTATGCCGTGGACGTGGGCCACGGCCAGCTCCACTGGCGGCTGCGGAACGACCCCCGCGTCGTCCTGCTTGAGGGCGTGAATGCCCGCGCCCTGGGGCCGGCTCACATCACCGAACCCTGCGACATGGCGGTGTTCGACGTGTCCTTCATATCCCTGAAGCTCGTCATCCCGCCCGTGCTCCACCTCCTGAAGACCCGGGCGTCCATCGTGGCGCTCATCAAACCCCAGTTCGAGGCGGGCAGGCGCCAGGTGGGGAAAGGCGGCGTCATCCGCGACCACGCGGTGCACGAAGCGGTCATCGCTGACCTGCGGGCCTTCCTCGAGGGCCTCGGCCTCGAGGCTTCAGGGGCCGTTCCCTCTCCGGTAAAGGGGGCCCGGGGGAACCAGGAATATCTCATCCATGCCGCACGAAAGGCAGCGCACACGCAATGAAGATAACCATCGCACGCCACGCAGGCTTCTGCTTCGGGGTCCGCAGGGCCATCGACATCACCTTCAAGGTGCGGCAGAACAACCCGGACAGGAGGATCTACACCCTGGGCCAGATCATCCACAACCCCCAGGTCATCGAGGCGCTCACCCGGCGGGGGATCGGGATCGTGCACGACATCAGCGACCCCACCCTCAGGCCCGGCGACATCGCCATCGTGCGCGCCCACGGCATCTCCCCGGACAAGAAGACCGCGCTCACCGAGCGGGGCGTTGAGGTGATCGACGCCGCCTGCCCCATGGTGCTCAAGCTCCACAGCGTCATCAAGAAGGCAGTCAAGGCTGCGGACCTCGTCGCCATCGTGGGGGACAAGGACCACCCCGAGATGGACGCCCACATGGGAGTGGCCGGCAGCAAGGGGATCATCATCCAGACCCTGGATGACGCGCGCGGGATCCCGCAGGTGAAGAGGCTCGCCGTGGTGGCCCAGACCACCTTCGACGTGGCCCTGTACAGGGAGATCATCGACGTGCTGCGGAACAAGGCCGAGATCCTGGACGTGTCCGACACCATCTGCCGCTCCACCGTGGACCGCCAGAGCGAGGTGCGCGAGCTGGCCAAGGACCACGACACCTTCATCGTCATCGGCGGCAGGAACTCGGCCAACACCAAGCGCCTGGCGGAGATCGCGGCAAAGGACAACCGCACCGTCATCAAGATCGAGTCCCCGGACCAGCTCAAGGATATCAACCGGTCCCAGATGAAGCGGGTGGCGGTCATCGCCGGGGCCTCGACGCCCCACTGGGTCATCGAGGAGTGCATCGACGCGCTGAAGAGCTTCCATGCCGCGTCCTCTATCGAGAACGCCGTGCTCGACACCCTGGCCGAATCCCCCCTGCTGCCGTCGCTGGGCGCCTTCGGAGTGGCCATGGTGACGCTGGCCTTCAGCACCCAGCCCTACCGGTGGGACGTGCTCTTCGCGGTCTTCTTCCTGGCCTTCTCGTCCACGGCCCACACCCAGCGGCAGCGCCAGTGGCCCACCTGGGCAATATCCACGGGCATCGCCATATCCCTGAGCCTCGTCTCCAGCGGGCTGGTGGGAGGCCTCCTGTTCATCGGCGTATCCCTGCTGCGGCCACTGCTGGACGTGGCCGGAGTGACCGATTACCTGAAGAGCATCTTCGGGGCCATCATCTTCGTCCTCATCGCCATCGTGATCCCCCTGAGCCTCACCGGGACCGCGGTGGGGCCCAACATGGGCCTGCTCACGGGATACGTGGCCACACACTACCTGGGGGCCGAAGTCCTGCTCGGGCTCAAGAACATGGAAAAGGACGCCATCATGGGCCGCATGAGCCTGGCCCGCTATATCGGCGAGGACAAGGCCATCATGCTCCTGGAGTACACCATCATGGGCCTGGCGCTCATGCTCTTCCTGAGCTTCCCCCTGAAGGTCGCCCCGGCCCTGGCATACGGCCTGCTCCCGCCGCTCTTCTTCCTGGCCAAGGGGATCGACTTCTACACCGAGCAGACCATCTTCGACAACCGCATGTACACCATCTACGTGATGGGCCTGTGGGCCATCCTGCCGGTCATGGGCCTGCTGTGGCTGGCCACCATGATGTGATCGACCCGCTCCGGGGAGGCACCAGACAGTCCTGGGGGTTGCATCCCTCATTGATTTCGGCACACCTTGCCACTATATTGGACATATCTTTCCCGGAGGAGGACCTATGGAACAGAAAAAGCTCGGCGACTACATCAACATCGCCATCGAACGGGAGCAGGAGGCGTACGAGTTCTATACGGGCCTGTCGGCAAGGGTGCTCGACAAGGGCGCCAAGGACTCTCTGGCGGTGCTTGCCGGCGAGGAGAAGAAGCACAAGGCCTTCCTGGAAAGCTACCGGGACGGCGGGTACGCCTCGGGCGCGCTCCGCATGAGCCACCCCATCGACTACAAGATCGCGGAGCACATGGACAAGCCGGACATCGGCAAGGACATGCAGTCCAAGGACGTCTTCCTGGTGGCCGCGCACCGGGAGCTCAACTCCTACAACTTCTACAAGGGCCTCGCAGACCTGCACCCCGAGGGCGAGCTCAAGCAGATCTTTCTCAGGATGGCCAGCGAGGAGTTGAACCATAAGGAGAAGGCCGAGTACCTGTACTCCAATGCCGCGTTCCCCCAGACGGACGGCGGATAACGCCCGGCCTTGGCGAACACGCCCCTGACAGCTTTCATCGTAGCCTACGTCCTCAGCCTGCTGGCCAGGCTGGGACTGAGACGGCTCAACATCACGCATCTGCAGCGCCACGGGCACGTGGTGCCGGAGGTCTTCCGCGGCCGGATCCAGCCCGAGAAGCTCTCCCGCATGAGAGATTACACGGTGGCCACGACCTCCCTGGGGTCCCTGGCAATCCTCGTCGCTGACATCGCTGCCCTGGCGCTGGTCCTGAGCGGATTCCTGCCTTTCCTCGCGGCTTCCCAGATCCTGACCGGCCTCCACCCGGTTGCCTCCGGCCTCGCCTTCATCTTCGTCTGCTCGGTCATCCTGGGACTTCTGGACGTGCCCTTCGACCTCTACGACACCTTCGTCATCGAGCGAAGGTTCGGTTTCAGCACCATCACGTTCCGACTCTGGCTCAAGGACCTCGTCAAGACCTTCTGCCTGACCTGCGTTCTCATGGGCGCAATCCTGGCCGTGTTCCTGGCGCTCATCCACGCCCTGCCCGGCATGTGGTGGATCCCCGCGTGGGCGGCCTTCGCGCTGTTCCAGCTCCTGGTGACGTGGCTCTACCCCAGTCTCATCGCGCCGCTGTTCAACACCTTCAAGCCCGTTCAGGACGAATCCCTGAGGGGGCGCATCCACTCGCTCATAGAGAAGGCGGGTTTCCGCCTGAAGGGTCTGTACACCATGGACGCCAGCACCCGGAGCAGGCACTCCAACGCCTACTTCACCGGCATCGGCAGATCCAAGCGCATCGTGCTCTTCGACACGCTGCTCGCCACCCATACCGCTGACGAGATCGAGGCGGTGCTCGCACACGAGCTGGGACACCTGAAGCTGGGCCACATCCGCAAGCAGCTGGCCCTCTCCGTCATCATCTCCCTGGCCGCCCTCTACGCCGCATCGAGGCTGCTCTCGTGGCCGCCCCTGTACGAGGCCTTCGGATTCTCCGGCCCGGTGCCCTATGCAGGGCTCTTCCTGCTGGCCGTCGCAATGCGCCCGCTCTCTCTGATCCTCACGCCCGCGGCCTCCCTGATGTCGCGCAGGTTCGAGCGCCAGGCCGATGTCTTCGCGTGGCGCCTCACCGGCGCCTCCGCCCCCCTGGCACAGGCACTGAAGCGCCTCGCCGAGGAGAACCTGGCAAACCTGCACCCCCATCCGCTCTATGCCTGGTTCTACTATTCCCACCCGCCCATCGTGGGCCGCATCGAGACCCTTGAACGGATGGGGGAAGCCCCGGCAGGCCCGTGACCATGCCCCGCAGGGACGGAAAGGAGCCCCGCCGGGGGCTTGGTGATTCAAGAATGATGGTGCACATACCGAGAAGATGGCGTAACCGCACCAACGGCGCTATTATGGAAGGCATCGGGGGAACCTGTGCGCAGCACCGTCCGATCGTGCATCCCGAACGTGCATCCCGCGATGCCCACCCGGGGCACGGGAATACTGAAAAAGGAGGGGATTGGATGTGAAAGACAAGGAAAAGAACTACTTCACCGCGTTGTACGATGTCGTGCGGATGGTCCACTCGTCACTGGACGTGAGCACGGTCCTCCAGGAGATCGTCATGGCCATGGTGGAGACCATGGGGGTGAAGGCCGCATCCATCAGACTGCTCGACTCCAGGAAACGAACCCTGGTCATGGGGGCTTCCCACGGCCTGTCCAAGGGCTACATCCGGAAGGGCCCGGTCCTCATCAAGGAGAGCGGCCTCGACCAGAAGGCGCTCAGGGGTGAGCTCATCTACATCAAGAACGCCCAGACCTCTCCCGACTTCCAGTACGGCTCCGGCGCCAAGGCGGAGGGCATCAAGTCCGTCGTGGTGGCTCCCCTCATGTCCGGGAAGACGGCCATCGGCGTGCTGCGCATCTACTCGGACAGGATCCGCGAGTTCAACGCGCAGGAGATCCAGTTCCTTGAGGCCGTGGCGAGCCTCTCCGCGCTGGCCCTCGAGAACGCACGCTTCCACCAGGCACTGAAGACCAACTTCGACCTGCTCGTGGCCCACAAGTACCGGCTCGACGACAATTGATGAGGAGAGGAGGGACATCATGATCCGAGTTGGAATAAACGGTTTCGGCCGCATCGGCCGGCAGGTACTCAAGGCAATCATGGAGCGCTCCGGCGACTCGCTGCAGGTCGTTGCCATCAACGACCTCTTCGACGTGAACACCAACGCCCACCTCTTCCAGTACGACACGAACTACGGACACTACACCGGGACCGTCCAGGTGAAGAAGGAGGCCTTCGTCATCGACGGCCACACCATCAAGAGCTTTGCCGAGCGCGATCCCGCCAACATACCCTGGGAGGAGGAGGGCGTGGAGATCGTCATCGAGTCCACGGGCCTGTTCACCTCCAAGGAAAAGGCCATGGCCCACATATACGGCGGGGCAAAGAAGGTCATCATCACCGCGCCCGCCAAGGAGGAGGACCTCACCATGGTCATGGGCGTGAACCACACCAGGTACAGCCCGGCCAAACACCACATCGTCTCGAACGCGTCCTGTACCACCAACTGCCTTGCTCCGCCGGCACTGGTCATCCACAAGGCCTTCGGCATCGAGAAGGGCTGGATGACCACGGTGCACGCCTACACCAACGACCAGCGCATCCTGGACATGCCGCACAAGGACCTCCGGCGGGCTCGGGCCGCTGCCATGAGCATCATCCCCACCTCCACGGGCGCGGCACGGGCGCTCGCCCTGGTGATCCCGGATCTCAAGGGCAAGGTGGACGGTTTTGCGCTTCGCGTCCCGACCTCCACGGTCTCGGTGGTGGACCTCACGGTACAGCTCAGGAAGAACACCACCACCGAAGAGCTCCGGGCAGTGCTCAAGCGGGCCGCCAAGACATCGCTGAAGGGCATCATGGGCTGCGAGGAGCGGCCGCTCGTGTCCATCGACTTCAAGGGCAACGATCTCTCGTCCATCGTGGACATCGAGTACGTCAAGGTCATGCAGGACAACCTGGCCAAGCTGGTCACCTGGTACGACAACGAGTGGGGCTACTCCTGCCGGGTGGCCGACCTGGCCCGCTTCATCGCCAAGAAGGGGCTCCCTGACTAGGGGGAGCGACCCGTCGTCAGCACACGACCGCCCGCCAGGGCCGCCAATGGGTATTCCATGGCGCGGCCCTGGCGGGCGGTCTGTCTATTGATGCTGCGAAACCCGTACGCCCGGGTATCTGTTTTTTTTAAAAAACGTAACCGGTGGAAAAGACTCCCCTGCCACTGTGCAGGACCGAGATACCAGGAAGAGTGTCCCCCGATGCCCGCCCCCCTTTTGTCTTGACTGGACTCCGGCCAATTCCCTATAGTGCTGTAGCTCGAAATTCAGGGGGGTGTATGCCAAAGAGAACCGACATCCACAAGGTCATGATCATCGGGAGCGGACCCATCATCATCGGACAGGCATGCGAGTTCGACTACTCCGGCACCCAGGCCTGCAAGGCACTGCGGGCGCTCGGCTACGAGATCGTCCTGGTAAACTCGAACCCGGCCACCATCATGACCGATCCGGGCATGGCGGACGCCACCTACATCGAACCCCTGAACGCCGCCTCGCTGGAACCCATTATCGCCAAGGAGCGGCCAGACGCCATACTCCCCAACCTGGGGGGGCAGTCGGGCCTGAACCTCACCTCGGAGCTCCACAGGAAAGGAATCCTGGAGAAGTACGGGGTGAAGGTCATCGGCGTAAACGTGGACGCCATCGAGCGCGGGGAAGACCGGAGCGCCTTCAAGGAGACCATGAACCGCCTGGGCATAGACATGCCGAAGAGCGAGCTCGCCTACAGCGTGGAGGAGGCGGAGAAGATCGCCTCGGCGATGGGCTACCCGGTGGTCATCCGGCCCGCCTACACCATGGGCGGCACCGGCGGAGGGCTCG
This sequence comes from Deltaproteobacteria bacterium, assembly GCA_029547045.1. Lineage (GTDB taxonomy): Bacteria > Desulfobacterota > Desulfomonilia > UBA1062 > UBA1062 > MWEI01. Next base: position 14,641 of record JAKPQL010000145.1, on the reverse strand, counting down.
TGTACAACGTGGAGGAGCTCAGGACCATCGTGAGCAGGGGGCTTTCCGCCAGCCTCATCGGCCAGGTGCTCGTGGAGGAGTCCGTGCTGGGATGGGAGGAGCTGGAGCTCGAGGTGGTCCGCGACGCCAAGAACCACATGATCACGGTGTGCTTCATCGAAAACGTGGACGCCATGGGCGTGCACACTGGCGACTCCTTCTGCACCGCGCCCATGCTCACCATCTCCCCGGAGCTGCAGAAGCGCCTCCAGAAGCACTCCTACGACATCGTGGAGGCCATCGAGGTCATCGGCGGCACCAACGTCCAGTTCGCCCACGACCCGAAGACCGGCCGCGTGGTGGTCATCGAGATCAACCCGCGGACCTCGCGCTCGTCTGCCCTGGCATCCAAGGCCACGGGCTTCCCCATCGCCATGGTGTCGTCCATGCTGGCCGCGGGCCTCACCATGGACGAGATCCCTTACTGGCGGGGAGGCACCCTGGACAAATACGAGCCCTGGGGCAACTACGTGGTGGTGAAGTTCGCCCGCTGGGCCTTCGAGAAGTTCAAGGGCTCCCTGGACCGGCTCGGCACCCAGATGCGGGCCGTGGGCGAGGTGATGAGCATCGCGAAGAGCTACAAGGAGGCCCTCCAGAAATCCATCCGGTCCCTGGAGACCGGCCGCTACGGCCTGGGCTTCGCCAAGGACTTCCACGAGAAGGACCTCAAGACCCTGCTGGACATGCTGGGCGAGCCTTCCTCCGAGCGGCAGTTCATCATGTACGAGGCGCTCCGCAAGGGGGCCTCCACCAGGGACCTGCACGCCAAGACCCACCTGAAACCCTGGTTCATCGAGCAGATGCGGGAGCTCGTGGAACTGGAGGAGAAGATCCTCTCCTACCGGGGCATGGAGCTGCCGGACGAGCTGCTCGTCCAGGCCAAGAAGGACGGATTCGCCGACCGCTACCTGGCGAAGCTCATGGACCTCACCGAGGAGCAGGTCAGGACCCGGCGCACGAAGCTGGGTGTGGTGCACGGCTACGACAAGGTCCCGGTGAGCGGTGTGGAGAAGGCCGAATACTACTACTCGAGCTACAACGTCACGGACGCGGTCGCGGTGAGCGACAGGCCCAAGATCATGGTCCTGGGCGGCGGTCCCAACCGCATCGGCCAGGGCATCGAGTTCGACTACTGCTGCGTGCACGCGGCCTTCGCCATCAAGGACATGGGCTTCGAGTCCATCATGGTGAACTGCAACCCCGAGACCGTGTCAACGGACTATGACACATCCAACAAACTCTACTTCGAGCCCTTGACCGTGGAGGAGGTGCTGAGCATCTACCAGAAGGAAAAACCCCAGGGGGTGATCTGCCAGTTCGGGGGACAGACCCCTCTGAACATCGCGGGCGAGCTGGAAAAGGCGGGCGTGAAGATCCTGGGCACCTCGCCTCTCACCATCGACCTTGCCGAGGATCGGGACCGGTTCGCGAAGATGATGGCCAAGCTCGGCATCCCCATGCCCGAGTCGGGCATGGCCAGCACCCTGGAGCAGGCTATAGCCATCGCCGACCGCATCGGCTACCCCCTCATGGTGAGGCCGTCCTACGTGCTGGGCGGGCGGGGCATGGAGGTGGTGCACGACGAGGACATGCTCAGGGAGTACGTGAAGGCGGCCGTGGACGTGACGCCGGAGCGGCCCATCCTCATCGACAAGTTCCTTGACAATGCCATCGAAGCCGAGGCGGACGCCATCTCTGACGGCATCGACGCCTACGTGCCCGCGGTCATGGAACACATCGAGCAGGCGGGCGTGCACTCGGGCGACTCTGCATGCGTGATCCCGCCCATCAGCATACCGGCCCGGCACCTGGACACCATCAGGGAATACACGAAGCGCATCGCCATCGAACTCGGCGTGGTGGGCCTCATGAACATGCAGTACGCCATCCACAAGGACACGGTCTACGTCCTGGAGGCCAACCCGCGGGCGTCCCGCACCGTGCCCCTGGTCTCCAAGGTGTGCAACGTCTCCATGGCTGCCATCGCCACCCAGATCATCCTGGGGAAGAAGCTCGCCGATTTCGACCTCAAGTCCAGGCCCATCCACCACTACGGGGTCAAGGAGGCGGTCTTCCCCTTCACCATGTTCCCCGAGGTGGACCCGCTCCTGGGGCCCGAGATGCGCTCCACAGGCGAGGTCCTGGGCATGGCGGACTCCTTCGGGCTGGCCTTCTACAAGGCCTCCGAGGCCGCTTCCCAGTATCTGCCCCAGGGGGGCACCGTGCTCCTCACCGTATCCCGCCGAGAACGGCCCGCCGTGCTGGAGGTGGCGAGGCTCTTCAGCGAGCTCGGATTCATGATCAAGTCCACACGCCACACCCACGCCTTTCTCCAGGAGAACGGCATCCCTTCCGAGATGGTCCTCAAGCTGCACGAGGGGAGACCGAACATCGTGGACGGGGTGAAGAACCGGGAATACGACCTGATCATCAACACGCCCAGCGGCAAGCTCAGCAAGCACGACGACTCGTACATCCGCAAGGCGGCCATCCGCTACAAGGTCCCGTACATCACGACGCTCTCCGCAGCCATCGCGGCGGCCAAGGGCATCGCAGCCTCCCGGCGGGGAAAGGGGGTCGTCAAATCGCTCCAGGAATATCACGGCGATATCGGCTGATGGGGCCGTCCCACGACGCGGGAAGGGGGCATCATTTGCACATTGATTTTTCCCGTCCCGGAGAGTATACAGAGCGTGTCTCCTGTGCAGGTCTCGGATAGAAGGGGGCTAAGAGCTTAAAAGAATCCGGTGCAATGCCTGCATGATTGACTGTTTTGACATAGGGCATGAGCATTTCACAGATGGTTGGTATCATGCACAGGAGACCATCCTTTATTATTGATCCTTTCCCTTGTCCTGGGAATTTCCCATGAAATCTCCTCCTCTCTTTTTCTTTGCACGCAGGCACGGGGCGGGCATTGCCTCGTCTCCTGGACATCCAGGGCGTGAAGACAAAAAAGCCGCACCAGGCTGACCTGGATGCGGCGGGAGTCGCGATTCCGTGACCGCCCCGGTCATGGGCCCATGAGCAGTGACTCCACTTGGGTGACCTTTATCATCTGCTTCACATCCCCGGTGATTCCGGTGAAGGTGAACCTCTTTCCGCGCCTCACAAGGGCACCGCGCAGCTTCAGCAGGAAGATGATGCCCGATGTATCCACAGAGGTGCACCCGGAAAGATCTATGGTGCACGATTCCTGATACACCATGGAGACCAGGGAGGCCGCATCCGCAGATGATGAACGGACATGCCGCAGATCTCCGGAGACCCGAATGGAGCCCGTATTGCCCGCATCCCGGTGCTCCACCCTGAATTCCCGCTTCACAGGCCCTTCATCAAGCCGCGCGCGGGCCTCGTGCACGGTTCTGCAGTGCCGCTTCTCGAAAAGGTCTCCCAGTCTGTTACAGAACAGGCTCCAGCGGAGGGTTCCTGACATTCCCACCAAGAGCACCTGATAGCCGTGCCTCTCCCACAGAACAAGGAGCCCCATGATAAAGGCAAGCCCTGCGGAATCGACGAAGGCTGTGTTGCTTGCATCGAGAATGAGGTCGGACGATGGCCGCTCGGACAACCTCTCCGCCATGCCTGAAACCGTCTCTCCGTCAACAATGGCCGGCAGCACCAGCGTCGAGACCTTTCTGTTGCCCCCGATCTCGGCGGTACAAGAACCACTTCCCTTGCGTTCCCCCGCCTCACCGCCCAGTATCATCATCTTCATATATTGATGGAGCAGTACCGAGGGCCAGACAAGCAGGCCGAACTTGGCGAAATCGACGAGATAGCGTTTCCAGAGGCGCTTAGGATCCTGGGTGAAGCGGAAGAGCCATTCCAGTCCGTATTCACGCATCCACAGGGGAGCCCGCGGTATGGACCCGCTGATGAAATCGTAAGTTCCCCCGATCCCTATGGATACGGGGACCATAAGCCTGTGCCGGTTCAGCATGAACCAGATCTCCTGCTTGGGATTTCCGAAGGCAATGAGGAGTATGTCGGCCCGTGACGCATTGATCCGGTCGATAATCCCCTGATCGTATTCATCGGCATGGACGAGTTCAGGGCCAACGGTATGGACATACGTGGGGTCCCACCCCGCGATGTTCAGGTCGGGATGGAGTCTTCCGAGCACTGTCGCAGCCTTTGCCGCAGACCCTGCATTGCCCCCCAGAAAGTAGATGGACTTCCCTCGTCCGGCAGCCTCCCGGGCAAGGACGGGGACGAGATCCGCCCCGGTCACCCGCTCACGAATGGGTGGTCCGAGGAATCGGCTCGCCCATACCACCGGCATGCCGTCAGCGGTGACAAGGTCGGCCTCTCTCATGATCCCAAGTAGTTCCGGATGCCGGGACCTGTGCAGGCTCCATCTCAACGTGTTCACGATGAAATCCGTGTTCACCGTGCACACAAGGCGGGGTCTTCCATCGGCCCTATACTCATCCACGAGCAGGAAGATACGCTCAACGGCCTCTTCCATGGACAAGCTGTCGATGGGTACTCCAAGCATGATGCGAGCGCTTCGTTTCACGAGACATCCTCCACCTTTCTCATATCTCGAAGAGTGCTCCGAACTGGTCGACGATCTGCATCACATTGATGGGTTCGTCGTCCATGGACTGGATCATGACAAGGATGGGCTCCCTGCCGGACCGGCCCAGGGTCATCCTCCTGAGGGTCGCCTGGAGCCAGTAGCGCACCACAGACCCGTGGCGCCTCCTCCCGTCCGAGAACCAGTATGCCACATCCTGGCGGGCATCGCCCTTCTCCAGGTGCAGAAGCACCGCTTCTCCTCCCTCGATGGGGAACCGCTCCCTGCCCTGAACCGTCCAGCCGGCACCCCGGAAGCAGTACTGGGGGTCGTGAACCGCGTGCCTGTTCCTGGCCCCGTCGATGGCGATGAGCATGAACCGGTTCCTGCCCACCCGGTAGCATCTCTTTACCACCTCTGCCTTCTTGTACAGCGAGAGCTCGCTCTCGTTCAGCGGAAGATCAGAGCCCGTGAATCCGAGGCCGTACATCGGGATGGCACGGACCCTGCTCATCTCCTCGACCGGACGGAACAGGTCCACCAGTATGCCCAGCGCGAGCGCCAGGCACAGGCCCACCCACAGGACAATCGAGGTGGCGGTGCTCACGGAACACTCCGGGAACCGGCCTGCATGGAACGGATGAGGACCCAGGCTGGCACTGCTGCCGCCAGGATCCGGACCACGGCCACGTAGTCGGGGAAGAACCTTCCCCCGAACCAGTCCAGGGCGGGCATCCACGACAGGGACGAGGCGAGCCAGACAGGATGCAGCGGCCACGGCGGCACGAGCGAGCCCAGCGCGAGCGCAAGACCGATATGGCCGAGCACGTGGAGCGACCCCAGGATTCCCTGGAAGGTGCACAGCAGGGCCAGGCCGAGAAGGAAGGGGCGGTCCTCCCAGGGTCCGGGGGCCTTCCACTGGCGGTACCAGAAGACCGCCACGGGCGATGCCCACAGTGCCAGGGCGAGCGCGCCCGAGGAATCCCGGGAGGAGTACATCCAGGTGGAGACGAGGTCGGATGCGTTCAGGACGCAGTAGACACAGATGAGGATGGTGACGAGCTGCGGTCGCTGCATGGCCGGCATCAGGGGACGGGCCTCCTGGGCAGGACGGCCTGGATCGACAGGATGCCCCATGAGAAGCACATCATGATGCACAGCAGGATCCACCCGCCCCAGGTGTGGAACAGCCCCATGGCGAATTCATGCCCCAGGGTCAAAGCGGCGATACACAGAATAACGATCCGCAGGGTGTTGGCAACCCACGCGACGAGGACGAGCCCCAGGATGTTCCACCAGTAGGTCCTGTGCTTCCCCAGATAGAGGTAGGTCAGGGCTGAGCCCGCGATCAGCATGGACTGCAGGACGTTGATGCCCGAGCACGCCTCTCCGATACCCACGGGCATGCCCTGGACCATGATCCGGGTGCCGTCGTGGAGCACCGTGAACCCCATGGCGGAGAAGATCCCCGCAGTGGCCCAGGATCCCGAGAGCCTGAAGTACCACCCGATGACGTTCCCCTCCTGATACAGCCAGGGAAAGGCGAGGAAGGGGAGGATCATGAGCCTCCTCACCGATGGCAGGTCCTGCTCCTCGATGCGGGACCTGATCCACGTCCAGAGGAGAAAGGTCCAGCAGGCCGCCAGCCAGATGGCCATGTCGAGCAGCAGGCCCGTGACAAAGCCGGCCATGCCCATGACAAGGCTGCCGTAGGAGAGCGGCGGTGGGTCCCTTCGCATCCGCCAGGGGCTCCCCAGAAAGACGAACAGGGGCAGGGACACCAGGATGGGCAGGGTGTTCTCCAGGGGCGCGATCCCTTCGGGATCCCTCAGCCAGACGTATGCCGCCAGGGAAAGGAGAACGGCGAGGAAGCCGATGTCACGGACGGCCACGCTTCTCCTCCTGGGCGATCCTCCGGATGTTCTCGTGGAGTTCCATCATGTCCGGGAAATACTCGAGCAGGTCTTCGGTGTATTTCCGTGCCGTCTTCCAGTCCTTGCGGGCAAAGGCCCTGCGGGCGAGGTAGGCCTTGGCCTCCAGCGACGCCCCTGCTATCCGGGCATAGGTACGGTCCGCATCTTCCGTGTCGCCTTCGTTCAGGGCGATCCTGGCGAGGATCTCCTGCCCCGTGACGCTCGAGGAAAGGGCCTTGTACTCCTGGACGATGCGCCGGGACTCCTGGAAATCGCCTTCCTTCAGGCTGGCGAGGCTCAGAAGCCATGCAGCCCTGAAGCCCACGGCGCTGTCCTGTCGGGCAAGCGAGCGGAGCCTGGGTACGGCATTGCCCATCTGGTTGTCGGCGAGCATGACCTCGGCGATGAGGAGATCGAGCTCCGGGGTACGAGGCTGTTTCACAGCGAAATCAAGGGCCTCCCGGTTCCCCCGGTTGTACCGGAGGGCCTGGGTGAGGCCATAGGCCACCCAGTCGGGGAACGCCTCCGGGATGACAGGCAGCCTGTGGAGGCTCAGGGCCGCTTCCAGCCATCCCCCTGCCAGGAATGCCGCGCTGAAGACCTCCTCGCTCCTGAGCAGAGTATCGAGCTCCTGGGGTATCTCCCCCTGCCCGGCGGAGCCTTCCTTCTTCATTGTCATGGAGTCGAGGGTCTCGAAGAACTGGTGTTCAGGCCTTCTCGATGCAGCCGGCCTGGAGGTGCCGGGTGCCGGGTCCACGAGCACCCCCCACCGGCGGTAGACAAGGATGATCTGGAGGGCGCGTTCCAGCTCCGGATGGAACGATGCATATCGATACGGCCGTGCCTTGAGCAGGTCCATGGCCCTGGCCTCGGATCCGTCCTTGAGGGCCTGGAGCAGCTTGAGCCAGTACACCTCCTGCCTGCTCTCGGCATGCTTCTCCAGGTTCACGTCACCTCTCAGCTTGGTGCTGTCCCAGAACTCGCCAGGATCCATGCCCTGCATGGCCTGGATGAGCGGGGTCCATTCTCCTGGAGGGGGCGTGGCCCTGTCCTCGGGTATCTCCGCCGGGTGGGTAACCTTTGCCCAGAACAGGGCCTTTATCCACAAAAAGTCCAGCGATGTCGGGGAAAGGCCGTCAATCCAGGTCTTCAGCGCCAGAGTATAGTTACCGTGCCTCCGGTGGAACTCGGCCAGCTGGTCTCTCAGCAGGGGATTCCTGGGGTCGCTGAGATGGGCGGCCACGTACTCCACGCGTGCCCGGGCCGTGGCGCCGGCGTGCTCGAGGACCTGGGCGCGGAACGACCGGACATCGGGGTTGCGCGGGTCAGCGCGGAAGGCCTCTTCGAGCAGTTTCCAGGCCTCATCCATGTCCTCGCTCGATTTGAGGATGGCGAGCCTGATGAGCCTGCCGCAGTCCGCCGCGCCCTCGAAGGTGCGGGAGGTGAGCATGGCCGAGGCCTCATCGACCTTTCCCTGCATGAGGAGGGCGTCGACATCCAGGGCGAACCACACCTCAGGGCTCTTCGCCCGGTCACGCCATGCATCGCGCACCTGGGAGAAGACCTCCATGTTCTTCATCTCCAGCAGAGACCGAGAGATGAGCGCCGAGGCCTTCTCCTGCTTCAGGACCTCCAGGGGATACTGACCGTAGAGGTAGAGCAGGCGGTGGATGTTCCGGGACTGCTCCAGGGCCCGGATCTCCAGGGGGAGCCACTTACCGGCGTCATAGTCGGGAGTGGCGGACTTCACGGTCCTGATGACCGTGAGGGCCTCCACCGGCCGTGACTCATCCAGCAGCCGCATGGTGGTCTCGTACGCACGCCTCTCCTGGGCTGCAATGACGTAGGAACGCCAGCCGGAGAAGCCCGCGGCAGCCGCGATGCCCAGGACCAGGAGCCCGAGGCAGAGCAGCACGATGCGCTTGGGAGTGAGTGTCATCAGGTGATTCAGGATTCGGAGCGGGGATCGAGGGTCTTTTTCCGGTACAGCACCAGGGCGAGGAACGAGCCCAGGATGAGCATGGTGGAGGGTTCGGGCATGTTGGTCAGCGCCCGGACATTGCCCGCACCGATGTCCACGGCAAAGAGGTTGTCCCTGAAATTGGCCGTGCCGCCGAACTGGTCTTCAAAGGCGAGGAACAGGTACGGGCTGTCGGGCAAGGCAAAGACCAGGGCGTGCTGGAGCCCGTCCGGGTTGATGGACATATCGGTGGAGTACACGTCTGTGATCTTCTTTGTCCGCTGCGATATGAGGAAGAAGTCGAGCTGGGTGCCGCCCTCCAGCACCCCCAGATCAACATAGTCGCCCGGCAGGAGCGGATCCGTGGAAGTGCGGATGAGCTGCCCTGTCCTTCTGTCGATCCTCGTCGACTCGGACGCGTCCGGGAAGATGAGCAGCGGGTCTCCGCCGGAGACACCGCCGCCTGCGGTGTTGAATCCCAGGGCGTTGTGCTTGCTCGTGGCGTCCCCGATGAAGTACACCCGCGTGTCATAGGCCGTGGCCAGCGATATCAGGGAGGGGTCCAGCGCGATGGTGGAGGTGAGCTCTGTGAACGATGCCGCGGTGAGGTCCATGTCCCCCCACTGCTCCATGACCGGCAGGTAGGTGCTCTGGAACTCGGCGGAGCTTGCATCCGACCCAGCCACCTGGACCCGATCCACGATGTCAAGTCCGAAGGGGCGCGCGGGAGACTGGATGGGCGAGTACACCTCGGCGGAGACGTCCGGTGTCATGCAGATGAGGAGGAGGAATAGACAGGTACTCAGCATGGCCACAAATCCCTTAGAATACTTAATCTTTCTGTAACTTCTGAACATTTCCTGCTTCCTGCTCCCTGTCAGCGTAATGGGAGGGCATCCTCGCCGGCAGCCCTCACTATCTCATCGGTATGAATCAGGTTTTCTCAAGGAAGAATCTTCCCTGCGTATGCGGTTCCTGCGGGGCATGCGTCATTCCGGGGCCTGGACCCCCTTGTTCAGGAGCCTGTTACCGGTGATCCGGGCCCAGAAGTACCTGAGGATCCCGGCGAACTGGGGGAACACGACCACTGTGGCGTGGCAGGCATACGCCAGGGAGGTCCTCCAGTCAGCTCCGAGACGTCCCCTGATGGACGAGACCCGTGTCAGGGGCTGCGCCAGCGCATATGCGGCGGCAGAGAACCACAACAGCCTCCACCTGCCGAAGGCGCCCAGGAGAACGAACAGGACAGGGGCGAGGCTTCGCGCCGTGATGCGGAGGAACTCCCTGAGCCAGAGCCGCTCCGTGCTGCCCATGAACCGCAGGGCGATCTCCGCATAGGCATACCCGCTCCGGTAGGCCCGGCGTACGTACTGCCCGAAGGTGGACATGTTGATGTCATGGGTCGTCATGGGCGCGTCGATCCTCAGGATCTGCCAGCCCCTGTGACGGACACGATAGCTCAACTCCGGGTCCTCACCCGCCACGAGCTCCTCATCGAACCCCCTGGTGGCGAGCAGGGCCTCCCGGGTGATGAGGACATCCCCGCCGAAGTACCTGCACGGGCCCGTCTCGAACCGCCACTCCAGGTCCGTCAGGGTGTGGAAAAGGTTCTGGCGGGGGAAGCGCTCCCGGCGCATGCCGCACACCGCCGCTGTCTTCCCGCCGATCAGCGGCACGGCCCGCGCGAACCAGTCGGGGTCCACCCGGGTGTCCGCATCGAGGAACTGGACGAGATCCGCCGTGCACGCCCTCCACCCGGCATTCCTCCCCCTGCCCGGGGTGGGGTGCACGTCGTTGAGCTCAATGACCCGAACCCCCGGAAAGCGGCGTGCAGCCGCGGCGCTGTGGTCCCGAGAGCCACCGTCCACGTACACGATCTCGATGCATTCTCTCGGGTAGCGTGCCTGCAGCACCGAGCCGATGCAGTCCCCTATGTATCGCTCCACGTTGACGCCGATGATCACGACCCCGATGCGGGGGCTGTCCTGGGCCACTATCCGTTCACCTTCCCGTGGTCTTTCCGGATGATCCGCGCGGGGTTGCCCACTGCCAGACAGTCGTCGGGCACATCCGTCAGCACAACGGCATTGGCACCGATGCGGACATTGTTCCCGATGGTTATGTTGCCCAGAACCTTCGCCCCGGCGCCGATGTCCACGTTGTCGCCGATCCGGGGGGCCGCAGGCTCGTCCGTCCTCCGCAGGCCTACGGTGACGCCGTTGCGGATCACGCAGTCGTCTCCGAAGCTGGCGAAACCGCTGACAATGATGTCGCCGAAGTGGTCGATGCGGAAGTTCCTGCCCACCCTGACTTCGCAGGGCAGCTCGATACCTGTGACGACCTGCACGAGCTTGAAGAGCACCTTGTAGATAAGCGAGAAAGGCTTCCGTACGAGGGGGGTCCGGATCGTGTACCTCCACCTGCCGAACCGATAGACGAGCATGACCCAGAACCCCTGGGAGGACCAGTCCCCCCTGTACGCCCTGAGATCCTGCCGGATGTTCTCGAACATGGCCACTATTCCTCCCCCCCGGACAGCCGCGAGCAGAAATACCCGTACGTCCCTGCCAGGGCCCGCCTGAGCTCCTCCCTGGCGGTCTCTGGGATGTAGGGATGCGGGTAGTTCGAGGCCTCGAAGAGGGGAAGCCGCCGGCCCAGCTCTGCATGACGCTTCACGAATTCCTCCGTGGAGCACACCTCCCGTGCGGGGTTTCCTGCGCAGACCGTGTCCGGCGGGACATCCCGGGTCACCACCGAGCCCGCGCCCACGATGGAGTTCGGCCCGATGGTCACGTTGCACATGATGGTGGAGTTGGCGCCGATGAAGCTGCGGTCCCGGATCGCAACCCTGCCCACCTTGATGAGGTCCCCCGCGTAGGCCGTGGTGGCGTCATGGGTCAGGATGGTCACGAACAGGGAGATGGTGACATCATCCCCTATGTCGAGGAGGTACGGGAGGCGTCCGTCGATGTACGACGGGTAGAGCACCCTGGAATTCCTCCCGATGCGCACACCCTGCCGCCTGAGGTATTCCGGGTAGAAGGAGCTGTCCAGGGCGAGGCGCAGCCTGTTGATCATGTGGAGGAGCCGCGTGAGAGGGCTCACGAGTCCACCCCCTTCCCGAACCGATCCCGGGCGAGGGTGGTCAGGATCAGGTCCATGGTCAGCAGGGCCTCCTGCCTCTTCTGTCGTGCCCTGGCGGAGCGGGATGGCAGGTTCTTGAGGAGGACCGCTGCCTTCCACAGGACCTCCACGCCGGCGCTCAGGAGCACGTGAGCGAGTCCGTCCCACTTCCGGTAGTACCTGAACTCGCTCCTGATGCGATGAGCCAGGAGCTGCCTTCCCGTGGCGGTCACCCCGGCGTCTGACCGGACCGTGCTCTGCCCGCCGAGGTGCACCACCCGGGCATGCGGGTAGAAGACCACCGCCCAGCCGGCCAGGGCCGCAGTCCTGCAGAAGTCGATCTCGTCAAAGTACAGGAAGTAGCGTTCGTCCAGCAGCCCGATGGTCTCTATCACCTCCCTGCGGATCAGGAAGTATGCACCCACCACCCACCCCACCTGCAGAGGATGGGAATGGTCCCACCAGGAGAAGTCCACCCTGCCGAAGAGGCGCGATGAAGGGAAGCGGGCGGTGAGCCCGGTCATGACGAAGACCTTGTTTATCAGGCCGGGCAGCATCCGGGCCGAGGGCTGTGGTGAGCCGTCCGGGTTGGTGAGCGCACACCCCAGGACCCCGGTGGAGGGGTGTTCGTTCATGTAGGCAAGCGTGGCGTCGAAGACGCCCTGGCCGACGAAGGCATCGGAATTGAGCAGCAGGATGTACCTGCCCGAGGCCCTGCGGATGCCCTCGTTGTTCCCGCCGGAAAACCCCTTGTTCCGGGAAAGACGGATGAGCTTCACCGTGGGGAACTCCCGTTCCACCATGTCCGGCGATCCGTCCGCAGACGCGTTGTCCACCACCAGGACCTCGCAGGTGCAGCCGGGCCGGAACTGTTCCACAGAGGAGAGGCACTTCCTGGTCACGTCCAGGGTGTTGAAGGACACAATGATGATGGAAAGGTCCACCATGGGCGGCTGTTTCAGCACCGATTCCCTCATGGCCGCCCCCGCTGGGTCGGAACGGGCGGGATGGCCTCGAGCCTCCGGCCCAGGCCGAGCCGTTCCATCTGCCAGGCGCGGAGCGACTTCCTGAAGCCCGGGTGGTCGTATCGGGGGGTATTCTCGATCCATGCCCTGATGTAGCCCCACAGGATGAGGAGGCCCCCGACGACGAAGGGCCGCTCCAGCATCCGGTATGCACCCACGGCCAGGATGTACAGGGGGTGGGTGCCCATGAAGTACTGTCCCCAGCCCCACCGGGTGCGGCCATGGAAGATGCTCTTGTGCGACGACCCCATGATGCGGTGGTCGTAGATCATGAGGTCCCTGTCCCGGAAACTCCGGGTCCGGAAGCCCTCCATGCGGCACCGGTGGAAGGTGATGCCGTCCCACATCACCTGCTGCACGAAGCCGCCGATGGCATCGAAGCACTTCCTCTTCAGGCACAGGACCCCGCCGAGCACGCTCTCGTCGGTGATGCGTTCCTCCACGAGCCTGCCGTCACCAAGGTCCAGGAAGAGCTTGCCGCTGGCCGCGCCCAGGTACGGGTCCTCCCGGAACCTGGCGAAGAGAGTCTCGAAGTACCGCGGCCCCACCGTGAGGTCACCGTCCATCTTGCAGATGAAATCGTAGTCCTGAGCGCCGATGGAGCGGTAGCCATCGTAGAAGGCCTCCACCACTCCAGGGCCCACCCTGCGCTCGCCGCGGTCCTGCCTGCTGACCGAGGATATCCAGGGGTGCGAGGCGCACGCCTCCCTGATGATCTCAGGCGTCCGGTCCGTGGAGCCGTCGTCCACGATGATGTACTGGGCGGGAAGGACGCTCTGGGCCGCAATGCAGGCGATGGTCCCCCCCAGATACTGCTCCTCGTTTCTCACCGGGGAGATGATGACGTATCTGGGCGCGTGCACGCTCACCGCCGTTCCCCCCTGAACAGGCCGGCCAGGGTCCGGGCGTTTTGGGAGAGATCGAAGCGGTCCTTCACCCTGGCAATGGCATTGCCGACGATGTCCTCCCGGTGCAGTGCATCCGTAACGGCTTCCCGCATGGCCGAGGCGAGACCGTGTACGTCCTCGGGGTCCGCGAGGTACCCGCTCACCCGGTCCTCGATGAGTTCCGGGATCCCGCTGATCCTGGTGGACACCACCGGGACCCCCGAGAGCATGGCCTCCATGAGCACCACCGGGATGCCGTCCATGTCGCCCTCATGATCCCTCCTGCACGGCAGGACAAAGGCGTCAAGCCCCCTGATCCAGGCGGGCACCGCGTCGTGCGCGAGGGGTCCGAGGAATGCGACCTCACCCGTGAGCCCCAGTGAGCGGGCATGCCTGGCAAGATCCTCCCTCAGGGGGCCGTCTCCCGCAAGCTCGAGGGTGAAGCCCACGCCGCTGTCCTTCAGGACCCTGCATGCCCTGATGAGGACGTCGAACCCCTTCTTGTCCACCATCCTGCCCAAAGACCCGATCCTTATCCCCTGGCGCGGCTCCGGAATCGTCCGGGGGGCAAAGGTGGCGGGGTCCACCCCGCAGTGCACGACATGGATCTTCCCCGCAGGCGCACCCTTCGCCGCGAGAAACTCCCGGTTGTACCCGGAGATGGCCACGGCAAAGGCGGACCGCTTCACCTTCACGTCCAGCAGCCACGCGCGCACGAAGATGTCGTTGGCATGGGCCGTGAAGCTGTATGGGATGCCCGTGAGCAGGGAGGCATACATGGCGATGTCCGTGGGCACGTGCGCGAAGTGGGCATGGATGTGCGAGCAGCCCTGGTCCACGAGGATGCGCGCCACCGTTGCTGCTGCCAGGAACCGGTAGATGACGCCGGCAGCTGTGCGGTTCAGCGCACCCAGGCGCAAGGCGTCCCTCACTGCGCAAAACAGGGTCCTGAGGAAACGGGCAGGGTTCGCACGCAGCAACGCAGCCGCGTCCCTGAGGAAGACCGGGAGACCCGAACGGTAGAGATAGCAGGTCCTGTCCGCGAGCTCCCGGGTCGCCTCCCCGACAGCCATGGCCCCGGGTACGTGGACCGAGATCGGCACTACGACGATCCCGATGCGCTCCATCTCCAGGATCTCGCCGTAGACGAAGGTGGCGGACAGGGCGGGGAT
>JAKPQL010000127.1 GCA_029547045.1 Deltaproteobacteria bacterium | reverse complement strand
GCTTCCACTTGATGCGGTCGATGGTGCAGCCGTTGCGCCTCTCCCGGGCCTTGTCACCGGGCAGCCACGAGGGTACCACGAACAGCGCAACCTTCTCTGAACCCGCGGGCTTGGCCGTCACCACGGCATAGTCGGCGTGCGTTGCCGAACAGAAGAACTTCTTTCCGTACAGGCGCCACGCGCCGTCCTCCTGGACCGCCTCCAGCACGTTTGACGGCACGTCGGAGCCCCCCTGGATTTCGGAGAGGTACTGGGCGCCGATGCCGAAGTCGCCGTCAATGCCCTCGCTGCAGTGCAGGAGGATGCGCCGCGTTTCGTCGCTGTCCGCGAACTTCCTGAGGAGCTCCACCAGGCCCTCGGTGCAGGTGAGGGGGCATGCGATGCAGGCCTCTCCGTTCTGGTAGATGAGGTACATCTTGGCGAGCTTCATCCAGGGCTCGGTCCTGGCGGAGAACAGGGCCTCGGAGAAGACCTCCTTCTCCATGGTGAGCACCTCCATGGGGCGCACGATCCGGTCGATGCGGTGGTTGTGGCCATCGAAGTGCGTTATGAAGGGCCGTTTCTCCGGGACCGCCGCCTGCTCGCTGAAGTCCCTCCAGCGGTAGGAGACCAGGCCGGACAGCCGGGAGAGCTCCTCGTGGATCCTCTGCCACGAGTCCTCGGTGAAGTGCTTCACCACCTTCTGGAAGAACGGGTCGTCGCGGTAGTAGTCGCAGCCGCTCCTCCACTCCAGGTACGCGTCAAAGGCATAGGGGTTGTTCCGGTCTGGCAGCGACATGGCGCCTCCTTGTGCGTGTTGGGTTTGAGCCGGTTTTTACGGCCGGTGAGGGGATAGTACAGGAACGGATTATAATTGTAAACAGTGTTTACAGTTTATGAATAATGACTGCTGTGCTTGGGATTGACAGCACCGACCGTCATCCTGGGCAGGAAAAACCTGGACCGACGATTTCAACGATCCTGGCCGGCACGGTCCGGGAATCCATGGCTCAGTCCTTGTAGGCCAGGATCGTTGAAATCGTCGGTTGCAGTAAATTCCTTAAAAAAACTTTACTCCTCCCTGGTCTGCAGCCAGGCTAAGAGCTCGTCCCTCACGGGCCCTGCCTCCTGCACGGGCACGAACCTGCGCATATCCGGTCCTTTCCTGAGTTCCTGCAGCCACTGCTCCTGCGCGGGCACGATGGTCTTCATGACCTGGTCGTCATCCATGCCGAGCCGTTTGGCCAGTTCCACCTGGCCCATGAAGACGTGCTTGCCTGTTAGTCCGTCCGCCAGGTACGTGAACCGCGTCACCCGCCACAGGGTTACCTGGCCCTGTTTCATGGTCCCCTTCCACACCGGCGCGGGTCCGCCCTGGGAACCGGCGTATCTGCGCAGGTCTCCGTAGGCCCGGCCCGTGATGCCGGTGCAGAAGTCCACCACCTCGGGCTTGGTGAAGTTCCGGTACATGAGATTCGCCTGCCGGTAGGGACGCATCTGGTACATGACCCCGGGATATCCCTGCAGGACCTGCATGGACGGCCTCTTGCCGATCTCCAGGACATGGCCGTTCACCTGGACGCCCCTGGTGTCGGCGCGGGGTGAATCCAGGAATTCGACGAGCTCGCCGGGCGTGTGGGCGGTGCTCCCGAACAGTCTCACCAGGCCGCCCATGGCCTCGGTCCGTGCGGCCCAGAGCAAAACCGCGACGAGGCCCAGAATCGCCATCCCCCTGATCGGACCTTTTGTACACTCAGCCATCATCCTCCCCTTCCCTGCCCGCCCATGCGCGCACCGCGGCGGCCAGCGAGCGGTCCCTGATCCTGTCGATGTCCGCCGGGTCGATGTCGGGCCGCGTCACGGCTGGCCTCACGGGTTTCCGCGCAGGGGGCCTTCGCACCATGCCGAACCTGCCCTCCACCTTGGTCAGCGTGACGCCGGCGATCTTCCTGACCTGCTCCTGGAGGGTGGCCGAGAGGATGCCCACCTGCTGCGCCCAAGCCGGCGAGTCGCACAGGACCTGCAGAACCTTTGCCTTCACCACCACGGGCTCGGTGTGGGCCGAGAGCACCTCGCCCGCGATCTCGGTCCACCTGCTCCGGATCTTCAGCACCTGGCCCATCTGCCGGTTCGACCGTGCGAGTACGTCCCCTACCCTGCGCATGGCGCCATGATCGGGAAAGCGGGCTGCAAAGTCAAGCGGTTCGACGTGGAAGACGGCTCATCCACGCCTGTCGTGCGCGTCCAGGACGGCAATGAATGCCTCCATGTCCGCGGGCAGGGGGCTGGTGAACACCATGGGCTCGCCGGTGGCGGGATGCGTGATGCCGAGCAGGCAGGCGTGGAGCATCTGGCGGCCCAGGCCGGACACCGCCTGCCTGAGCACCGGGTCGGCAAGCGAGCGGGCCCCCCTCCTTCCGCCGTAGACCGGGTCGCCCGCGAGCGGGTTGCCCTGCTCAGAGAGGTGGACCCGGATCTGGTGTGTCCTGCCCGTCTCCAGACGAAGGCGCACGAGCGAGAAGTCCTGCCACCTGCGCAGGACCTCCCAGTGGGTCACGGCCCTGCGGCCCTCCTCGGTGCGGGAGGTCATCCGCTTGCGGTCCTTCGGGTTTCGCTCCATGAAGGTCTCGATGGTGCCGGAAGCGCCCCGGAGCTGCCCGTGGCACACGGCCAGATACTCCCGGGTGTGCCTGTGGGCCTTGAAGGCCGCCGAGAGCGCCGCGTGGGCGTCTGCCGTGAGCGCCACCACCATCACCCCGGAGGTGAGCTTGTCCAGCCGGTGCACGATGCCCGGCCGGGCAGGGTCGCCCACGTCCCTGATCGACGGGTAGCGGGCCAGCAGTGCGTTCACCAGGGTGTGCGTTGAATTGCCCGCCCCCGGGTGCACCACGAGCCCTGCGGGCTTGTCGATGAGAGCGATCCACGGGTCCTCGAAGAGGACGGTGAGCTCGATGCCGCAGGCTGCAGGCTCCAGTTCCCGGGATCCCTCGGCCCAGGCCCCGTGGACGCGCATACCGGGCCTCAGGGTAAAGGATGGCTTCCTTCGGGTGCCGTCCACCAGGATCTCGCCGGTCTCGATGCGGCGGGCCGCTTCCGACCGGCTGAGCCCCGCGTGCCGCGCCACGAAGACGTCCAGGCGCGTACCGGCGTCCGCCATACTGGCCGCGGCCTCTATCTTCCCTTCCACAGCAGCGTCCTGATACGGTGCAGCATCATGGCCTTCTTCAGTCCCGGGGCCGCTCTCAGACCGGCGCGGTATCCGGCCTGGACGTAGGTGTCGAAGTCCTCGAACTCTGACCACTCGGCGTCTCCCACATCCGGGCTGATGACGAAGTGGGCCTCCCTCGTCCGCAGGGCGTTCATGAGGAGGCGGGTGATGTCCCCCGCCCTCATGAGCACGTCCAGGCTGTTCCTGATGTCCTCCTTGTAGCTCACCGGCGTGATCTCCCGCGACACGTCCACTGCCACCACGAATCGGGCGCCCAGCACCCTGGCAGCGGAGACCGGAACGGACTCCACCCACCCCCCGTCCACGCACACACGGTTGTCCAGGGCCACGGGCGGCAGTATGCCCGGCACTGCGCTTGACGCCTTCACCGCCTGGCGGACCGGCCCCGAGTGCAGGATCTGGGGGTAGCCCGACACCAGGTCCAGGGCCATGCAGGCAAAGGGAATCCTGAGCTGGGAGAAGCTCTTGTCCGGGATGATGCGGTCCATCTCGGTGAAGAAGGCCCCGGTGGACACCACCGACTGCCGGAACAGGAAGCGGTAGAAGAAGTAGCCCTTCTTGGCCGTCTCGAAGACCCGTTCAAAGAACCCCTGATCCATGTCGGACGAACCGGAAAGCATCCGCACCTTGTCGCGGAACTCCTCCGACCCGAGCAGGTCCCGGATGGACTGCTCCACGGCCTCGATGTCGAGGCTGTCGGCGTACATGGAGCCCACGATGGCCCCCATGCTCGTGCCGGCCACCACGTCCGGCACGATGCCGGACTTGACGAGCGCCTTCACGACGCCTATGTTCGCGAGCCCCCGGACCCCTCCGCCGCCCAGGGCGAAGCCGATCCTACGCGCCATGGCCGAGCACCTCGTTGATGGCGCGTGCGAGCACAGGCACCTCCTGCGGGTCCAGGGCCTTCACGTCGAAGACCAGGGTGTCCTCCTCGATGCGGCAGAGCACCGCTGGTCTCTTCGCCCTGAGCCGCGCGTGGACATCGCTGGCATGGGAGACCCTCAGGAGCAGGCCGTAGGAGGGGAAGCTCTTGGTGGGCGCGGACCCGCCGCCGATGACGGCCCTTGTGGGCACGATCCGGGCGCCCTTCACCTTCACCAGGCGCAGCAGCCGCTGGGCGCGCTTCTTCACCTCGGCCAGGTCTTCGGTGATCATCCTGAGCACAGGGATGCGCTCCACCCTGCCCTGGGCGAGGAGCCGCAGGGTGGCGCCCAGGGAGGCGATGGTGAACTTGTCCACGCGAACTGCCCGGTGCAGCGGGTGCCGTGCCATGGCCGCCACCAGGTCGGCCCTGCCCAGGATGATGCCCGCCTGGGGCCCTCCCAGCACCTTGTCGCCGCTGAAGCACACGACGTCGGCGCCCTGCTGCAGGCACGAGGGGATGGTCCACTCTCCCGGTATGCCGGCAAACGCCAGGTCGAAGGGGACCCCCGAGCCCATGTCGACGAACACGGGGATGCCGAACTCCCTGCCCAGGGCCCCCAGGGCCTCGATCTCCACCTCGTCGGTGAATCCCACCACGGAGAAGTTGCTCCGGTGCACCTTCATGATGAGGCCGGTGCCGCTGCCGATGGCGCTTCGGTAGTCGTCGAGCTTTGTCTTGTTGGTGGTGCCAACCTCCCGCATGACCGCGCCGCTGAGCGCCATGACGTCGGGCATGCGGAAGGAGCCGCCGATCTCCACGAGCTCGCCCCGGGACACGATGACCTCCCTGCCTTTTGCCAGGCTCGCCAGCACGAGCATGACCGCTGCCGCGTTGTTGTTCACCACCAGGGCGTCCTCAGCCCCGAAGCAGGCCCTGGTGATGGGCCGGATGTGGTCCTGGCGCGAACCGCGGGTGCCTTTCGCGAGGCTGTATTCGAGGTCGGAGTACCACTGGGCCGCGTCCGCGGCCGCATGGACCGCCTCCTTGGCCAGCGGCGCCCTGCCGAGGTTGGTGAAGACCACCACGCCGGAGGCGTTGACCACCCTTGCCAGGCCCGACTCCATGACGGCACGCACCTCCCGGGCCACCTCGAGGGCCACCTCCGCCGCCGCGGGGCTCCGCTCCATCCTGCCCTGGCTGATGGCGGCCCTGATCATGTCGAGCCTGTCGCGAAGCAGCCTCTTGACGATCCCCTCGTCGTAGGGCAGCTCGGATACGGCCTTCTCGCCGAGCACGGCGTCCACCTTCGGTATGCTCCGGTATGCCTCGTTCACAGCGCGCCCCCCTTCCCGGAAGGACGCCCTCACCCGAGGCGGACCCTTCCTGACCCAAGGTATGCCGAATCGCGGGGCGCAGTCAAGGGCGCATGGCCTGTCTCAGACTCGGTACCCCCTTGCGCTGACGGCGCTTTCCCTATAGATTCATGGGAACCGATCCGCCCCGGCCGAGCACGGAGGCGGACAGGAGAGAGGAACGCATGGCCAAACCCCAGACCATCGACCGCCACCGGTGCCACGGCAAGGACAAGGAGGAGAAGTACAAGGACCTCACCGCCCTGGACTACTGGTGGGGTCTGCGCGAGCTGGCTGCGGACTTCGACATCTCCCACTACGCGAACGCCGCGGGCGGCGACCTCACGGCCCGCCAGGAAAAGGAGATCGCCTACATCCAGCTGGTGCACTACACCGTGGAGGTGAAGCTCTCTGGCGCCTTCTACCAGCTGGAGATCATGAACCGCCTCTTCTCCTCGCCCCTGGACGAGGGGTCGAGCCTCGACCTGCGGGTCTTCGAGGCCAAGGAGGCCTTCGACGCCCTGCACGCAGACCTCTACCAGGCCATGTGCGCCATGTCCAACGAGCTCTTCATGCTGCTCAACCGCGACTCGTACTCCCCCATCAAGGTGGATCACGCCAAGCCCATCGCCATGAGCCCCTCGGACCTGCGCTACTGGCTCAAGATCAACAAGCACAGGGACTACATCAGCATCAGCGATATGATGAACGACTGCGACAACCAGCTGGACATCCGCCACCACGCCACCCACTACGGCGCCGTGCCGGTCTACGCCAACGCCAAGAACGGCGTGCTCTACCTCCAGAAGGAGTTCCGCATAGGCGCCATGGTCACCAAGTACGACCTGGGCGCTCACCTGAAGAGGAACGGCGCCATGGCGAGCCTGGTGGAGATGTCCGAGCCCCGGGCGAAGCGGTTCTGCGCCAGGATCAACGACCTGTACCGGTACATATATCAGTCGGACGTCTTCGAGGCGTACATGGCGGACCGCGGGCTCTCCATCACGGACAGCTACCGGCCCTACTGGGCCTGATCCACCAAGGGGAAGGCCAGCGTGAGCACCGAGCACACCTCCCCCTCGCGCTTCCCCGACACGCCCGCCGCCAGGGCCGTGGTCATGGCCCTGCTCGCCTGCGCCTGCATCCTGGTCTACGCCCAGACCAGCTCCTTCGGATTCATCCTGTACGACGACCCGACCTATGTGCGTGACAACCCCCACATCCGCTCCGGCATCACCCTGGAGGCCCTGGGCTGGTCGCTGACCTCCACCTACGCCGCCAACTGGCACCCGCTCACCTGGGTCTCCCACATGCTTGACGTGGAGCTGTTCGGCATGGACCCGGGCACCCACCACCTCGTGAACGCGCTCTTCCACACCCTGAACACGCTCCTGCTCTTCGGTGTCTTGGTGTCCATGACCGGCGATACCCTCAAGAGCGCCTTCGTGGCGGCCGTCTTCGGGGTGCACCCCCTGCACGTGGAGTCCGTGGCGTGGATCTCCGAGCGCAAGGACGTGTTGAGCACCCTGTTCTGGATGCTCACCCTGCTCGCCTATGCCCGGTACGCGACACGCCCGGGAAAGGGCAGATTCGCCCTGGTGACTGCCGGCTACGGCCTTGGGCTCATGGCCAAGCCCATGCTCGTGACCCTGCCCTTCGTCCTCCTGCTCCTCGACTTCTGGCCGCTGAGGCGCCTGCCGAAGGCCGGGCCCGCGCAGGGGTGGCCGGTATGGAAGGACATAGCCCCCCTGCTCAGGGAGAAACTCCCCCTGTTCATTCTCGCAGGCCTGAGCTGTGTGGTCACCTTCTACGCCCAGAAGACCCAGGGCGCCATGCTGGCCCAGGAGCACCTTGAGCTGGGCACCCGGCTCGCCAATGCCCTGGTGTCGTACACGGCCTACATCGCGAAGTCCTTCTGGCCGCTGAACCTCGCCATGTTCTACCCCCACCCGGAGCGCGTCGACGTGCTCCGGGCCGCGGGCTCCGGCCTGGCGCTGGCGGCGCTCAGCGCGGCGTTCCTCCTTCCGGCCAGGCGCCTGCCCTTCCTCGCCACGGGCTGGCTGTGGTATCTGGGCACCCTGGTGCCGGTGATCGGCATCGTCCAGGTGGGCTCCCAGGCCATGGCCGACCGGTACACCTACGTCCCCCAGATCGGCCTGGCCATCATGCTGGCCTGGGGGGTCCCCGCCCTCCTCGGTCCCCGGCGCGTGCTCCGCGGGTGCGCCGTGGCGGCGGCCATGGCGGCCCTGGTGGTCCTGACCCGGCTCGCCTGGGTCCAGACCTCGTCCTGGAAGGACAGCATAACCCTCTTCACCCGCGCCATCGAGGTTACCGGGGAGAACTACCTGGCCAGCAACAACCTGGGCGTGGCCCTGTCTGAACAGGGGGACACGGAAGCGGCCATGGCCCGGTACCGGGAGTCGCTCCGCATCAGGCCCGACTACGTGCTGGCCCGCAACAACCTGGCCAAGGCGCTGCTGAGGAAGGGGGCCTCCGGCGAGGCCGCATCCCTGTGCAGTGGCACGGTCCGCATCGACCCGGGCAACGCCGAGGCACGCAACTGCCTGGGCTTGGCGCTCTTCGGCCAGGGCCGGCACGCAGAGGCCGAGGCGGCATACCGCGAGGCCATCCGGCTCAGGCCCGGCTACCCGGATGCCTACAACAACCTCGGCGTGCTCCTGAGCGTCCTGGGAAGGTACGGCGAGGCCGCGGAGCTCCTGAAGCAGGCCCTCGCGCTGGATCCGGGCTCGGCCCGGTTCGGCGTGAACCTCGGCGACGCCCTGCGGGCATCCGGCAGCCACGACAAGGCCATCGCGGCGTACCGCCGGGCGCTGACGCGGGACCCCGCGTCGCCCCGGGCCGCCTCCGGCCTGGCGGCGGCCTTCGCAGCGGCAGGGCGCTACGAGGAGGCCCTGGAGGTCCTGCGGGGCCTGGCCGCGAGGAACCCGGACAGCCCGGACATCCTCTACAACCTTGCCTGCATGCTGGCCCGCACGGGCCGTACCGGCGAGGCCCTCGACACGCTGGGCCGGGCCGTGGACAAGGGGTTCAAAGACTCGGGCCTGCTCATGAAGGACGAGGACCTGGCCTCAGTCAGGGGCATGCCCGGCTTCAGGGCGATCCTGAAGCGGCTGTGACTCTGGGTGCCCTCAATCGGGCATGAGCGAGCGGAACCCCTCCAGGCCGCGGAGCGTCTCCAGGTCGGGGTCGCTCTTGAGGAGGTCACGCCGCGCGAACCCCCGGGCCAGGGCGGCGCGCAGCATGTCCAGGGCCTCGCCGGTACGGCCCGTGCGGGCCAGCATGCAGGCCATGTTGTAGTACACGTCCGCACTGCCCGGGTCCAGGTCGCGGACCCGCTGCAGGTAGGACAGGGCGTCATCGTAGCGGCCCTCGGCCGAGGCGATGAGAGCGAGGCCGTTCAGGGCGGGGGTCGATTGCGGATCCATCTCCAGGGTCCGCTCCATGCACTCCCTTGCCTGGCCGGTGCGGCCCGCCTTCACGAGGGCAGAGGACAGACCGGTAAGCGCACCTGCCATGGCCGCGTTCTTCCGCGGGCACACCGGGCTCCTCCGCAGGGTCTTCGCCAGCGCGTACCCCGTGTCGAGCTCGCCCGCGGCCGTACAGAAGACGATCACCTTCACGGCCTGGAACATGTCCACGGAGAAGACCCTGGGCGAGACCCGGGACAGGCCAGCGGGCAGGGCGACGTCGCTCCGCGCGAAGATGCAGGCGGACGGGCCGTAGTGGACTATTCGAAATCTGTCCGATTTCAGGAAGTAGTCCATCCGGGGAAAGTCGTAGATGAGGCACCAGATGTCTGGGTCGTACTTCCGGATGAAGGCGTCCCTGAAGGCCTGGTCGCGTCCGTAGAGGAACTGCGTGTACTGTCGGTACCAGGGCTTGTAGGGGAAGTAGCGTGCATCGATGAAGACCTTGGTGTCCGGGTACAGGGCCCACAGGAGGTACCCGCCCGAGTCGTAGTCGTTGCCCAGCCTCAGGCCGGCCAGGTGCTCCCGGATGAAGGCCGCCTCCTCCACGGGGTTGTAGTGGCTGATGCCGAAGCCGGTCAAAGGCCTGCACCGGGTCTCCAGCACGGCGCGGCTCGAGACGGCGACGCCCAGGAGCACGAGGGCTGCCAGGACGTAGGGGTACGACCTGCTCCTCTGGTCCGTGAGCCAGGCCGGGCCCGGGCGGATGAGCGAGACCGCGCTGAAGGTGAAGACCACGGCCCAGAAGTACGTGGTGCGCAGGAACTGGCAGTAGATGAGCGCCATGCCGAGGTTCGTGAGCACCAGGGTCCAGTCGGGCCGTGCCCTCCTCCACCGGTGAGAGCCCAGTACCGCCAGGGTGAGCGCGGCGAAGGCCAGGTACTCGATCAGGTGGTGCCAGCGGGCGAGCGGGTGGAAGATGGTCTGGTAGGCGCCCACGGTGCGGAACTCTGCCACCGACGCGTCGGCCCTGACCACCAGGCCCATGAAGAGCTCGTACGGGTAGCGCCACCCGTAGGGCGTGGCGAAGAGCGCGGGCACGCACAGGGCGAGCGCCATGAAGAAATGCCTGCGCGTCGCTTCCGGCAGGGCCTCGTCCGGGGAGAAGAGCCCGTTCATCGCCTCGCCCACCGCGAGGAGTCCCAGGAACACGGCCCCGAAGACGACTCCGCCGTGGGTGTTCACCCATACCAGGACCAGGGCCGGGAAGAGATAGCAGAAGAGGTGCCCCTTCTCGGGAGAGCCCTTGATCTTCCACCACAACGCCACGGCGAGCGTCATGAGCACGAAGGAGAAGAGTTCGGGCTTGATGATGGCCGCCGACTGCGACATGAGGAGTCCCGCCAGGCACGCGAGCCAGGTGAGCGGGTGCAGGTGAGCGCCGGACCTCCTCGCGTGGAGGCCCACCAGGGCCACGAAGAGGAGGAAGGCCCCGTAGCGCACCGCGAAGAGCGCCGGCAGGGAGCCCGCCTGGTACAGGGCGTAGAGCAGGATCTGGGAGGCCCACGCGCAGTAGATCTGGGTGCTGTCGGTGGGCGTCCAGCTGAAGACCGAGTGGTCGGTGACGAGCGTGCCGTGCTCCAGCAGCCAGCGGCCGTAGGCCATCTGGAACCAGAGGTCCCCGTCCTTTATGGGCTCGGCGTACCAGACGAAGAGCGTGGCCAGCACCACCGCGATGAGCGCGGCCGCGAGCCACGCCGCGTATCTCGTCCCCGGGGGTGCGCTGCCGGCGTCCGCGTGCATGGCGTGCGCGACGTCAGCGCCCTTTGGCGAAGTCCTGGAACTCCCGGGATGCCCTGATCCCGGCCAGGTCGTCGTCCGTCTCGATGAGGTTCCAGTCCGAGAACCCCTTCTCCACGGCCTTCCTCAGCCACGCCACCGCCTCTTTGGCGTCGCCCCTGAGCGCGTGGACGCAGGCGGTGTTGTAGTACGGCTCGGGGTTGCCCGGGTTCAGGGCGATCAGCCGTTTCAAGGTGTCCAGGGCACTGTCGTAGTCACCGCCGGCAGTGTGCGCAACGGCCAGGCCCTGCAGTGCCTGGGGGAAGGCAGGCCTGATGGCCAGGGCCCTCTCGTACAGGCTGACCGCATTGCCGATGTCACCCTTCGCCCGGTGCAGGCCGGCCATCTGGAAGAGCAGGACAGGGTTCTCCGGGTCCGCCTGCAGGGCCGCTCCCACCCTGGCGAAGCCCTCCTCGACCTTCTGCTTCGTGGCGAGTGCCTCCTGGAGGCTGGCCTGGACGTTGTAATTCCCCGGCTGCAGCCTGAGGGCCTCCTGGAGGTGGAGGACCGCGCTCTCGTAATCACCCCGCTGGGCATAGAGCATGCCCAGGTTCTCGTGGGACTTCGCAAGCCCGGGGTTCAGCCTGAGGGCATGGTTGAACGCGTCCACAGCCTCTGCGTACCTCCTCTCCTTGAACAGGACATGGCCGAGGTTGTTGTACGCGTCCGCGTAGCCCGGGTTCACCTTCAGGGCCTGGAGGTAGTACCCCTTGGCCTCCCCGTAGCGGCCCTCTATGGTGGACACGTTGCCCAGGCTGGCGTAGGCATCGAAGGAGGACGGGTTCCACCGCAGGGCCTCCCGGAAGTGCCGCACCGCCTGGTCGTAGTCCTTCAGCTTGATGAACGCGCGCCCCAGGTAGGTGTGCACCGCGTCGCTCCGGGGGTTCAGGGCGAGGGCCACCTGGAACTCCCGCACCGCCATCTCGGGGCTTCCCATGAGGTCGTAGGCGTTGCCCAGGCCCAGCCTGGCGTTCACGAAGTCAGGCGCGGTCTCGAGTGCCCGGGTGTAGTAGGGTATGGCCTCACGGAAGCGGCCCTGGGTGACGAGTGCGTTGCCCAGGTTGTTGAGGGTGCCGGGCTCCGGCTTCATCTCCACGGCCCTGCCCAGCATGACGATGGCCTTGTCCACCTGGCCCGCCTCCAGCAGAGCGAGACCGTAGTTGTTCACGGTCCTGACCTTGTTCGGGGCCTTCCTGACGCAGTCGTCCCACAGGGTCATCTCGTCCTTCCAGACGAGGTTGCGCTGCCAGGTCCACAGTGAGAGCACGGCCGCCACCGCGATGAAGGCCGCCACGCGTGCCTGCCAGGGCTTCAGGTATCGGTGCGCCGCGAGAACTGTCAGCAGCACAACGAACACCATGGGTATGTAGGTCCGATGCTCGTACACAAGCTCGAGGCCGATGACCGAGGATTCGATGACGAGGTTGCCGAAGTACCAGAGGATGCCGTAGGAGAGCAGCCGGTCTCTCCTGGCCGCGGCGATGCCCAGGCCCACGAGCGCGACGATGACGACCAGGGAGACGAGCGTGGTCGGGGGGTTCAAAAGTGAGTACGAAAGCGGGAAGTCATAGTCCAGGGTGAGCCTGCCCGGCAGGGGCAGAAAGACGAGGGTGAGGTACATGAGCACGATGCGGAACTCGCTCATGACCCGCTGGGCCATGGTGAAGTCGCGGTATTTGTATGCGGCGGCAAGACCCTCGATGGGATTCTTCCCGATGAATACCACCACCAGAACCGCGAGCGCCAGCACAACCCCTGCGACGACCAGGGACCTCCGCTTGAACCAGTTGAAGTCCAGGTCCTGGATGAAGTACCACTCGTAGAGCAGGATGAAGAACGGTAATGTGGCGGTCATTTCCTTGGACCCGAGCGCCAGCAGGCCCGAGACGCCGCACAAGGCGAACAGGGCCCACTGTCTCCTTGTGCCCGCGGCGAGACGCGCCCTCGCGTAGCAGAGCATGGACAGAAAGAAGAACATGCCCGCCATGGAGTTCATGCGCTGGACGATGTAGGTGACCGACTGGATCTGCAGGGGGTGGATGAGCCAGATGAACGCGGCCGCAAATGCGACGATGTCCGGGTCGGTCCTCTCCGTGACCAGGGGGCTCATGGACTTGTGCTTCACCAGGGCCACGGTGTCCCGCATGAACAGGAACAGGAACAGTCCTGCCAGCATGTGGATGACGATGTTCACGATGTGGTACCCGAAGATATGGTAGCCGTGCACGTAATAGTTCAGGCCGAAGGACAGGTTGGAGACGGGCCTCGTGGGCGCGATGTTCCTGAAGGCGGCGTCCCTGATCGCCTGGAACGACAGCGTGGTGAGCCGCACGTAGGGGTTGTCGCGGATGTTCTGGAGGTCGTCGTAGAAGAAGGGCGCATGGAGCACCTGGCTGTAGAGCACGGCGACGAAGGCCGCGCCGACAAGCGCCATGGCGGCGTAGCGCACCGGGCCCCGCGGGAGCAGCCTTTCCGCCGGGGATGTCGAGTCTTTCACGTCCTTTGTGTCCACTGCATCGTCCTTTCCGGGTTCAGTAGAATCTCCCTGTGGAGAAGAACTTCACGATATACGCGATACCGCTGATCACGTGCAGTGTCCAGCAGACCGCGAGGGTCCGGTTCCTCCATCCGGCCATGCCCTCTGTGCGCACCTTGTCATAGAAGGCCAGCGACACCACGAGAAACAGCAGGTAATTGCACACCATGCACTGCCACACGAAGTTGCCGTCGCTCATGCGGGGCCCGGTCTCCATGAGCACGCTGAAGATGATGACCGCCACGGCAAACGAGAGCGCCGCGTACTGGAGGAGCGTGTCCCTGCCGAACTCGGCGGGGTGGAGGCACAGGAACGCGGCCGGGAACAGGACGGAGGCCACGAGGGACAGGCCTACGTTCGGGCTCCAGAGCGACCAGACCGTGAACAGGCCGAAGGCCACGCCCGACTGGCCCTTCCACATGTTCGAGAACCCCAGCACGTAGATCAGGTGGTACACCACGGCCAGCATCCCCAGGCCCGCGGCCACTGGCAACAAGTTGATCCAGAAGTCCCTCGCCAGCCTGAACCGTCTGAGCAGCATGAGGGGATAGGCGACGGCAAACACGAAGAAGAAGCTGGGCTTCATGAGGATGTTCAGCGCCGCCAGAAAGGTAAGCGTCGCAGCCCGGGACGTCACGGGCCGCTCGAGCTGCAGGTGCGAGACATGAAAGAGCAGCAGCGCAAGCGGCATGAGCGCGATGGTGGAGGGGTTGTGCCACACGTTCGGGGGGAGCTGGCCCAGGTAGTAGAGCCCCTTGAATGCAGCCGGCGTGGGCAGGCTGAAGGCGAAGAGCGTGGCGATGCAGACGAGCGCCACCGCATCCGGTGAAGGCGCGTCCGCGCCCCGCCCGGATGCCCTGGCAAGGAGGTAGGCCTCGGATATCCTGCGGGCGAGGAACAGCTTGGCCGCGACCGCTCCGGACAGGACCAGGACGGACGAGGCCACCAGAGAGACGAACCCGTCCTGGAACAGGGCGATGCCGGAGACGAGCAGGTAGTACAGGGGGTTGGCGGGCCACGGCATGGTCCTGTTCAGCATGCCCATCACGTACCGGGCATGGTAGAGGATGTCCTCGGGCACCACGGCCGCGAGCACGATGCCGGTGAAGATGAGCCCCGAGACGAGGAATACCGCGAGCTCCCAGTACGGAAAGGAGTGCGGCGGGACCGTTCCCCGGTTTTTCTGCTGTGTGCTCTGTACGCGCTTCCCCACTGCCGGACCATACTAACCACAGATGCCTCACCGGGGCAAGCGTGGAGCGCAGGCATGAAACAGCCCTTGACCTGGCGCCTGTTGCAGGGATAAGAATGCGCATGAAGAAACGATCCCGCCGGGCCGCACCTACCGACACTCCCGCGGCCCTGCCGGCGCGCACCTTCGACACCCGGGCCACGAACGCCTGCAAGGGCGTGGCACTCCTGCTCATGCTCTGGCACCACCTGTTCGCCAACAACCCCGACTACGGCCCCCTCGTGAGGTCCTCGGCCCTGGCTGCCAAGGTGTGTGTGTCCATGTTCCTCGTGCTCAGCGGGTACGGTCTGGCCGAGTCGGTGAGGTGCAGGGGCGCCTACCTTCTCTCGTTCTACCGGAGCCACCTGTCGAGGCTCTACCTGAACTACTGGCTCGTCGCGGCCATCTTCGTGCCCTTTGGCGTCTTCGTCATGCACTACACCATCGAGGAGGCCTTCAGCTCCCATGCCTACGCCATGTTCGCCCTTCAGATGGCGGGCCTGAACCTGTGGTTCTCCCCCGAGACCGGGTACAACGCCACGTGGTGGTACATGTGCGTGATCGTCCCGCTGTACGTGGCGTTTCCCATCCTCTACCGGCTGACCAGGCGGCTCGGCCCGTGGGTCTTCGCGGCGTGCCTCTGCGCGGTCATCGCCATTCCGTACCGGGAACTGCTCACGGGCGCCCACTTCTCCCTTCTGTTCATCATGTGGGGCACGCCCTTCGTATTCGGGATGTACCTTTCGCACGCAGACGGCATGGAGAGACTGGGCAGGTTCCTTCGCGGCATGGGCGCGCTCCGCTTCTACGTACTGGCTCTTGCCATCGGGGCACTGGCCCTCTTCCGACAGCTCGGGCTCCTCATGCACGACGTGAAGATCGACTGGCTCCTGGCAACTCTCATCATCCTCCTCACGGCCGAGTGCGCTGCGGCGTCTCTGCCGGTACGGGCCGTCCTGGAGTACCTGGGCTCCCACCTGTTCAACATCTTCCTGTTCCACACGTTCATCTACCTCTACTTCTGGCACGACGAGCTCTACGCGCTGCGCAATCCGCTCCTGATCTGGGCCGCGCTCCTGGCCTCGTCGCTGGCCATCTCCGTCCTCCTCGAGGGGTTCAAGAAGGTGATCCGCTTCCGCCGGCTGGAGGAGATCATCGCCCGGATCCCCGCGGGTGAGCGGTTCGCCATCGAGCTGCCGCAGCCACATTCGCCTTGACAGTATGTTCATGATTTTCCATTATTATCCCGATCCATGTTCTGTGATGGAAGGTTTCGGCACACCCGTTCACCCGCAAAGCACGGAGTGTGTCCGGCGGCACCCGAGAGACACGCCATGCACGACGGACGACCATTCAGCCTGATCGACCACTACCGGAAGCTCTGGTACTTCAACTTCCACCGCTTCGAGGCGGACAACTATCACCTCATGAGGGAGTACTTCGCGAGGCTCTTCATCGACGAGATCGAGGAGTTCATGCCGCTTTCCGGCATGCGCACCCTGGACGTGGGCGGCGCCACGGGGGCGTTCTGCAGGATCCTCCACGCCGAGCGGGGGTGCAGGGCCTGCAACCTGGACCCGAACCCGGGCCGCACCGTGTGGGCGGACACCGTCGTGGCCTCGGCAGAGCACATCCCCTTCGGCGACGATGCCTTCGATCTGGTCATGTGCCGGGGCGTGCTGGAGCACATCCCGGACAG
Organism: Deltaproteobacteria bacterium; assembly: GCA_029547045.1. Lineage (GTDB taxonomy): Bacteria > Desulfobacterota > Desulfomonilia > UBA1062 > UBA1062 > MWEI01. Next base: position 21,121 of record JAKPQL010000127.1, on the reverse strand, counting down.
TGCGCAGGGGCCGAGCCTGCACGAGATGTTCCGGGTGACCAGGCCAGGCGGCATCTGCTATGTGGTCATCCCCCCATGGTACAACCCCCACGCCGGCCACCAGCTCAAACCCTTCCACGCCCTGCCCTTCCCCCTGGCGAAGCGGCTCCGCGAGGCCTTCTCGGGCAGGAAGATCGAGGCTGGCTCGTGCGCGGAGCTCAGCCTGTACCGGATCACCCACGCGAGGATGATGCGCCTGATCCGGTCCACCCCCTTCAGGGTGCTCGCCACCCACGACGTGCACTTCCGGCTGCACGCGCTCACCAGGGTGCCCGTGCTCCGGGAAGTCCTGGTGCCCGCCATATCCTACATCCTGGTCAAGATCAGATCGTAGAGGTCAGCCATGTACAAGGACAGAACCATCTGCGTGGTGGTGCCGGCGCACAACGAGGGGCGCCAGGTCACCAAGGTCATCGAGACCATGCCGAGCTTCGTGGACGCCATCGTGGTGGTGGACGACGCCAGCGACGACGACACAGCCGGGGTGGTGGAGAGCATCCGGGCCGCGAATCCCAGGGTCACGCTCCTGCGGCACGAGGTGAACGCGGGGTGCGGCGGGTCCCTGGCCACGGGGTACGAGTGGGCCCGGGAGAAGGGCTACGACGTGGCCGTGCGCATGGACGGCGACGGCCAGATGGACCCGGCCGACCTGAGCGCGCTCCTCGACCCGGTGGTGGAGGGGCGCGCGGACTACGCCAAGGGCAACCGGCTCTTCACGGGCGAGGCCTACCGGATCATCCCCAAGGTGCGCTACTTCGGCAACGCCTTCCTGTCGCTCTTGACCAAGATCGCGTCGGGTTACTGGCACGTGGCGGACTTCCAGTCCGGGTACACGGCCATCAACAAGAAGGCCCTGCACACCATCGAGTGGGACAGGATGTACCGCCGCTTCGGCCAGCCCAACGACCTGCTCGTGCGCCTGAACGTGTACAACTTCCGGGTGGCCGACGTGCCCGTGCGGCCCCTGTACAACGTGGGCGAGAAGTCGGGCATGAACGTGTTCACGGTGGTGTTCACGCTGTCGTGGCTGCTGCTCAAGCTCTTCTTATGGAGGATGAAGGAGAAGTACATCATCCGCGACTTCCACCCCCTCATCTTCTTCTACACCTTCGGCGGCATCTTCGGCCTCATGACCGTGGTCCTCTTCGTCCGGCTCGCCTGGCTGTGGGGCTCCACCGGCCACATACCGCCCATCAACGCCCTGGCGGCCATGTTCTCGTTCATGTCCGCCGCGCTGTTCACCCTCTTCGCCATGTGGTTCGACATGGAGGCAAATAAAGACCTTAAAAATAAGTAAGATGGGACAAAGATAAGCATCACTCAACCATATCAATGAAAGGAACAAACAATCCCATAAGCCTATGCTACATACTCTCATACAGAGCACCTGATTATGTCAGAACAAGGGTATTATTAAGAGTTCTTCACTCAACTGATGGTTATTCTGTATATGAGGCAATTAATTCTTCACCTGGCTTTATAAGGTATTTTCAAACACTTATTAAGCTTGTATTGATAAGAATCCTCAAGAATCCTGATCAATACTTGTTGGGCTTCCGAGGATATGAGCTGTTCCCAATTGTCAGAATTCTAACACTTGGCAAGAGGTTGATCTTTGATCATATGATGTCACCGTATGACAGCCTCCTTAATGAGAGAAAGAAGATCAACAGAGGTTCGATTCTCGAGCGTTTTGTCTATCTCTATGAAAAAAAGATATTACAATACGCTGACATAATTCTTACAGATACTGTTGGTCATAAACGTTTCATAGAGGATCTCTTCAAGGTGGACACAAATAAAGTATTTGCTGTTCCTGTTGGAACAGATGAAAACATGTTTACGAATGCTCTTACTGAACAAACTTCAATAGAAATTCCTGCAAAAAAACCATTCCAGGTTTTTTTCTATGGGACTTTTCTGCCACTTCATGGAATTGAAATCATTCTAAAAGCAGCTCACATATTAAAAGATAAGCCAATCTCTTTTACCATTGTTGGTGGTAAGGGTATGGATCTCAGTATATACCACGCGATGATGCGAGATTTAAAACTTGACAATGTCAAACACAGGGAATGGATAGATTATTCTCAGATTCCCCAATACATATCAAATGCAGATATTTGTTTAGGGGGCCCCTTTGGCAATACGGGACAGGCAAAAAGAGTTATTACAGGGAAATCATTCCAGTTCTTGGCGATGGGCAGGCCAACAGTTATAGGGAATATCTCGGATGATTATGGTTTTAAAGATAAAATCAATTGTATACTTGTGGAGCAGGGTGATGAAAAGGCACTCGCAGAGGGAATTCTCTGGGGGTTCGAAAATAATGAGGCACTAAAGAAAATTGGGGAAAACGGTTACTCTCTATTCCAGGAAAGGTTTTCTACAAAGGAAATAAAACAAATATTAATTCAAGCTCTTTCCAGGGAATGACATAAACACAGACCATGCTGTCATGGACAATATTATAAGAGAAAGCACGTAATGTCCCATCAACGTTCTATATCGATAGGTCTTTGCACATACAACGGCTCAAAATATCTTAAGGAACAACTCCACAGTTATCTAAATCAGTCCATACCCCCAAATGAACTTGTTGTATGCGATGATTGTTCAAATGATGATTCCATTGACATAATTCAATCTTTTTCAAAGATTGCCCCGTTTAGGGTACGCATATTCAGAAACGACAACAACATCGGAGTGACAAATAATTTTTCAAAAGTAATTTCTCTCTGTGAGTATAAGTATATTGCGATTTCAGATCAGGATGATATCTGGCAGCCAGACAAATTGGAGACTTCTTATACGAGAATGTTATCGCTTGAAAAGAAATATGGCTCTCAGGTTCCAATTCTCATTCATAGTGATCTGACTGTAATAAACGAAAAGTCTGATGTTATTAGCGATTCATTCATGAAATACCTCCATCTACGAAATATTATGGAAAAACCTTTGAAATACTTGCTCATGCAGAATTTTGTTACCGGCTGCACTTGTTTCTTTAACTCAGCACTTGCCCAAGAGGCATCTCCTATTCCAGAAAAGGCAGCTCTTCATGATTGGTGGCTTGCACTTATTGCAGCAGCAAGAGGAATGATTGCGTATGTTCCCGAACCCAAAGTCCTTTACAGACATCATGGAAAAAATACTATCGGCGCAAAGGGACTGAGAGAAATTATTAGAACACTTAGCATGGAAAGATTGAACAACCAGATGAACCGTTTACTCAATCAGGCCAACGAATTACGGAACCATCTCTTGCTCCACTCCGAGCCCGTACCCCGTGAGCTAGAATTGTTTATATCATCAATGAGAAAAGGCGGCCTCAAATCGGCTTACTGCATTTTTTCATCTGGGATACGTACACAAAGATTTGGAATCAATCTTCTATACCTCCTAATCATCATGCGGAAAGAATATCTTCGGTTGTAGTAGCTAAGACTAGATCTGACAGTTGGTCCTCTTTCTGAGGGCTGGCTTATGAACAGATTGCAGCTTATTCATCAAGTCTCCATTTGAACATCGTATGCTATTGCATGATAGCATCACAAGAAATCTCTTCTAGACAACGCACTGTACAATGCCCTAGACCGGGCCATTACTGGAACTTCGATGAATATGTAGCTGAGAATTCCTGTTGTCAGGCAAGTAATAAGCATTGTAGCAACGAGAAAGTGATTGCTGAGAATTTTCCCAAGACCCAGAAGAGACCAGGCCATGCCGACTGCTGTAGCCACCAGCGCATGAGAGAGATACAGGGAATAGGACGCATCTCCCATTAGAAGCATGAATCGTGGAAGTGAATGGTCTGTGCGGATGGAATTAAAAGAACTCGAGCCGTACACGATGAGGGTTGCGGGCAATCCGAACATGATCACCCGGGGCCATTCGGCTGCCTCAATCACACTGGGGAATATGTATGCATAGAATATTGCTGCTGCAAAGAGCAGTGCAAAACCGATCCAGAGAGCAGGTATACGGTATCTCCCCACCCCAGCAAAGGTAAAACGGGCGACGAAGCAACCAGCAATAAACTCCAGGGAAAGGGGGTGCAAAGCAATCCATGCAAGGGGGGGCAGTGCAATACAATCCGATATTATCATATTTGCCGCAGTAACGATGATCGCCCAGAGCAGGAGCAGTCGCAGAAAAAACCGCTCAGGAAAGATCAGAAGCAGTACCATGACAGTGTAGAAATGCATTTCGTGTATCAATGTCCAGCCCACTGCCAGGAGAGGCTTTATTTTCTGTGGCAGCAGGAGGAATGAGCGTAAAAGATCTACCTTGTTGCCTTGGGCTATGTTTACAAGGTCAGGCCGGACAAGAAAAATGAAAAGGGCTGGAAGACAGTAGAACCAGTACACCGGGTAAATGCGTGTCACACGATTATAGACAAACCGTATGATACCCGATCTATTCTTAAATGCACCACGACTGATGGTGGCCATGACGAATCCGCTAATCACGAAGAAAAGATCGACCCCGCAGTTCCCGGATCGAAAGAACTGCGGCATGACATGCGCATCGTTACCAAAGCGAAGTTCCAGCACCCATATATGAAGGAGCATGACCATGAGGGCTGCAACACCACGAAGAATCTGGATACCCTCAACCTTTCTTTCTTTGGGAGATCGATGGTTCAGATTATTCTCGCCAGATATCATGAACTAGTCCAGATGTAATCATATGTGAGGCAGGCGATTATGCTAGTTATCATGCTGTATGTCCCGAACTGATTGCCGGTTTTTGTGCGTATTATATAAAATGAACGGTTATCCTTCAAGGTGTTTGTCGGACTGCCGATTGGCAAACCATCCTCTGATCACAGCATGATCAGTCGGTTTCGGGACCGTGTGGGGAGCAGGGTGATGGAGCGGGTCCATGCCAAGGCTAATGCTCAGCTTTCGATGAAGGTATTTTCCATAGATGCTGGGCTGGCAGTGGATGCAAGGCTGGTGTGGTCGGTCTCGACGCCGATGAGCAGAGAGAAGATCAAACAGAAGAAGCTGGTGCGTGAACAGAGCAAGCAGAACCCTGAGAAGAGACCCGTGAAGTTTGGACGTGATCTGGAGTCTGATTGGACGAAGAGTAAGGACGTACCCTTGAACTAGGGACAGGTCTGTCTGAAGAATGGGTAAAATCGTAAGACGGTCGGCAAGAGGGAAATATCAGGCGGCCGATGGGGGTCCAGGTGGTAGTTTCTGAATATAAATAACACCAAACCAACTGGATCGGATCAAAATCGGGAATATTCAAAGGGCTCAAGCTGAGTATGTTTCTACGGCACGGACTGCTGGAGGTCACATGGGCGCACCCGGAAATTTACTCATCATCACCCACAACTTCATCCCCTACTGCCAGAGTATAGGGAGCGCGCTGCGCATGCTGAAGCTCGCCGAGTTCCTCGCGGACAGGGGCGTGGCCACACACGTGCTCGCCGCCAGGGGCATGGACATGGGCTGCTTCGGCTACGGGGGCGTGCTGGACAAGGTGAGCGCCTCCTATGTGGTCGACCCGTTCCAGTACGCGAGCACCCTGGCCCTGTCCCGGAGGGCACGACCATCGGCCAAAGATCAGCCCGGAAAGCCGGTCTCCCGCCTCATGCCCGCCCTGCGGTCGTTCGCCAGGGAAGTGAGTGTGCCCGACCCGGCCGTCTACACCGCGCCGCTCTTTGCGGCAAAAGCCCTGCAGCTCATCCGCAGGCACGGCATCAGGAACGTGGTGGTGTCGTCTCCTCCCCACAGCATGCAGGTAGCGGGCTGGCTCGTGAAGCTCGCCCTGAAGGACATGGTCAACCTCGTGGTGGACTACCGCGACACCTGGAACACCACCTCGATCTTCCGCAAGCGCACGCTGCCCTTCCAGGCCCTGAACGCCTTCCTCGAGGCGCGGGTCCTGGCGGCCTGCGACCGCTTCGTGTACTGCACTTCCCCCATGCTGGACAAGGTGAACCGCCGCTTCTTCGACGTGACGCACAAGGCGCGCCTCGTGATGAACGGGTTCGATGCCCCGGATGACTTCGCCCCGCCCCCTGCAACTCCCACCAGCGACGTGATCACCATCGGGTACTTCGGCTCGCTGATCGAGCACGAGCGCGGCTTCAGAAACCCCGGCCTGTTCTTCCAGGCACTGGAGAAGCTACGCCAGCCGGTCAGGCTCGTGTTCTACGGCAGCATCTCCATATCCCCCGCCTGGAACGAGAAGCTCTCCCTGGAGATCCACGACGCCATCCCCCACGGCGAGGCCTTGAAGCGGATGCAGGACATGGACGCGCTCCTGCTCCTGCACTCGGAGCAAGAGGGCGCGGACGAGGTGATCACGGGCAAGTTCTTCGACTACGTGCTCGCCGGCCGCCCCATCCTGTCCGTGGGGCCTGCGGACATGGAGGCGTCCCGCATGGTGCGCGAGCACGGCCTGGGCTACGCCATGGACCTGTACGACACGAAGGACATGCTGAGTACCATGGAGCGGGTGCTCGCGGATTGGGATGTCGGCAACCTGCCCGCCCCCCGGAGGGGGGACTTCCTGCACTTCAGCAGGGAGCACCAGTACGAGGGCTTCCTGGACGTGCTTGTGTAGGCAGGTACTGACGAGGACGGGCATGGGGAGCCCCCTGATACCGTGAGCGGCTTCCCGGCCATGGGAATTCTAGCATGGAACCCTGCAAAGTCTGTTCGAACATGGTAAACACCGCCGTGCACACTGCGCGCGAGATGATGTACGGCTCGCGGGAACGCTTCGACTACCTGGAATGCCCGCGGTGCGGGAGCCTGTACCTCAAGGACATACCCCGGGACATGGGGCGGTTCTACCCCCGGGGGTACTATTCCTTTGCGCCGAAAAGACACGATGCGCTCATGGCCCGCCTGGCCGCGCACGCACTTGTCCTCATGCGCCGTATTCCCGTGCTCAGGATGCCTGCAGCCCTGGCGGTTGACCTGAATGCCTTCGCCTGGATCGAGCGCGTGGTGGACCTCCCCCGGAGCAGCAGGATCCTGGATGTGGGGTGCGGCAGGGGCATGAACCTGCTCCTCCTGGCAGGGCTCGGCTTCACGGACCTCACCGGCATCGACCCCTACCTGCCCGACCATGTGCGTGCAGGAGGCAGCGTGGTGCTGAAGAAGACGGACCTACAGGGGCTTGAAGGCACCTTCGACGTGGTCATGTTCCACCACTCCCTCGAGCATGTGCCCGACCCCGTGGCCGCCCTTGCAGAACTCGAGCGGATTGTCGCCCCGGGCGGCCGGGTCCTAGTGAGGATGCCCGTGGCGCAGTCCTTTGCCTGGCGGACGTACGGGGTGGACTGGGTGCAGCTCGACGCGCCCAGGCATGTCTGCGTCTTCTCGGAGAAGGGCTTCAGGGAAATGGCGGAGAGGCACGGGTTCAGGGTGGAGGAGGTGCTGTACGACTCGGGCGCATTCCAGTTCTGGGGGAGCGAGCAGTATTGCAGGGACATACCCCTGAACGACGCGAGGTCGTACCGGGTGAACCCGGGCCGGTCGCCCTTCGGCCGCAGGGACATGGCACGCTTCAGAAAGAGGGCCGGGGAGCTGAATGCGCTGGGAGATGGGGACCAGGCCTGCTTTCTGCTTATACGGGTAAAATATGATAAACCACACAATGATAAAATCTCTAGCGTGCAACCTAGCAAAAACCAACTATAGGAATACTTTCATATTATCGAGGTACATTATCCATGTATTTCAATAAAGACATCATTGGTTACCTTTCAGGCACTCAATTCACAGCCGGCCTGAAAATAGAAATCGCTGAGAAAGAGTACAAGATCCCTGATCGATTATCTTTGATAGAAGAGTTGGCTTCAAACAAAAGAATAATTCATATGGGTTGTTGTGACCATCTCCCTTTGATTGAACAAAAAATTAAAGAGAACAAGTGGCTTCATTCGAGGCTTTGTGCCGTGTCTTCGAGATGCCTTGGGGTAGATATTAATAAGGATGGTATTGAGTACATAAGGAGCAACCTGGGTTTTCAAGATGTGCTTTATGCTGATCTTGCAAATGACAATGTTTGTGAGGTCTCCTCTGAGCAATGGGACTATATGATTATGGGTGAAATCCTGGAGCACGTCGACAACCCAACGGGCCTATTACAATCTTTATTTAATAAGTACTCAGGTTCTATTGAGAGAATCATAATCACAGTGCCGAATGCCTTTGCTTTGCTTAACTTCAGGCATGTTTTCTCTCATAAAGAGTTCATAAACAGTGACCATCGGTATTGGTTCACACCTTATACGTTAGCCAAGATTGCGACTGTAGCTCATTACAAAGTCGATCATTTTCAATTCTGTGAACCATTTCCCCTTAGACAAAAATGGTCAAATTCATTTACAAGGTTTTTGTTAAAAAGATTTCCCGCCTTCCGCGAAACTCTCCTCATGGTCATTCACGTATGACCTCATCACATGATTCTGTATTGATTCTCTTTCCCCTCTCCTACCCATATAGCGGTAAAGCAGAGGATACATTTCTTAACCCGGAAATCCATTACCTCATAAAATCATTTGATAGGGTTATTATCATTCCGGCAAGTCTGGATGGAGATAAGTGCCCAGTACCAGAGAATGTTGATGTTGATGAAAGCCTGGCATACTATCTGAGACTATCACTCACTCAATCATTGCTGACCTACACTGTCCACTCCATTCTATCTTCCATGTTCTATAAAGACATCGCCGACAACTTAACTATATCAATGAATAACAAATACCTCATGAGACTGGCTGGATATGTCGGCAGGGCAACGTTAACGAAGAGGTGGCTTACAAAATTCATAAGAGAAAAAAAGATCGGTCTCGAACAGACTCTTTTCTATACCTACTGGCTCGAAGCTGTCACATTAGGCATAGGCCTTACAAAAAAAACATTTCCTGAGATTAAACTTATCAGCAGGGCCCATGGCTTTGATCTCTACCACGAAAGGCATAATCCCCCCTTAATTCCCTGTAGAAAGAAGACCTTGGAACTGATAGATCGCATTTATTTCATTTCCGAACAGGGAAAAAATTATCTAAACGTTAAATACCCCGAGTTTATCCATAAATATCATGTTTCTAGGCTCGGTGTTCCAGACCCCGGTCTCTTATCCGAGCCATCCCGTGATGGGACAATCAGGATAGTATCCTGCTCCTATATGGTAGATGTCAAACGTCTGGGCCTCGCTATCAGGGGACTCGCTGAGTTGGCAAAACGGAAACACAATCAACAATTCATCTGGTATCATATTGGAGATGGGCCACTGAAAAATCAGCTTGAAGAGCTTGCTGTTGAGACTATGCCGACCAACTTGCATTATCAGTTTCTGGGGCAATTGAATAATCCAGATGTGTTTGAGTTTTATAAAAATACACCCTTGGACATCTTTATGAATACGAGTTTATCAGAGGGCATATCAGTTTCAATAATGGAAGCACAAAGCTGCGGAATACCTGTGATTGCAACATCCGTAGGGGGAACACCTGAAATCGTATCAGACAAAGTGGGTAAGCTTATCAGACCTAATCCAGCTCCTGAAGAGATAGCATCGGCCATTGACTCGCTACTGGAAGACCCGCGTACATTCTCTGAAAGAAGGAGTGCTAGCAAGGAAAACTGGAACAAGACATTCAATGCTGACAAGAACTTCAGCTCATTCGCAAAAAGTATTCGAGCACTTGTCAATTGATTAACGCCTTCTGATCCCTTGTAGTACCACCACGGAACATACATGACTACGAAGCAAGCACGACAGTTTGCCATCGATGTGAGTTGGGCCTTTGCAAGCTCATTCATCACGATTCCTCTTAGCTTTATCCTAAGAATATTTCTCGCCAGATGGCTTGGGCCTTCAGATCTCGGCCTGTATCAGATGGTGATAACAATATACAGCATCACCATGATGGCCGCAGCCTTTGGCATACCAACGGCTATAATAAAATTTTCTGCAGAATACCGTGATGATAGGAACCAATTGAACCAATTCATGACAACTGGGGTATTACTATCTATCCTGTTAGGCGTTGTTGCCGGGATTGTGGTTTATATTCTGTCAAGCACCCTTTCAACAATATTTAACATGCCTGAGCTTTCGAGTCTGTTGAAGTTGCTTGCCTTGATATTTCCATTCACCTGCATCTTCCAGACATCCATAGCCCTCGTCAACGGGCTGCGTTGGATGAGACGATATGCTTTTTTGATCTTCCTCCAGAGTATTACCATGATCACTTTTACGACTGCGTTTGTGGCTATGGGGTTTGCTTTGAAAGGTGCTGTGTCAGGACTAGTAATAAGCATGGCATTTACCAGCATAGTTTCACTGGCAGCTTCATTGCGATTCTATCATGTTGACTTCACCTTCCTTCGAGAGAAAGCCTTGATACTTCTCGGATACGGACGGTACCTGTTCGGCAGTGATGCAATGAATATCATTGCAGCGAACAGCGACATCCTCTTGATTGGGTTTTTCCTTAACAGGTCTGCTGTGGGGTTCTACAGTATTGCAATATCCATAAGTATGATCCTTGCATTCATTCCTACTGCAATACAGAAGATCACATATCCGGCGGCATCAGAGTTTTCAGGGAAGGACGAAGTCCATCAATTAACGATCATGCTCGACAAGAGTATGAAGTATACCGCGCTCGTTCTGGTGCCCATGGGTTTATTTATTGTTTTCTACACAGAAGAGATCATCGGATTCCTGTTTGGAGAAAGCTACCTTGCATCCAGCCTCCCCTTGATCATCATGATTGCCGGAAGGGTGATACGAGGGAGCATCAGTGGTTCGATTGGAAGCATCTTCACAAGCATAGGTCGACCTGAAGCGTCCTTTTTCCTTGATGCATTCTCCGCAATATCAGGTATTTTATTAATGGTATTGCTCATCCCATCACTTGGTATCAATGGAGCAGCACTGTCGAACATGACAGCCATGATCCTCGGCACTGTAATCTTCATTGTATTGATATCACATCTGGTTCTTTTTCGAATCGATATGAAATGGTATTTGGGATTGTCAGTTCTTGCTTTACTTTGCACCACAATCTTTTTCCTTTTAAACATGTTAACGCTGAAATACTTCACGGGTCCTTTAATAATTTGTGTCTTCTTCTTGGTAGCATGGCGATATTTCTTGACTCGGAACGATATTATATTCTTCACATCATATCTTCTCACAGTGAAAGAAAGATTTACCCGAAAAAAGACATGATCACCATCATCGACTACGGCCTGGGCAACTTGGGCTCCATGGCCAACATGCTCAAGAAGGCCGGGGCGGCCTCGGAGGTCACCTCCGAGGTCCGGGACATCGAGAACGCCAGCAGGCTCATCCTGCCCGGCGTGGGCGCCTTCGACGCTGGCATGGCACGCCTGCACGAGCGCGGCCTCGCCGAGGTGCTCCACCGGAAGGTCATCGGGGAGCATACCCCCATCCTCGGCGTGTGCCTGGGCATGCAGCTCCTGGGAAGGAAGAGCGCCGAGGGCACCCGGCCCGGCCTGGGCTGGATCGACGCGGAGTCGGTGCGGTTCGGGTTCGAGAACAACGCCCTGCGGGTGCCGCACATGGGGTGGAACATGCTCGACATCCCCCGGCCGCACCCGCTCTTCGCGGGCCTCGAGCACGAGAACCGCTTCTACTTCGTCCACTCCTACCACATGGTCTGCGCCAACCAGGCCGACGTGCTCGCCCGCACCGAGTACGGGTTCGCCTTCACCTCGGCCGTGGGCCGCGCCAACATCCTGGGCGTGCAGTTCCACCCTGAGAAGAGCCACCGGTTCGGCCTCCGGCTGCTGAAAAACTTCGCCGACTGGAGCCCGGCGTAGCATGTACCGGCCCCGCGTCATCCCCTGCCTGCTGCTGAAAAACCAGGGCCTGGTCAAGACCGTCAGGTTCAAGGACCCGAAGTACCTGGGCGACCCCATCAACATCGTGAAGATCTTCAACGACAAGGAGGTCGACGAGCTCGTGTTCCTCGACATCGCGGCCACCGTCGAGGGCAGGGAGCCGCCCTACGCCCTGCTCGAGGACATCGCGAGCGAGGCCTTCATGCCGCTGGGCTACGGCGGCGGCATCAGGTCCCTTGACCAGGTCAGGACCATCCTGGGCCTGGGCGTGGAGAAGGTGGTGATCAACACCTCGGCCTTCGAGAACCCGGGACTGGTGTCCGAAGCCGCGGGGCTCGTGGGCTCGCAGAGCGTGGTGGTGTCCATGGACGTGAGGAAGACCTTCTGGGGTAAATACGAGGTGTGCACCCGGGGCGGCAGGAAGGCCACAGGCCTCGACCCCATGGCCTTCGCGGCGGAGATGGAGCGGCTTGGCGCGGGCGAGCTCGTACTCAACTCCATCGACCGGGACGGCACCATGAAGGGCTACGACCTGGACCTGATCCGCGCCGTGACGGGCCGCGTGAACATCCCGGTGGTGGCCTGCGGCGGCGCCGGTTCCGTGGCCGACCTGGCCGCGGCGGTGAAGGAGGGCAGGGCCTCGGCGGCGGGCGCGGGCAGCATGTTCGTGTTCCACGGTCCGCACCGGGCGGTGCTCATCAGCTACCCGAAGGACGAGGACCTGAAGACGGCGTTCGGCTGAAGAAGCGATCCTTCCTCGTGAGGCAGAAGGCCCGCCGCTGACGGCGGGCCTTTTCTTGTTCAAGACCGTTGAAGGCGACATGTCGAACGTGGTATCCATGGGGGCAGGAGAGACACGCATGACTGAAGAACAGAACGACCGCCCCTACCGGATCTGCACCAGGTGCGTCATGGACACGTCCGACCCGGACATCACCTTCGACGCGAACGGGGTGTGCAACCACTGCCACACCTACGACACGGTGGTTAGGCAGGTTATCCTCCCCCCCGAGCAGGCCCGGACGAAAATCGCCACCATCGTGGAACGGATCAGGACCGAGGGCACGGGAAGGCCCTACGACTGCATCATCGGCGTCAGCGGGGGCGTGGACAGCTCGTACCTGGCCTACAAGGTGAGGGACCTGGGCCTGCGTCCGCTGGCCGTTCACCTGGACAACGGGTGGGACTCGGAGCTCGCCGTGGCCAACATCCACAAGGTGCTCGAGCGCCTGGGCATTGACCTGTACACCCACGTCATCGACTGGGAGGAGTTCAGGGACCTGCAGCTCTCGTTCCTGAAGGCGTCCACCCCGGACTCTGAGATCCCCTCGGACCACGCCATCGTGTCCCTCATGGGCCAGATGGCGGCCAAGAACGGCATCCGCCACATCATCGCCGGGTACAACGCGAAGACCGAGAGCCACCTGCCCGCCGCCTGGTCCCAGGGCCACTGGGACTGGCGCTACATCAAATCCGTGCAGGATCGCTTCGGCACGGTGCCGCTTCGGACCTTCCCGCACATGAACCTCTTCGGCTACGCCCGGTACATCCTGGTCCAGCGCTGGGTCCTGCTCCTCAACTACATCGACTACAACAAGGCCGAGGCCATGAAGTTCCTCGAGGACAAGCTCGGGTGGAGATACTACGGCGGCAAGCACTACGAGTCCATCTACACGCGCTTCTACCAGGGCTACATCCTTCCCCGGAAGTTCGGGTACGACAAGCGCAGGACCCACTACTCCAGCCTCATCTGCTCGGGCGAGATCACCCGGGACGAGGTCCTGAAGATACTCGAGGAGCCCCCCTACCCGGCCGACCTCATGGCCGAGGACAAGGCCTACGTGGTGAAGAAGCTGGGCCTGACCGAGGCCGAGTTCGAGGCTATCATGAACCTGCCCAAGAAGACCTACTGGGACTACCCGTCCTACGGCCACTTCCTAAAGAGCCCTGCCTTCGACGCGGTGAAGGCGGTGTTCAGGGCCGTGAGAAAGTGGGACTGAAGGCCGTACCACAGGGGGCATGAACGGCGAGGTCGAGGGCATCCAGGTCCTGCGGGGCGTTGCCCCGGCCTCTGTCGTGCTCTTCCACATCTGGGGCGTGGTGCGTAAAGACCGCGCCCTGACGCCCTTCTGGCTCCTGCTGGGCGACGCGTCCTACTCCCTGTACCTCTCCCACGCGCACACGGCCACGGCCTTCGGCATGGCCTGGGCCAGGCTGGGCCTGCAGCACCGTCTCGGCAACCCGGTGCTCGTGGCGGCCACCGTGATCTCCTGCATCGCGGTGGCGTTCGCGGGCTACCTTCTCTTCGAGCGGCCGGTCATGGGGTTCAGCCGTTCCCTGTGCCGGGGCCTGCTCCGGGGCGTTTTCCGCGAATGACGGCCGCCTGCTCCCCGGGCACGACCTTCAGGACCTGCTCGACGGTCTTCCCCAGCAGGTATGCCGCGGCAATGTCCGCCAGCAGCGTCGCCACTGCGGCAATGGCCAGCGTGGCGCCGGTGGGGACGGTCTTTGCAAGGAAGACCACGAGCAGGTTGGTGAACGTGTACTGCACGGGCACGTGGACCAGGTAGAGGTGGAACGAGATCGAGCCCAGCCACCCGAGGATGCCCACGTCCAGCAGCCTCTGCAGCCGGGGCGCGCTGAAGAACACGGCGAGCAGGAGGAAGCAGGCCGCGCCGTACCTGAGGTACATGAGCTCGTTCTCGGCCCTGACCCGCGCGAGGACGAACGCGCACACCGCCATGGCGAGGAGCGCGGGGGCGCTCCGCATCCAGCGGACCTCGGCCTGCAACACCTCGTGCAGCACGGCGCCCATGACGCAGACCCCGACCCAGGTCTTGCCGGCAAGCAGGCACACGATGAGCGAAGCGACGTACCAGCCGAGCCGGGCGCCCCTGTTGCCGCGGGTGAGGCCAGCGATCAGGCCGATGAGCGCGGAGGCGATGAAGAACGGGCCCATGCACCAGAAGGTGGGGACGATCCTGTCCGAGAAGAAGAACGAGTCCACCAGCACCTGCCGGAACCCGTACAGGCCGGCCTGCCGGGCATTGCCCAACACCACGAGAAGGTTGACGATGAACATGGGCACGACGAACTGGAGGTACCGCTGCACCACGTACCTGCCGAAGGCCGCCTGAGCATCGGAGAGCTTGGCCGTGGCGAAGTACCCCAGGAGGACCCCGAACACGGCCACGGCGAACTTGGCCGTAAGCCCCATGAGGATCCAGCTCGTCCATCCCTGGTACCAGTACCCGAACAGCGCTGGTCTGTACGACTCGATGAAGTGCCCCGTGAACACCAGCAGAAAGCCGATGAACCGCAGGGACTCGATCCAGGCTATCCTCCGACGTGCCACGCTCATTGCTCCCCCTGTCATTGTGTTCCGTCCCATGATCCCGCCCCGACGTCCGTCTCGCATGACCATGATTACATGACGCAACGGGACCGGACAAGGGATTTCACCCCCGGGGCCGTGCCCGCGCAGGCGCGGTAATTGCTGCATGGAGGCACGAAGCGCAGAGGCGCCTTGACAAGCCGGGAAGCCTCCTCTAATGCTTGTGGGGCCATGACCGACACCCGATCCCTCCCCGAAGGACCAGCCTGGCGGCCCGCTGTCAGGGCCCTGGCCGTTGTCCTCCTCGTCGCAGCGATGCTTGGCGTGTTCGGCCAGGTGGGGACCTTCTCCTTCATCGACTTCGACGACGACATCTACGTGTACGCCAACGCCCGCGTGCAGGAGGGGCTCACTGCTGCCAACATCGCCTGGGCCTTCACGGGCATCCACGCCAACAACTGGCACCCGCTCACCACGCTCTCCCTGCTCCTGGACGCGAGCCTGTTCGGCGTGAACCCCGCGGCCTTCCACCTGGTTAACCTGTTCTTCCATGTGTCGGCCACCCTGCTGCTCCTCCTGGCCATGGTCCGCATGACCCTCAGGTTCTGGCCGAGCCTGATTGTGGCGGCCCTCTTCGGGCTGCACCCCCTCCACGTGGAATCGGTGGCCTGGGTGTCCGAGCGCAAGGACGTGCTCTGCGCCGTCTTCTGGATGCTCACCCTGCTGGCATACCACTGGTACACTTTCACCGGGAGCGCACGGCGCTACCTCGCGTGCGCCCTGAGCATGGTGCTGTGCATGCTCGCCAAGCCCATGGCCGTCACCCTCCCCTTTGTCCTGCTCCTCCTCGACTTCTGGCCCCTGGCTCGCACCACCCGGGTGCGCCCGGCCCGGCTCATCGGCGAGAAGCTCCCGTTCTTCCTCCTCGTGGCGGGCCTGGCGGCGGTGACCTTCCTGGTGCAGGAGGGCAGGATGATGGTGAAGTCCGCGGGCCTGTTCCCCTGGGACGTCAGGATCGCGAACGCGCTGGTGTCCTACGCGGGGTACCTCGCGCACACTCTGTGGCCCACGGGGCTGGCCATCTTCTACCCCCACCCCGGCAGGGTCCTGGCCCTCCAGGCCGCGCTTGCAGCGGGCATCATCCTGGCCGTCACCGCCGCCTCGGCGGCACTGGCCCGGCGGGCCCCCTACCTCGTCACGGGGTGGCTCTGGTACCTGGGCACCCTGGTCCCGGTCATCGGCATCGTGCAGGTGGGCATGCAGGCACATGCGGACCGGTACACCTACCTGCCGCTGGTGGGCGTGTTCATCATGCTGGCATGGGGGGTTCCGGACGCGCTCTCGCGGTTCCGGCACGGCCGCCTTTTCGCCTTTGGGGCTGCCTGCGCGGCCATCGCGGCATGCTCCGTGCTCTCCTGGGCGCAGACCTCGGTCTGGAGGGACAGCGTCACGCTCTACACCCATGCCGCCCGGGCCGTGCCGGGGAACTACTGGGCGTACAATAAGCTGGGCTACATCGCCTCGGACAAGGGCATGACCGGGGAGGCCATCGACATGTTCAGGAAGGCCCTCGCGATCCAACCCGACTCCCGGTTCACCGCGTCCCGCTACAAGCTGGGCATCATCTACTACCAGACCGGGAGGTTCGCCGAGGCCGTGGCCAGCTGGGAGACTCTCCGGCGCGACCATCCCTCGGACGCGGAGCTGAACTACAACCTGGGCCTAGCTTACCTTAACCTGCAGAAGCTTGACCGTGCGAAGGCCTGCCTGGAACGCACGATCAGGCTCGCCCCCTCCTTCGCCCAGGCACACCAGGCCCTCGACCAGGTGGAGACCTACGCACGCAGGGTGCGCTCAGACGTGGCGGCAGCCGAGAAGGCGCTGGCGTCGTCGCCCGGCGACGTGGGCCTGCTGTACCGGCTTGCGCTGCTCCACTCCTCCCTCGGCCAGGCCGGCCCTGCGGTGCAGTACCTGCAGAGGATCGCGACGCTGAAACCGGACAACCCGGACGTGTACTACAACCTCGCCTGCATGGAGGCCAGGCGGAACAGCCAGGAGGCAGCCGTGGCATACCTCCGCCAGGCGCGCGACAGGGGCTTTTCCAAGTGGGACCTCCTGAACAGCGATCCCGACCTGCTCGGCGTCCGCGACACGCCCGGGGTCAGGGCGCTCATGCAGGGCAGGTGAGGCGCCCCGGGGCGTCCTGAGCGCTTGACACGCCGGCGCGGCCTGTTCTAACCATACCGTATGACAAACACCGCATCCTACGACTCCACGGCAACGAAAGCGGGCAAGGCGCTGACCGCGGTCCTCATCCTCCTTGTCCTGTTCGGCGTGTTCATGAGGTACATGACCAGCATCGACGACACGGACATCTGGTTCCAGATGGCCTACGGCAGGTACTTCCTCGAGTTCAAGACCCTCATTCCGGACCACTCGGTGTTCAGCTGGACCCCCACCGACAACAGCCAGATCTACTGCGCATGGGTGGCCGAGATCTTTCTCTACCTCCTGTACAAGGCTGGCGGCATTCCCCTGCTCATAGCCTTCCGCTACGCCTGCGTGGGGGTGTTCCTCCTGTTCGTGGCCCTGCACGCGAGGAGGAACGGGGTGCTGTGGCACCCCTTCACGTGGCTCGTGGTGTTCACGGGCTGCCTCATGTCCGCCTCCGGGGTCCTCATCAAGCCCGAGATCTTCTCGCTCGTCCTCATGACTCTCACCGTGTGGACCTGGTGGCAGGTGAAGACCTCCGGGGAGAACGCTCACCTCTATTGCTACGCCCTGCCCGCCCTTCTGCTGGTGTGGGTCAACTCCCACGGCGGGGTCATCTTCGGCATGTCGTTCATGGGGCTGCTGTTCGCGGGCGAGGTCGCAAACGGCCTCTTCTCCAGGAACGAGATGCTGCCCCCGAAGACGAGGAAGCACTTCTTCATCGCCATGGGCCTGTGCGCGGCCGCGGTCTTCATAACGCCCTACGGGTGGCGCTACCCCGTCATGCTCGTGCACGACTTCATCATCAAGAACGAGACCCAGGTCAGGGAGTTCAGGACCGTCTACGCCTACCAGAACATCTTCTACGGGCCGCTGCGCTACCTGCGCATGCTCGAGTACCTGTGCGGGGCCGTGGCGGTCCTGGCCGCGTTCGTGTGGCCGAAGGTCAGGGACCGCAGGATCGACTGGGTGCTCGTGCTCACCAACGTCTTCTTCTGCATCGTCTACATCAACTTCGTGCGCACCACCTACTTCTGGGCCATCGTGTTCGTGTTCAGCGCCATAGCGCTCATGCCCCGGTTCCTCGAGCAGCCCTTCACGCGCAGGCCCCTCTTCACGAGGTCACTTGCGGGCATGTCGGCCGCCCTCGTGGTGTTCCTCGTGGGCATGGCATCGTACAAGTCCGTCTCCATCCCCACCTTCGGGTTCACGAACGACTACTTCAGCCCGGTGGAGGAGTCCGCCTTCATCAAGAAGCACTTCAGGGGCATGAGGCTCGGCAACGACTACAACACGGGCGGGTACCTGCTCTGGGACCTGTGGCCCGACACCAAGGTGTTCCTCGACGCCCGCCATTTCCCCTACAAGGCCTGGTACAAGGATTACCTGGAATTCATCTACGGCCAGGACAGGGCCTCCAAGGAGGCCTTCGTGAGGAAGCAGGGCTGCGACCTCTGGTGCCTGCCCCTGGACTTCCCGCAGATGCAGGTCTTCCTCGCCTCGTCCGACTGGCAGGTCGTGTTCTACGGACGCAACGCCTGCATCTTCGCCGCTTCCAGGCTCAATTTCCCGGCAACAGAGCGCCTTGCCGGTGAATCGGTGATCGGCTGCAACATCTTCCAGGCATACCCCCTGCTGCTCTTCACCAACCGCATCCAGGACACGGACGCGGCCCAGGACATCCTCGAGAACGTGCGCTTCTTCCCCTTCCTGTCCAGGCAGAGGAAGCTCTTCCTCGAGTACAACACCAAGTTCGGCAACCACCTCGCAGCGCAGAATGACTTCTCGCGTGCAGCGCGCATATACCAGCGCTCCGTGGAGCTCGACCCGGGCAATGCCTCGCTCCGCGTTTCCCTGGGCAACGCCTACGCACGGGTGAACTCCATCGGCCAGGCCATCCCCCATCTGGAGGAGGCGCTCCGCCTGGAACCGGGCAATGCCCAGGCGAGGCAGGTCCTGGATCGCGCCCGGGAGCAGCTCGGCAGGATAGAGATGAACATCGCGAACCTGACGCCCGTGGTGGCGCAGCAGCCGTCCAACATCAAGGCGGTCTACACGCTGGCCGTGCTCTATTCCTACGCCGGGCAGATCGACAAGGCCATGAGCGCCTTCCTGCGAGCCCTGGCCCTGGAGCCGAACAACCCCGAGCTGCTCTACAACATCGCCTGCCTCCACGCCCGGCAGGGCGACGCGGACGAGGCGGAGGAGTGGCTGAAAAAGGCCGTGGACAGCGGCTTCGCCGACTGGAAGCTCCTCAGGCAGGACAGCGACCTGGGCGCCCTCAGCAGGACGGCGTTCTACCGGGAGCTGCTCAGGAAGGCCACCGGCGGTTGAGGCTGTCTCATCATATCCTGTCCTGGTGGACGATCATGCTGCCGCCGGAACAGGGTAACGTACCCATGCCGACCGAGCCGCTGGCTCACGGGCAATGCCCATGTGCATGGACGAAAACTGACACATGTCATGGTAATGCTTTTCCATTTAAATGGAATTAATTTCCCATACCCCCAGCCTGTGAAACCCTGCCATTGGCTAAGGCAGTGAATTTGCGTATCACGAACACGGGCACATTCATTGCAAGTAATTTCTGTTACCACTGTACTCTAGTGCAAGAATCACTTTTTGGAGGTGGGACCATATGGGGAATTTTTATAGTATCATAGCACGCACACGGCATCGCGATGGCAGGGCGATACGCATTCATCTCATTCCATTTCTCTTCCTCGCATACATCATCCTGATACCGGCCCCCGCATCCGCCGGGGCTCCCTTCATTACAGCCATGAACCCTCCCGGCGGTCCTGAAGGCACATCCATATCCATCAGCGGAAGCGGGTTCAGCACCACTTCGAGAGTGTTCTTCCACGGATGGGCCATGGGCTACGAGAGCGATGCCGTCTTCGCCGTTATAAGTGACAATCTCCTGCATGTCACGGTGCCGGCCGTCGATGATTTCACCTATTACGAACCGGACTGGATCATCGTCATCATCACCGATGAGGGAGCTGCCATCGCCAAGTCCGAAACCTGGCCGGGTGGCCAGTTCGTGGTCGGGACTGGAGAGGAGTATACCGTTGGGGGATCGAGCCTGGTGGTGGTTACCGATGGGGGATCGGCCATAAACCCGGGGCATGGCTCCAATGTCATTGCGGTCATGAACGGCGGCGAATTCACGCATGTCGATGGAGGCATGAACACGGTCCTCTACGAGCCCATGGCGGATATGACCATAGGCGCAGGAGGCGGCGGGAACAGGTTCATAGCGACACCAGCCATCTCAGTGACCGACCTGACCGAACCTCCTGTCACGACCGTTCCTCCGGTTGTGGGCCTGCTCGATACCGATGCTGAAGATCTTCTGACAGATGCCGGACTTCTCGTGGGAGCCTGGAATTCTCTCTACAGCAGCTCAGTACCCGTCGAGCACATCGTCAGTCAGGATCCTCCATCCGGAACTTCCGTTCCTGTTGGCTCATCCGTTACTCTGACCACATCCCTCGGCGCCCCGAGTGAATCCAGCACGGTACCGCATGTCGTTGGCCTCCTCCAAGCCACTGCAGAGAGCTCGATAACCGGAGCTGTGCTGGTGGTGGGAGCAATCACCGTGGAGTGCAGCGCCACCGTGCCTGCGGGCATCGTGATCAGGCAGATGCCCCAGGCAGGCTCCCTGGTGGACCCGGGCTCC
>JAKPQL010000125.1 GCA_029547045.1 Deltaproteobacteria bacterium | reverse complement strand
CATGACCTACGGCACTGAAGAGCAGAAAAGAAAATACATGGACAAGATGGTCCAGGGAATCTGGGGCGGCACCATGGCGCTCACCGAGCCCAACGCCGGCTCAGATCTGGGTAATATGAGCACCAAGGCCATCCGCCAGCCCGACGGCACCTTCAAGCTCCAGGGCACCAAGATCTTCATCACCGGCGGCGACCAGGACCTCACCAGCAACATCATCCACCCCGTGCTTGCCCGCATCGAAGGCGACCCTGCGGGGACCAAGGGCATATCCATCTTCATCGTGCCCAAGTACCTGGTGAACGCGGACGGGTCGCTGGGCGCTCGCAATGACTTCGAGATCGCCAAGATCGAGGAGAAGATGGGTATCCACGGCAGCGCCACCTGCCTCATCAACTTCGGCGACAACGGCAACTGCTACGCAGAGCTGTTGGGCGGCGAGCGCGAGGGCATGAAGATCATGTTCCAGATGATGAACGAGGCCAGGATCGCCACGGGTCTGCAGGGTCTCGGCAGCGCAAGCATCGCATACCTCCATGCGCTCCAGTACACCAAGGACCGGCTCCAGGGCTCCTCCCTCATGGAGTTCAAGAACCCCGAGGCGCCCCGCGTCCCCATCATCCAGCACCCGGACGTCCGCAGGATGCTCCTGTGGATGAAGTCCAACGTGGAGGGCATGCGGGCGCTCATGTATTACGCCACCATCTGCGGTGACAAGGCTGCCAGCCACAAGGACCCGGTCCAGGCCGAGAAGTGGCTTGGCATCGTGGAGATCCTCACCCCCATCGTGAAGGCATACTGCACGGACATCGGGTTCCGCGTCACCGAGACGGCCATGCAGTGCTACGGCGGCTATGGCTACTGCAGCGAGTACCCCATCGAGCAGTTCCTCCGCGACGAGAAGATCGCGTCCATCTACGAGGGCACCAACGGCATCCAAGCCCTGGACCTGGTGGGCAGAAAGATGGGCATGAAGAAGGGCGCCTACTTCATGACCCTGCTGGGCGAGATGGGGGCCACCGTGGCCAAGTACCAGGGGGTCGACGCGCTCAAGGGCATGGCCGCCGACGTTCAGGCGGGCGTGAACGCCCTGGCGGACATGGGTATGTTCTTCGCCTCCTGCGGCAAGGCGGGCGAGTTCCTCGTGCCCGTGGGCAACGCGTACCCCTTCCTCATGATGATGGGCAAGATCGTGTGCGCGTGGCTGCTGCTCTGGCAGGCAGGCGTGGCCCGGGAGAAGCTCGAGGCCATGTGTACGGCCAAGGGCGTCAACGCCGCCGACCCCTTCGCCCTGGCACCGTTCCTCAAGGAGAACAAGGACGCCGCCTTCTACGACGGCAAGGTGAAGAGCGCGAAGTACTTCATCAAGAACGTGCTGCCCGAGATAGACGGCACGGTGAAGGCCATCAAGAGCAAGGATCTCTCCATCATGGAGATCGCCGAAGAAGGCTTCTGATCACATCAGAGAACCTATGCCCGGGCGCGGCCGGGGGGATTTCCTTCCTTTTCCCCCCGGCCGTGCCGTTTGCATGCACATGACGCAAGACGGCCTGGGCGGTTTATCGATATCTCCGCTCAGGTCGAAGCATCGGCCCTCTCATGAGGTTCCCTTTCAGAAGATTGTACCGGGGCGGATGTGTAATCGTGTTGATTTGTGCCACGATGTACTTCTTTATTGCTCCGGCAACAGAGGCTCCAGTACAGGATGCAAACAATGCCCTTATAGAGCCTTCTGGTGGCAGTGGCACACAGGGCCACCCCTTGCCGCTGGACCGGGTGGGCAGTCCACCGCATCCCCCCCACCTCTATTCCTTTATGCTCATAGATTCCTTTCCCGTCATAGACAAGCGTGGGCGTCATGCAGGCATCACCGGCGAGGGCGCACCATGTTCCCAGCCCGTCAGAAGGATTCTTTCGTCAAGGCTCATGAACCATGCCCAAACCTCCCCGGGACCACCCGCGTGCGGGCGAGCCATGTGCTCAGGGGACAATGACCATGCTTTCAATTCTCCGTATATCCAACAGGAAACATTCCTCTGGAAAAAATGCCGTGCCTGTCCTATGAGTGCTCTCATGCTGAGCAAGCGCATCATCGTGTGCCTGGACGTGAAGGGCGGCAGGACCACCAAGGGGATCAGGTTCCTGGACAACATCGACATCGGCGACCCGGTGGAGATGGCCAAGGACTACTACGAGCAGGGCGTGGACGAGCTCGTGTTCTACGACATCACCGCCTCCTCGGACAGGCGGGACATCATGATCGACGTGGTCCGCGGCGTTGCCGCGAACATCTTCATCCCCTTCAGCGTGGGCGGCGGCATAAGGACCCTGGACGACATGTACCGGGTCCTGGATGCGGGTGCCGAGAAGATCAGCGTGAACAGCGCGGCCGTGCTCAACCCGCCCATCATCACGGAGGGCGCCCGGCACTTCGGCAGCCAGTGCATCGTGCTCGGCATGGACGCGAAGAAGGTCACGCCGACACAGGAGATCCCCTGCGGCTACGAGGTGGTGATCAACGGCGGCAGGACCCCCATGGGCATTGACGCGCTTGACTGGGCCAGAAAGGCCCAGGACCTCGGCGCCGGCGAGATCTGCCTGAACTCCATCGACGCGGACGGTACCACGGAGGGCTACGAACTCGACCTCACCGGCCTCATCTCCCGGAACGTCACCATCCCGGTCATCGCATCCGGCGGTGCGGGCAGGCCCGAGCACCTCCGCGACGTGTTCGTCAAGGCGGACGCCGACGCGGCGCTCATCGCCTCAATGGTCCACTACCGGGAGTACACGATTGGCGGCATCAAGGACTTCCTCAGGGCAAGCGGCATACCGGTGCGCACCATGGCCTGACGCGCATTGTCCGCAACGGATCTTCACCTGTGCCCTTTTCGGGAAAAACTACGATCTTTCCATCCCCCCTGTTCTCGGTTACAATCCCGGGCAAGGAACCCTCCAGGTGAAGGACGAGTACAAGACCAAGCAGCAGCTCATCGCAGAGCTTGCAGAACTTAGGGCCAGGACCCAGAGATACCTCCAGATCGAGGCCGAGCTCACCCACTCGGAGAACTTCTACCGCACGCTGTTCGAAAACTCGGGCACCGCCACCATCGTCATCGAGGAGGACACCACGGTGTCCATGATCAACTCGGACTTCGCCAACTTCACTGGCTACGACCGCGACGAGATCATCGGAAGGAGCTGGACGCTCTACGTGGCGGACGACGACATCCCGAGGCTCCTCGAGTACCACCGGAAACGCCGGCTCGACCCGGTGCTCGCGCCGCGCAACTACGAGTTCAAGATCCGGAACAAGGACGGCGGCCTGCTCCACATCTACATGACCATCGCCATGATCCCGGGCACGAAGCAGAGCATCGCCTCCATGGTGGACATCACCGCGCTGAAGCAGCTGGAAAAGGAGGTGCTCGACATCAGCGAGCGCGAGCGCCAGAAGATCGGCTACGAGCTCCATGACGACCTCGGCCAGCACCTCATCGGCATCGACGTCATGACCAAGGTGCTCGGCAACAGGCTCCAGGAGCTGTCCCCGGACGAGGCCCGCTATGCCCTCGAGATCAACCATCTCGTGAAGGAGGCCATCGAGAAGACGAGGCGGCTCGCCCGGGGCCTGTGCCCGGTGCACCTCACCTCGCTGGGCCTGGAGTCGTCCCTGGAGGAGCTTGCCGCGACCACGTCGGGCATCTTCTCCATCTCCTGCACCTTCGACTGCCCCCGGCACATCCCCATCCGGGACAACACGCTCGCCACCCACCTCTACTACATCGCCAAGGAGTCCATCCACAACGCCATCGAGCACGGGCACGCGTCCAGGATCACCATCGAGCTTCTGGACAGCAGCGGGACGGTCTCTCTGTCCATCATGGACAACGGCGTGGGTATCAAGGACACGAGCAAGGCTTCCGGCATTGGCCTGCGGATCATGAATTACCGGGCCCGCATGATCGGCGCGATGCTCCGCATCGAGTCGGAGCCGGGCGGCGGGACGCTCGTCACCTGCACCTTCAACCGGGAAAGGAAAAGTGCGGATGTCCACACCTAAGGCAGGCCATGGCGGCAGGCACCGCATCCTCATCGTGGACGACCACCCCATCTTCCGCCACGGGCTCGCCCAGCTCATCGGCCAGGCGGACGACCTCATGGTGTGCGGCGAGGCAGAGGACTACCACGGCGCAATGAAGGCCATAGAGGCGCTGGACCCGGACATGGTCATCGTGGACATCACGCTGAAAGACATGAGCGGCATCGACCTCATCAAGGAGGTCCACAAGACCCGCAGGGGCCTGCCCATGCTCGTCATATCCATGCACGACGAGTCGCTCTATGCCGAGCGCGCCTTCCGGGCCGGGGCCAGGGGCTACGTCATGAAGCAGGAGGCTTCGGAGTCCGTGGTGCAGGCCATCCGCCACGTGCTCTCGGGCGGCATCTATGCGAGCACCAGGGTCACAGAGAACATCCTTGCCCGGTTCGTCGAAGGCACCAGGGAGCCCGCCGAATCGCCCCTGCAGACGCTCACCGACCGCGAGATCGAGGTCTTCCAGCTCATCGGCGAGGGAATGAGCATCAGCGAGATCGGGCAGCGGCTCCACCTGAGCGTGAAGACCATCGGCACCTACCGGGAGCGCATCAAGGAGAAGCTGGGCCTGAAGAACGCCACCGAGCTGCTTCGCCACGCATTGAACTGGGTGGAAAAGGAACGCCAGTCCAAGGGATGACCAGGGCGTCCTAGGTCATCGACCTACCGGTTTTTTCCTCCATCTCCGTACAGCAAAAACGGTCCGTAACTGATTGTTTCATTTATTGTTTTGTCCGATCATGCTGAGTGTACACACTATGACTGCAAGGAGGTCAGCATGGCGACGAAATCATTGAATGGAAGTCACTACCGGTTCCAGCTCACCATAAAGGACCTGCTCATCGGCCCGAGAACGACTGCGGGCAACCAGGAGATCGTGTTCAGGGACCGGATGCGCTACACGTACTCAACGCTCTTCGAGCGGATCAACCGCCTTGGCAGCGCGCTCACGAACCTCGGGGTGCGCCAGGGCGACACGGTGGCGGTCTTCGACTATGACTCCCACCGCTACCTGGAGGCGTATTTCGCCGTGCCCATGATGGGCGCCGTGCTCTTCACGGTGAACTGGCGGCTCTCCCCGGACCAGATCGAGTACACCATGAACCACTCCCAGGCCGACGTGGCACTGGTCCACGCGGACTTCCTGCCGCTCCTGGCGACCATCCGGAACGGTCTGAGGTCCCTGAAGAAGATCGTGCTCATCAAGGACACCGACGAACTGCCCGAGAGCGATGTTCGCTACGACACCGAGTACGAGCAGATGCTGGCCGCTTCCGAGCCGGACTTCTGCTTCCCGGACCTGGACGAGAACACCAAGGCCACCACCTTTTACACCACAGGCACCACGGGCCTTCCCAAGGGTGTGTTCTTCACCCACCGCCAGCTCGTGATCCACTCCATGAGCGTGTGCATCGCGGTGAGCTGCCACGACACCCCGCTTCGATTCTCCACCTCGGACGTGTACATGCCCATCACGCCCATGTTCCACGTCCATGCCTGGGGCTTCCCCTACATCGCCACCATGATGGGCATCAAGCAGGTCTACCCGGGCAAGTACGAGCCTGAGATGCTGCTGAAGCTCGTGCTCACCGAGAAGGTCACCATCTCCCACTGCGTGCCCACCATCCTCCAGATGCTCGTGGCGAGCCCTGCGGTGAAAAAGTTCGACCTGAGCCGCTGGAAGGTGGTCATCGGCGGGGCCAGGCTCCCCAAGGGTCTCGCCAAGGCGGCCCTCGACATGGGCATCCAGGTCATGGCAGGCTACGGTATGTCCGAGACCTGCCCGGTCATGAGCATCGCCACGCTGAAGCCCTCCATGAAGGATCTTGACAACGAGCAGAAGAGCGACATCGTCATCAAGACAGGTGTCCCCATCCCGCTCGTGGACATCAGGATCGCAGACCCCGAAGGGAACTTCCTCCCGGCCGACGGCGCCTCCACGGGCGAGATCGTGGTGCGCGCGCCCTGGCTCACCCACGGCTACTTCAGGGACCCGGAAAGAACCGGCGAACTCTGGAGGGGCGGATGGCTCCACACGGGCGACGTGGCCTACATGGACACCGAGGGCTATCTCCAGATAACGGACCGGCTGAAAGACGTCATCAAGACCGGCGGGGAGTGGATATCGTCGCTCGACCTGGAGAACGCCATCAGCATGCACGAGGCGGTCCTGGAGGCCGCGGCCATCGGTGTGCCCGACCCCAAGTGGGGCGAGCGGCCTGTCCTGTTCGTGTCCCTGAAACCGCCCTTCCGGGGAGACGGCGTCACCGAGGACGTCCTAAAGGGCTTCATGCGCCAGTGCGCGGCCCAGGGCAGGATCCCGAAGTACGGCATTCCGGACCGGTGCATCATCATCTCGGACATCCCCAAGACGAGCGTGGGCAAGATCGACAAGAAGCTCATCAGGGCGACCTATGCCAAGAATCAGCTCTCTTCATGACAGCGTTCTGTAACCATCGTCCGAACACACCACCAAAACCTCCGGTGTGTATGGGGCGGGCCGGTCGGCGGCCCGCCCCTCTTTTCTCATGCATACCCGTATCGATGAGAAGGTTGCCCATGGGCCTGTGAAAGCCCCCCTTTCTCTGAACAGGGCCGAGGTCGAAAATCATGCTATACTACCCATGACACCACCAAGGGAGGTCGTGTATGAAAAGATGCATTGTGACCCTGGCACTGCTGCTCGCAATGGCATGCACTCCCACACCCACCCGGGCCGGGGACGTCGGACCCATCTTCACCACACCCCTTCTCGGATTGAGCTTCGGGGCCATGGCCGGGTTCCTCGCAAGCCTTTTCACCCAGGAACCGCAGGAACACTACGACTACGTGGGGATCGGCGCCGGTATCGGGGCTGCAGTGGGGCTCGCCCTGGGGATTGCAGAAGTGGCAGGGCCTCAGGCGGCCTTTTACTGCAGGGAAAACAACCATGAGACACTCTACGGGTTCACGGTAACCTTCCCGCTCCACCGGTGAAACCGGGTTCATCGCTCGAGGGCATGTTCGCGTCTGCTTCCAGCTTGTATCCGATCGGCATTTGTTGTAATATGGTATGACAATTTTAGCGGGCCCCCGGCCCGGTGCATTCTGTTGGGGAAGGTTTATCGCATGTCCGTACTGGAGAGCCGCTACACCGAGGAGCATACCCTGTTCCGGGAATCCATCCGGAGGTTCTTTGCCAGGGAAGTCACCCCGTTCGTGGACGAGTGGGAGAAGGCGGGTGTCGTGCCCCGCGAGATCTGGTCGCGCTTCGGGGAACAGGGCTTCCTCTGCCCCTGGCTCCCCGAGCAGTACGGCGGAACCGGCGCGGACTTCCTCTATACGCTCATCGCCATCGAGGAGGCGTCCCGCACCCACTGTACCGGGTTCGCCTTTCCCCTGCACTCGGACATCATCGTGCCGTACCTCTACAACTTCGGAAGCCCGGAGCAGAAGCAGCGGTGGCTCAAGGGGTGCGCAACGGGCGACATCGTCACGGCCATCGCCATGACCGAGCCGGGCGCGGGCTCGGACCTGGCGGCCATCCGCACCACCGCGGTGAAGGACGGCGACTCCTACATCATCAACGGCCAGAAGACGTTCATCAGTAACGGCCTGCTCTGCGACCTCGTGATTGTAGCGGCCAAGACCGACCCGAAGGCCGACCCGCCATACACGGGCATCTCGCTCATCGCCGTGGAGGCGGGGACAAAGGGCTTCGAAAAGGGCAGGAAGCTCGACAAGATCGGGCTGAAGTCCCAGGATACCGCGGAAATGGCCTTCGTGGACTGCCGGGTCCCGGCAGCGAACCTCGTGGGCCAGGAGGGGCACGGCTTCTTCTACCTCATGGAGGAACTCCAGCAGGAGCGCATCGTGTGCGCCATCATCTGCCAGGCCGCGGCCGAGGAGGCCCTCAGGCTCACCATCGACTTCACGAAGACCCGGGAGGCCTTCGGCAGGCCCATCAGCCGCTTCCAGTACATCTCCTTCGAGCTCGCCAAGATGGCGACCGAGGTTGAGGTGGGAAGAGCATTCCTGGAGAGCCTGCTCGTGGACCACCTGGACGGTGCCAAGGTGGTGAAGAAGGCCTCCATGGCCAAGTACTGGATCGCCGAGATGCTGAACCGCGTCGTTGGGAAGTGCGTGCAGTTCCACGGCGGCTACGGGTACATGGAGGAATACCCCATCGCCCGGATCTTCCGCGACGCGAGGGTGCAGACCATCTACGCGGGCACCTCCGAGATCATGCTCCTCATCATCTCGCGGTGCCTGGACCTGTAAGAAAACACTTAGAGGAGAGCACCAGCCATGACAGGACAACCAGACGCTTCCAGAAAGAGCTTCGGCGAGGTGCTCGCCATGACGGCCCGCTTCAACGGCAGCGGCATCGCCGTGACCTGCGGGCAGACAAGGATCACCTGGAAGGAATTGAACTCCCGGGTGAACCGGCTCGCCAACGCACTGAAGGCGCATGGCGTGAAAAAGGGCGACCATGTGTCCCTGCTGTTCCACGACTGCCCGGAGTTCATCGAGGCCAACTACGCCCTGCAGAAGCTCGGCGCCGTGCCCATCCCGGTCAACTTCCGGTTCGTGGCCCGCGAGATCGCCTACCAGCTCACGCAGTCCGACTCCACCGTCCTCGTCTTCGAGGACCTGTACCTCGACGAAGCGCGGAAGGCCCTGGCAGACGCACCGAAGATCAGGAAGGTGGTCTGCTGCGCCCGGGAGGGCCGCAGCACGCCGGGGGACATGATTGACTATGCTGCTCTGATCCGCACGGGTTCTGCCTCTGAGCCTGCAGCCTGCACCACGGAACACGACGTGTGCACCATCTGCTACACGGGCGGCACCACGGGCCTGCCCAAGGGCGTGGTGCTTACGTACGCCAACTTCTGGAACCTGGCGCAATCCCTGTTCGGCGACCTTCTGGGCAGGCTCGCCTCCGACACAAAAGTGAACTTCGGCAGGATCGTGTCCCGCATCTTCCCCGTGCCTGTTATCGAGAACGGTCTGAACAGGCTCATGGGCTTCAGACCCGTCCGATCCTTCCTGTCGAACTCGCTGCCGAAGCTCGTATCGGACACCGCGGGCACGGCCCTTGGACCAATCCTTGGCCGCGTCACGGGCGGCATCTCCATCTTCATGAACATGCCGCTCTTCCACATGGCCAACTACCAGCTCCTCATCATCGGCCCCATGTCGGGCCTCATCCGCTTCATCCTGCGCGAGGGCATCCACTTCGATCCGGAGGAGGTGCTCACCACCATCGAACGGGAGCGACCCATGGTTCTGCTGCTCGTGCCCACCCAGTGGAACATGGTGCTGGATCACCCGGGCATCGCGAACCACGACCGCAGCTCCATCCTGGTGGCCATGACCGGCGCCGGCGTGAACCCGGCCCACCGGAAGAGGCAGATCCTCGAGCGCTTTCCCAACTCGCTTGTGGTGGACGTGTTCGGCCAGACCGAAATGACGCCCGACACGGCCCTGCGTATCGACGCGGCCCCGGACACCCTCAAGAACAAGTCCGTAGGCAGGCCGCTCTCGGGCATCGAGATACGCATCGTGGACGAACAGGGGCGAGACGTGAGCGCCGGAGAGGTGGGCGAGATCCTCTATAAAAGCGGCACCGTCATGAAGGGCTACTACGGCGAGGAGGACAAGACCAAAGAGGTCATGAGAGACGGCTGGTTCCATTCGGGCGACCTCGGGTACATCGATGCGGACGGCGAGATCATCGTGGTGGACCGCAAGAACGAGTGCATCTCCACGGGCGCCGAGAAGGTCTTCCCCCACGAGGTGGAGGAGATCCTCGGTCAGCACGAGAAGGTCGACTCGGTGTGCGTCATCGGCGTGCCGGATGCCACCTGGGGCAATGCGGTGCGGGCCGTGGTGGTCCTCAAGCCCGGCGCGTCAGCCACGGCGGACGAAATCATGGCCTGGTGCAGGGACAAAATGACCGGGTTCAAGCGGCCCAAGCACGTGGTCTTCGCCGAAGCCCTGCCGCTCAGCCCGGTGGGCAAGGTCCTGCGCAAACAGGTGAAGGAGCTCTACGGAAGAAGCACAGCCATGTAATGGGACATCCTACGCAAGGAGGCACTGCATGGGGGACAAGGGGTTCATGAATTTCATCCGGGCAATCCCGGAACTTGCGCGCCTGGAGCAGACGTCCGGGCTCCTGAAGGCCATCGCCACCCAGTGGGGCGCCATGAACACGCTGCGTATCCTGCTGAAAACGGGCTCCAAGACCGGGCACCTCAAGACCATCCGCGACCTGGCGGGATTCCGGCTCGCAGACATCACCCCGAACTTCATCGTGTCCATGTGGGAGGTCTTTGGTGAGCGGGAGGCGATCATCTCTGAAGGGAAACGGTTCACCTTCAACGCCATGAAGGGCCGCGTTCTCAGGCTCGCCAATGCCCTGCAGTCTCTGGGGTTGAAGCCCAAGGACCGCTGCGCCGAGCTCCTGTACAACGGCAACGAGTTCTTCGAGGCCTTCTTCGCCTGCTCGCTGACCGGCTGCCCCATGCCCTTCCTCAACTGGCACCTCACGGGCGAGGAGCTCGTGGATGCAATCAACCGCGCCAGGCCAAGAGTGCTCATCCTCCACGACGAGCTCCTGGACATGATAGCGCCCGTCAGGCACCGGCTGCCCACGATCGAGCACTACGTCGTGGCGGGAACCCGGGTGCCAGAAGGCATGCTCTCCTACGAGGAACTCATCGCGAACGCCCCGGAGGAGATGCCAGAAACCCACCTCGTGGTGGCGCTGAACCCGTACACCGGCGGCACCACCGGCACGCCCAAGAACGTGAACTACTACGACAGCATCGGGTACGCCTTCAGCGACCTGGCAGAGGCGCCGAAAGTCTCCCTGGCCGAATACCTCCGGTTCCTGGTCCTCCAGTTCAGCTTCCTGTACTGGTTCGGCGGCACCGAGATCAAGGACCCCATCACACGCAACATCCGCTGCCTCATCCCTGGCCCGCTCTACCACGCGGGCTCCATCGCGGGCTGGGTGCCCTTCATCCTGCTGGGCGCCACTGCCGTGCCCATGATGCGGTTCGACCCGGAGGCCTTCCTGGCCCTCATCGAGAAGGAGCGCATCAACTGGGTCTTCGTGGTGCCCACCATGCTGGAGCGTATCCTGGCCCTGCCCGAAGACGCCAGGAGGCGCTACGACCTGAGCACCATGCGCACCCTCATCTGCGCGGCAGCCCCTGCCACGCCCGAGCTCAAGCGGGCCACCAACGCGTTCTTCCAGGCCCAGGGCTGCGCGCACAATGTGTTCACAGAATTCTACGGCTCCTCAGAGACCGGGGTTTCCTCGGTGCTCCTGGCGAAGGACTACGAGGAAAAGCCCGAGCGCTACGCAAGCGTGGGCAAAATCCGGTGTGCGGACACCAAGGTGTACGACGAGGAGTCCCGCGCATGGTGCCCGCCGGGCAGAGACGGCAAGATCCTTACCCGGAGCCTCACCACCATCAGCCTCAACTATGCGGGCTCTCCGGAGAAACTCGAGAGCGCCTTCAAGAAGATAGACGGCGAGCTGTGGTTCGACGACGGACTGCTCGGCCACATGGACAAAGACTCCTTCCTCTACCTCACGGGCAGGGAGAAGGAGATGATCATCACGGGCGGCGTGAACATATTCCCCAACGAGATCGAGGCCGCCATCAAGAGTCACGACAAGGTCATGGACGTGGCAGTGGTCCGCTACCCGCATGCCGAGCTCGGCGAGGTCCCGGCTGCGGTCATCCAGCTCAAGGACGGGCAGGAGATCGGGGCTGGTGAGATCATCGAGCACCTCAAGGCAATGGCCTTCACGAGCCTCAAGATCCCCCGCCACATCGAGTTCTTGGACGAGCTCCCCCGCCACATCGACGGCAAGATGATGAAGAAACAGATCGAGGAGCGATTCTGGGCGGGCATCGAGCGCAGGGGGTGAGGAAAGCCCTCCACCACCTCTGTCGGCCAGTCTGTGAGGTTGGCCACGGTCTTTTCCCTGATGCGCTTGCCTTGCCGCCAGGCATGGCGCAACAAGAGAGCTGGCCTGGAATTGCGGTCGGTATGGACTCGATGTACATGGCAACAATGGGCCACGCATGATTACACTCTTCGCCACCATTATCGACCTTTTATACCCTGTTCCCGGCTTGCAGAGGCTCTAACTTCGGGTTAGGATTTTTCAGGCGGTCAGGTCACCGCCATGGTGGGGCGTACGGGTACACTGCCGTGAGTTCCGCTCCAGGACTTGCTCTGCAGACCTTCATGAGGGGTTGACCCTGGAAGATCTGTTTGGGCCCTGATTTTTTACCGCCTCATTTTCTCACCAGCTCGACTCTACGGTTCTGGGCCTTTCCCATGTCGGTCGAGTTCGAGGTGACCGGCCTTATCGTTTGGACGAACGATACCATCCTTGAGCCCCTCTATCCTGAGATCGATCTGTCTGCCCGCAACCGGCTTTCTTTCCCCCTTGGCAGAGACCTTCACGAACTCGATGTCAATGCGGGTGTCTTCTGCGGGTTTCACC
>JAKPQL010000074.1 GCA_029547045.1 Deltaproteobacteria bacterium | reverse complement strand
GCCACGGGCTCGGGCGTGCCGGGAAGCGGGTCGCCCTCAATCACCTCGGCGATGCCCTTTCTCACCGTCACGATGAACCGCTTCTTTTCGTCCGGGAACACGTAGTACACCGTCTCGTGCACGTCCATGGCCTTCTCGGCGTCGAGCCTGGTGGCCATGATGGTGAAGATGGCATCCAGCGGGACATTGGCAACGATGTTCTCGTCGAGCTTGGGTGGAGGTGTCTTCTCGATGCCGTGCCTTATCTCGTAAGCCGACTCCAGGAGGTAGCCCCTGCCGTTGAGGTTGTACAGGGTGGAGGCCAGCCGCTCGTAGCCCACGGCCAGCTTTTCGTTCAGCGCATCCTTCATGCCCCCCTCGGCCATACCGCTGTCCCTGAGCTTGGAGAGCAGGTGGATGGCCCAGCGGTAATCGCCCGCATGCAACGCATCGTCCGCCAGCGCAATGACCTTTTCCGGTCCGCCCATGAGCGCGATCTCCTTACTTGCAGCCTCTTTGACCTTCATGGGGTAGAGCCGGTCCGGCCTGCCGTCGAACCAGCCCAGGTTGTTGGTGTAGACCGCCCGGGCGGACCAGTCCACCTGCCCGTAGTACTCGGTGGTGTAGTGGAGGCCGGCCAGGTGAGGCGGCAGCGCGACGCTCTCCGCGATGGCGGCCATGTCGTAGCCCTTGTTGGCGAGCCTCACGGTCTCGTCCCTGACCCACTGGATGGCGTCCCGGTAGTTGGTCAGTATGGTTGCGATCTCCTGTGCCCCGTGCACGGGCACGGTGTGGCAGGGTGCGAGATGCTCGGGGTTCAGAGCGCGCATGGCGTCGATGCTCTCGATCCACCCGTCGATGGGCCGCGGGCTCGCGCCGCGGATGGTGTAGAGGTTCGGGAAGGTCCAGTAGAAGTTGTCCGCCGCGATGAGGGTCCGGTCCGCGGGTATCCAGACCACGAGCTGGTCGTGGGTCTCGCCCGGCGCCTCGATGAGCCGGATCTCCACGCCGCCGAAGGTGAGGGTCTTCGTACCGGAGAAGGTGTGCGTGGGCAGGCGGATGCCCGCGCCCTCCTGGGCGGCCCTGATGTCGGTGCGCCGGCCGATGCCGTTGCAGGGCAGGTCGTCTAGGCTCGCGTGGTCTCCGAACTGGCGGCGGCCCCGGATGGTCTCGATGGGCAGGAAGACCTGGTACTGCTTGTAGAAATGGTCCGTGAAGGTGTCCGTGGCCCAGATCTGCGGCCTGTCGTCCATCCACAGGGACGCGCCCCCGATGTGGTCGATGTGGCTGTGGGTGAAGATAACGGCCTTCACCGGCCCGGCCGGCGCGCTGGCGAGGAGGTCTCGCTTCGCCGCCTCACCCCGCTTGGGGCTCATGAGGGCGTCCACGATGACGTTGCCCTCGGGCGTGTGGACGAGGATCTCGTTGGCCAGGTCGTACCCGACGGCGGCCCAGACATGCTCGGAGATCCTCTCGATGCGGGGCTGGCCGATGAGCTCGCACTGCCTTTTCATGAGGTCCGGGCCCGGCAGGGCCTCCCTTATCTGCCGGATCTTGGGTGCGCAGCTGATGCACAGTACCAGGGACAGGACAAGAACTATCCGGGAAAGGCTCATCATACGGGCAGACTCCTTTTGCTGGGGATTACCGAAACAATAACGGTAAGGATGCTACAGGGCAAGGACAGGCCGTTTCATTCCTTCATGGTCACCCGCACCCGCACGATACGGTTGCCGCGCATGCGCTCGATGCGGAACTGCATGCCGTCGAAGGTGACCGTGTCGCCCTCCTCGGGGATGCGGTCGAGCTGCGCGTAGATGAGCCCGGAGAGCGAGTCGTAGTCGTCCGGGAACTCGCGGTCGATGGTGCGCTCCAGGTCCAGCAGGCTCATGTTGCCCGTGACCACGAAGCTCGTGCCGCTCACCGGCACGATGGGTGGGCGCACGATGTCGTGCTCATCCGCGATGTCGCCCGTGATCTCCTCGATGATGTCCTCCAGGGTGATGCCCCCCTTGACCGTGCCGTACTCGTCCACCACGAAGGCCATGTGGAGGCGCATGTCCTGGAAGTCCACGAGCTGGGTGAAGATGGACTTGGTCTCCGGCACGAAGTGGGCCTCGCGCAGGCAGTCCTTCACGTGGAAGGCCTCCCTCCTGGGCAGGTGCGCCCAGATGTCCCTGATGTGCAGGTACCCCACGATGTTGTCGGGCGCATCCCTGTATACCGGGTACCGGCTGAAGCTCTTGGTGGTGATGACCTGGAGGATCGCGTCGAAGGTGCTGTCCTCGGAGACGAGGATCATGTCGGGCAGCGGCAGCATGACCCTGCGCACCGGCACTTCGTCCAGCTCCATGATGGCGGCCATCATCTTGGCCTTGGAGGCCGGGAGGAACCCCTCCTTGTGCCCCATGGCGATGACCGAGCCCACGTCCTCCTCGGAGAACTCCGGGTGTTTCCCGGGCTTCAGGCCGAAAAGCAGGAGCACTGCCCTGGCGATCAGGGTGAAAACCCGGACAAAAGGGTTCAGCAGGGAGATGATGAGTCTCATGGGCTGGGAGAACAGCAGGGTGACCATGTCCGGCCGGTAGGCCGCGATGGTCTTGGGCGTGATCTCCCCGAACACGAGCAGCAGGATGGTCATGGCTATGGTGGCGTAGAGGATTCCCCGCTCGCCGAAGAAGGAGATGAACAGGGCCGTGGCTATGGACGAAGCGAGCACGTTGACGAAGTTGTTGCCCAGCAGGATGGCGCTGATGAGCCGTTCCGGCTCCTTCAGGATGTCCTCGACGATCTTCGCCCGGGCGTTGCCTTTTTCCGTCAGGGTCCGCAGCCGGAACCGGTTGGCCCGCATGTAGGCGGTCTCGGTGCCGGAGAAGAACGCGGACATCAGGATGAGGACGACGAGCGCCACCGTGTAGATGATGGTGTCACCTCCGGTCATCATGTCGTCCCACCCCCCCCGCTTCAGTCGAACAGGACCATCTGCCCCGGCCTGTCGGTCCTCGCCCGCTCCACGGTCTCGCTCGCGCACCGCGCCGGAATGCGGTCGATGAACCCCGAGCACTCCCCGGTCGGACATACGAGGTACAACCGTTCCCTCGCCCTCGTCATGGCAACGTAGAAGAGGTTCTTCTCCTCCTCCGGGTCGGCGCCCGTCAGCGGGAACACCCCCGGTGCCAGGCCCGCCACGAACACGCACCCGAATTCGAGGCCCTTGGCCGCGTGGGCCGTGATGACGTGGACCTTCTCGCCGCCCAGGCCGCCCTGGTCGCTGCTCAGCCTGAGGAACTCCACGAAGGCCTCCGTGTCCTCGCCGAAGAGCCGGGCGTAACGGTAGAAGGCATGCCCGGCGTCGAGGGCGGGGAGCCTGAACAGCCCGGAGGCCTCGATCGCGGATATGCGCTCGGTCAGGGCACCCGAACAGCCGTCGAGAAAGGCCCGGGCCTGCCCACCATGCCCCTTGGCGAGTGCCTCCCAGCCGTCGCCGGTCAGGAGCGCAATGCGCTCGCGGATGCCCTTCACCTCGGCCAGGGGCCGTGCATAGGCCGTATCGCAGGGGATACCGGCCCGGGAGAGCGCCTCCAGAATCGGCGAGGCCTGGGCCCGCGTGCGCACAATCACGGCCATGTCGCTCAGGGGGACCTCTGCGGTGGCCTTGTCAACGGCCCGGTGGGACAGTCCGCCGTTCAGCGCCTCGATTTCGCGGGCAATGAACTCGTACGGCCTGTCCGAGCGCACGATGCGGACAGGCTCACCGCTGCGGGTGATAGAGACCGCGTCGGTCCCGATGAAGGCGTTGGCGGCCCTGGCAATGGCGCTGCCGAAGCGGTAGGTGGTGGCCAGGTGGATCCGGCAGCACCCGGGATGGCCCCTGATGAAATCGTCGAAGGACGCGGGGCTGCTCCCCCGGAACCCGTAGATGGCCTGGTGCGGGTCGCCGATGACCATGACGCTGGCCGCATCCCGCGAGAGTGCCTCGAGGAAGGCATACTGGAGCGGGTTGATGTCCTGGAACTCGTCCACCATGACATGGTTCCATCGCTTCGTGCACGTACCGGTCTGCATGAACCGCAGCGCCTCTTCGATGAGTCCCTCGTAGGTATAGTAGCCCTGCGACTTCAGGACGGCAAGGAGCCCGGACTGCTCCCGGTCCAGGGGTCTCGCCGTGCCCTGGCGGAACAGGAGATCGTCCACCCATGTTTTCACGTCCGGATCGATGGCCGGGGAGGCCACCTGCTCCAGCATGGCCTCGTCGGCCACTTCGAAGTCGATGCCTGCCTCCCTGAGGATCCGGGCGGCAAGGGAATGGAAGGTACAGACCTCGACGGCTGCATCTCCAAGCCTCTCCGCGATCTCCCGCGCCGCACGGGTGGTGAAGGTGACGGCCAGGATGTCCGTCTGAGAGCTTTCCATGAGCGCCCTGATGCGCTCCACCAGGACCCGGGTCTTGCCGGTTCCCGGTCCCGCGACAACGGCCAGGCGGCCTTCTCTCCATGCACAAACCTGCTGCTGGTCCGCATTCAGACCGGGCTTCTCACCGGCCGGCACGGCAGGTTGCGGGTCCTTTTTCTTCCTGATCGTTCTCTTCCGTGCAGGCATTCCCTCGATACCTCCCCTGAAGAGCATGTCCCGCTCGTTGTCCGCGAAGACCTTGACCCGGCCGAACCTGCCGTCGTACCCCGGCTCCTTGTGCACCTCGCCCGCGCGCATGCGCCTGACGGCAAGGGCAAGGGTCTCGCCTGCCACCGAGGCGATCCGGGCCGGGTCGGTGTCGAGCAGCAGGGGCAGCTCTCCCCCGAGGCGGGCGCATATCTTCTCGTGGGCATCCATCACCTTCTTCGTGGGGGAGGCCACCTGCATGATTTCTGCCATGATCTCGGCCAGGGGAATGAGCGGGAAGAACGGCTTCGCGCTGACGGGCCTTTCGCCCTCGGGGCGCCCTGCGAGCTCCTCCACCCGGCTCAGCACGCCCACGGTGAGCGGGCGGCCGCACACCGGGCACCTGCCGCCGAGCTCCCTTGTCCGGTGCGGCTCGAGAACCACGCCGCAGTCCCTGTGCCCGTCCAGGTGGTACTTGCCCTCCTCGGGGAAGAACTCCACGGTGCCGAGCAGACCCTCGCCCGTGGCCATGGCGCGGCGTATGGCGAAGTAGTCGAGCTCGGCGTCGAAGGCCGTGGCCTCCCGGCCGAGCTTGTCCACGGAGTGGGCGTCCGAGCAGGAGACGAGACGGTAGCGGTCCAGGCTCTTCACCATCCAGTTCATGGGCGGGTCCGAGGAGAGCCCGGTCTCCACGGCGAAGACGTGGGGGTCGAGGTCCAGGTAGCACTCTGCAATGGAGTCGAAGCCGCTCTTGGACCCCATGGCAGAGAACCACGGCGTCCATATGTGGGCCGGGATCAGGAAAGTGCCCTCGCCCGCCTCCAGCACGATCTCCAGGAGGTTGCGCGACGTGATGCCCAGGATGGGCCTGCCGTCTGAGAGGATGTTGCCCACCGCGGCCAGGGAAGCGGAGATCTTCTTTGCCGCGCCGATGTCCGGCGCGCCGATCACGTGGTGCACCTTGCGCACCTTGTCTCCCTGTTTATAGATGGTGCTGATCTCCCCGGTCAGGAGGAACCGGGTCGGGCAGTCGCCGCTTCTGCACCGGTACAGGCCGGGCTCGGCCTCGACGAGCTCTTCCTCGATCTCCTGCATCCAGGCGGGGTGGGTGAGGTCCCCGGTGCCCAGCACCCGGATTCCCTTGCGCAGCGCGCCCTCGGCCAGGGCGGGGATGGTCAGGCCCGAGCTCGTGGCACGGGAATAGCGGGAGTGGATGTGCAGGTCACAGTAGAACCTCATGGTGCGTCCTTCGTATGGTTCCCGGCTCCCCGCGATGTGTTGTCTTGCCGTGGGTGATCGGTTCTGCTATGAAGGCGGGTATATGAGCTCGTATCTAAAGTATATTGCATTGCTTTTGGTCTGTATCGGGATAGTAGCATGCCAGCAGGAGAATCACAAGGAACTTGTCCCCGGGGCATCCGGCACCGAGCCGCCCGCAGCTGAACAGCCCGCCTTCGGCGACGTGCTCGTGCTCTCCTCCATCGGCGACGCCAGCAACCTCATCCCCATGCTTGCCAGCGACAGTGCGTCCCACGAGGTAGCGGGCCTCATCTTCAACGGCCTGGTGAAGTACGACAAGGACTACAACATCGTGGGCGACCTGGCCCGGTCATGGGACATAGAGAACGACGGCCGGCTCCTGCGCTTCCACCTGCGCAACGACGTGCTCTGGCACGACGGCGAGAAATTCACGGCGGGCGACGTCATGTTCACCTACCAGCTCATCATCGA
This sequence comes from Deltaproteobacteria bacterium, assembly GCA_029547045.1. GTDB lineage: Bacteria > Desulfobacterota > Desulfomonilia > UBA1062 > UBA1062 > MWEI01. The sequence continues at coordinate 2,593 of JAKPQL010000074.1, read as the reverse complement.
CCCCAAGACGCCCACTGCCTATGCCGAGAAATACAAGCTCGTGAAGAACGCACGCGTCATCGACGAGTACACCTTCGAGGTCGAGTATGAAAACCCGCTGGCCCCTGCGCTCATCAGCTGGGGGTCCCTGCAGATGCTTCCCGAACACCTGCTCAAGGGACAGGACATCGCCGGTGCCCCCTTTGCCCGGAGCCCCGTGGGCACCGGCGCCTTCCGGTTCGTGAGCTGGCAGACCGGGCAGAAGATCACGCTGACAGCCAACGAGACCTACTTCGACGGCATGCCTTTTCTCATGGGGATCAATTACCGCATCATCCCGGACCAGAACACCGAGTTCCTGGAACTCAAGGCCGGACACATCGACATGATGCGGCTCACCCCCCTGCAGTACCTCCGCCAGACGGACACGCCCGAGTTCACGAAGATGTATGCCAAGTACAAGTACCTCTCCGACGGCTACACCTACCTGGGCTTCAACCTGAAGAAGAAGCCCTTCGACGACATCCTGGTGCGTCAGGCCGTCGCGCACGCCCTCGACAAGGAGGAGATCATCAAGGGTGTCCTCATGGGTCTCGGCGAGGTGGCCACGGGCCCGTACAAGCCGGGCACCATGTGGTACAACGACGACGTCCCCCGGTATCCCCATGACCCGGACAGGGCGAGGCGGCTGCTCATGGATGCGGGATTCCTGGACCGCGACGGCGACGGCGTCGTGGAGAAGGACGGCAGGCCGTTGGTCCTGAACGTCATCACCAACCAGGGCAACCCCCTGCGGGAGAAGACCGCCCAGATCATCCAGCAGCGCCTCAAGGCCGTGGGCATCGAGGTGAAGATCCGCATCATCGAGTGGACCGTGTTCCTGAAGCAGTACGTGGACAAGGGCAACTTCGACGCGGTGATCCTGGGCTGGAACATCCTCCAGGACCCGGACTTGTTCAACGTCTGGCACTCGAGCCAGGCAGCCGCCGGGGGGCTCAACTTCGTGGGGTATGAGGACGGGGAGGTCGACCGGCTGCTCGTCGACGGCAGGCAGACCTATGACGACGCCAGGCGCAAGCAGTGCTACGACCGCATCCAGGTGATCCTTGCCGAGCAGCAGCCCTACGTGTTCCTGTACGTGCCGTACGGCCTGCCCGCGGTGAGTTCGCGCATCAAGGGCATCGTCCCGGCACCTGCGGGCATAACCTACAACCTGGAGAAGTGGTACGTGCCCAAGGGCATCCAGAAGTACACCGCCCTGCAATAGGGGGAGACACCCGTGCTGCGTTACCTGATCAGGCGCCTGGCGATTCTCATCCCCACCTTCATCGGCATCACGCTCGTGTGCTTCGCGGTCATCCACCTGGCCCCCGGCTCACCCACGGACCTGCAGACCCAGATGAACCCGGACATCACGCCCCAGGCCATCGAGCAGCTCAACGCCCACTACGGCCTGGACAAGCCCCTGGCGACCCGGTACGTCCTGTGGATGAAGAACCTGGCGATGCTCGACTTCGGCAGGTCCATAAGCTCCGATGCCAGGCCCGTGTGGGACAAGATCAGGGAACGGCTGCCCATAACGATCTACATCAACATCTCCTCCATGGTCATCATCTTCCTGGCGGCCATTCCCCTGGGCGTGGTCTCGGCACTGCGGCGGGGCAGCGCGACGGACCGGTCCATCACGGTCTTCGTGTTCATCGGCTTTTCCATACCCGGGTTCTGGCTGGCGCTCATCTGCATGGACCTGTTCGGGGTGAGGCTCGGCTGGCTTCCCATCTCGGGCATCCACTCGGCCGAGTACGCGAGCCTGTCCCTGTGGGGCAAGGCCATGGACACCACGCGCCACCTGTTCCTGCCGGTCTTCATCTCGGCCTTCGGCTCGCTGGCGGGCATGAGCCGCTACATGCGCTCCAGCATGCTGGAGATCATCCGGCAGGACTACATCCTCACGGCCCGTGCCAAGGGCCTGCCGGAGCGTACCGTGATCTACAAGCACGCCATGCGCAACGCGCTGCTGCCGGTCATCACCATCCTGGGCCTGTCCATCCCCGGGCTCATCGGCGGCAGCGTCATCTTCGAGAGCATCTTCGCCATCCCGGGCCTGGGCAAGCTCTTCTACGAGGCCATCATGATGCGCGACTACAACATGATCATGGGCAGCCTCACCATCGGCGCGGTGCTCACGCTGCTGGGCAACCTCATCGCGGACATCTGCTACAGCATCGCGGACCCGCGCATACGGGTGGCCTGAGGTGGGGTTCTTCTCCCGTCTCATCCGTGACCGGTTGGCCGTGGCCGGCCTGGCCATCGTGCTCGGGTTCTTCGTGATGTCCCTGCTCACGCCCGTGGTCGCGCCCTACGACCCGGCCGCCATCGACGTGGACAACATCCTCGCACCGCCTTCGGCACGGCACCTCTTCGGCACCGACGACCTGGGCAGGGACGTGTTCACCCGCATGCTCTACGGCGCGGGGATCTCGCTGAAGGTCGGGTTCGTGGCCGTGGGCATCGCGGTGGTCATCGGCACGTTGCTGGGCGCCGTGTCAGGGTACTATGGCGGGATCGTCGACATAGTCATCATGCGCTTCGTGGACATCATGCTGTGCTTCCC
>JAKPQL010000031.1 GCA_029547045.1 Deltaproteobacteria bacterium | reverse complement strand
GCATCCGCCAGTCCGCGCTCACCCCCGCCCGGACGATTGCCGGAGAGCTCATCCATAACGGCATCCAGACCATCGTGTTCACCACGAGCAGGCTCACCGTGGAAGTGCTCACCAAGTATCTTAAGGACCAGTTCAAGGACGGCAAGCCCGTGGACGATCACTTCGTCACCGGATACCGCGGGGGCTATCTCCCGAAGCTCAGGAGACAGATCGAAAAGGGCCTGCGCGATCGCGAGGTCATGGGTGTGGTGAGCACGAACGCCCTTGAGCTCGGGATCGACATCGGTGCGCTGGAGGCGTGCGTCATCACGGGCTACCCGGGCTCGGTGGCCAGCACCTGGCAGCAGGCGGGCAGAGCAGGCCGCAGAAGCGGGCACAGCCTGGCCGTGCTCATCGCACGCAGCACGCCCATGGACCAGTTCATGGTGGAGAATACCGACTACTTCTTCTCCCGCTCGCCCGAGCACTGCAGGATCAACCCGGACAATCTGCTGATCCTGCTGCACCACATCAAGAGCGCCGCCTTCGAGCTTCCCTTCGAAAGGGGTGAGAGGTTCGGCGCAGAGGATCTGGAGGAACTCTTGAGCTACCTGGAGGAAAAGGGGGTGCTCCACCGGGTGGACGATCGCTGGCATTGGGCGGCCGAGAGTTATCCCGCGGACGAGATTTCGCTCAGGACCGTGGACCCGGAGAACGTGGTGGTGGTCGACACCACAGATGCATCGACCCACCGGATCATCGCCGAGGTGGACTGGGACAGCGCTTTCACAACGGTCCACGACGGCGCCATCTACCTGATGGAGTCGCAGCAGTACCACGTGGACAAGCTCGACCTCGAGCGCAGGAAGGCCTATGTGCACAAGGTGGACTCCGACTACTACACAGACGCCATGACCTACACCAATGTCCGGGTCCTGGACGAGTTCGGCGTGAAGCGCACGGGCGGCGTCATCGTGGAGCACGGCGAAGTGCAGGTGGTGCGGAAGGTGGTCGGGTTCAAGAAGATCAAATTCTACACCTCGGAGAATGTGGGCTACGGCGAGGTGAACCTGCCCGAGCGGCAGATGCATACCACGAGCTACTGGTTCACCATCCCCTGGGACGCCCTGTCCACCCTGAATTTCCGGAGGGAGGAGATCATCGACGGGCTCATGGGCATCGCGTATGCGCTGCACCACCTGGCCGCGATCCTGCTCATGGCCGACATCCGCGACATCGACCGCTGCATCGGGGACAAGAGCGGGCAGTGGTACGTGCGACACGGCAAGGA
>JAKPQL010000103.1 GCA_029547045.1 Deltaproteobacteria bacterium | reverse complement strand
GCGAAGGAGCGCATGCCGTCGCCGACGAGGAGTATCCCCACCACCAGGGCGAACCACTTCATCCATTTGGGGAAGGGTGTGCCGGTAAGCGATACGAGTAGTTCCTCCACGGGAGGTGCCTCCTGCCTTTTACCCTTCATGACCCCGTCACCGGCCTTTTTTGCTCCTCTCCCGGCGGTCGAGGTGGGCCGGTTCGAGCGAGAGCAGGTCCCCCTCGAACAGCTTTATTAGCCCCTCTCTCGACAGCTGCCTCTGCCTGGCGGTGTACTCCTCCCAGTGGTAGAGGTCCCCGGGATGGCTCTGGTTGTCGTCGGGTTCGGTGTAGACCGTGAGGACCCCCTCGTAGTTACGCAGTATGACCTTCCGGTCCGACTGGCTGACCACGTAATTGGGGCCGACAGGGATCTTGCCCCCTCCGCCGGGGGCGTCAACGATGAACAGCGGCTGGGCCATTCCCGTGGTATGGCCCCGCAGGTACTCTATGATCTGGATGCCCTTGCCGACGCTGGTCCTGAAGTGCTCTATCCCTTCCGATAGGTCGCACTGGTAGATATAGTAGGGGTTGACCCGTATCTTCAGCAGCCTCTGGCTCAACTCCCTCATGAGGTAGGGGCAGTCGTTGATGCCCTTGAGGAGGACTGACTGGTTGCCCAGGGGCACCCCCGCATCAGCCAGCCTCGCGCAAGCCTCGGTCGATTCCTTCGTGACCTCCTTCGGGTGGTTGAACTGGGTGTTGAGCCAGACGGGGTGGTACTTCCTGAGCATGGAACACAGTTTGTCCGTGATCCTCTGGGGGCACACGACGGGCATCCTGGTCCCCAGGCGGACGAAGTCCACGTGAGGTATCGACCGGAGTTCCGAGATGACCCACTCGAGCCTGTCGTCGTCGACGGTCAGGGGGTCCCCACCGGAGAGGAGCACGTCCCGGAAGGTCGGGGTCCTCCGGACGTACTCGATCCCTTTTTTGATCTGTTCATCGCCGTAGGCTTTATCAGTCTCGCCGGCGTGCCGCCTCCTGGTGCAGTGGCGGCAATACATGCTGCACTGGTCAGTGATGAGGAAGAGCCCTCGGTCGGGGTAGCGGTGGGTCAAGCCGGGCACGGGCGAGTCCACGTCCTCGTGAAGGGGGTCAAGAAGGTCGGCCTTACCCAGCCTGGTCTCGTTTTCCGTGGGAACCGCCTGCATCCTGATGGGGCACCTCGAGTCAACGGGGTCCATCAGCGACGCGTAATAAGGGGTAATAGCCATCCGGAGCTTACCCAGGCTCCTACCAATGGCGTCGGCCTCATCATCGTCGATGTCGATGACCTGCCTAAGCTGGTCGACCGTCACAATGCGGTTCGCGACCTGCCACTTCCAGTCGTTCCACTCCCCGTCGGAAACCCCTTTCCACAGGGACACCTCTTTCCTGTTCAGCGAGGGCATGACCCCACCTCCTTATAATAGGATAATGCGCCGCATCGTTCGTTACGGTTTTTTATGCTACACCTTGGTCTTGAGGGGTGTCAAATCACTCGCGACGCGCTCGTAGAGCTTCGTCAGGGAAAGAAAAGGCGGCGGGGAAAAACCCCGCCGCAGAAAAGCAACCGCTGTTTGCTGCCAGGCGTTAATCCGTTGGCCTCTCCCTGGCTACCACGTCGGTGCCGTCCTTCTTCCTCCAGTAGATCCCTATCTTCATGTAGGACATGATTATGGACCCGATGGGGCTCATCCAGTTCAGGAAGGCGAAGGGAGCAAAAGCGAGGGTCGCCACGCCAAGGACGCTGCTCATGTAGGCGCCGCAAGTGTTCCAGGGGACCAGGGACGATGTCATGGTGCCACTGTCCTCGCAGGCGCGGGAGAGTAGCCTCGGGGCGAGCCCGGCCTCCTCGAAAGATACCTTGAACATCCTGCCCGGGATGACCAGTGCGAGGTACTGGTCCCCCAGGAAGAGGTTGGCCAGGAAGCAGGTGCCGACGACGGAAGCCATCAACCCGCCCACGGACTTCACTCGCTTGGTGACGGCGCCCACGATGGTCTCCAGGAAGCCGCAAGCCTCCATGGAGCCGCCGAAGAAGAGGGCGCAGAAGATCAGCGATATGGTCCACATCATCGAGTCGAGGCCGCCCCCCGTGACGAGTTCGCTGACCATCTCCCCTACTTCCTTGGCTACCTCGGGGACGATGTTCAGGTTCGCCTGGCTTAGCAGGTTCAGGAGGGCTTCCCCCTCGGCTCCGGCGACCTCGGCGGAGAAGGCGGCTTCATAACCATAGTGGATGGCATTGACAATATCCCCCAGCCCGTTGCCCTGGAAGAAGGACATGATCGCGGCCAGCAGGACACCGGCAAAGAGGCCCGGGATGGCCGGGGTTTTCATCACGGCCAGCCCGATGACAACGATGGGAGGAAGGAACCCTAGAAGCCCGATGTTGAACTCGGCCTTCATCATTTGCTGGAGGGCTGCGATCTTCTCGACATCCAGCGTGCCCCCGGCGTACTTCATGCCGAGGACGACACAGATGACCATGACTATCACGTAGACCGGCACCGTCGACCAGATCATGGCCCTGATATGGTCGAACAGGTTTGCACCGGCCACGGCCGGGGCCAGGTTCGTGGTGTCCGAGAGGGGCGACAGCTTGTCGCCAAGGTAGGCTCCCGAGACCACGATGCCGGCCGTCAACGGGGCGGGTATGCCGAG
>JAKPQL010000006.1 GCA_029547045.1 Deltaproteobacteria bacterium | reverse complement strand
TGCCCACAGGCCGTGGGAGATGTACCGGGACCTCTTTTACCACCTGCTGGACAGGTATCGGAGCAGCATGGTGGGCAAGAAGAGGAAGTTCAGGTTCAGGAACAAGCTGCTCACGCTGGACAGCACCACCATATCGCTGTGTCTGAGCATGTTCCCCTGGGCCCAGTTCAGGAGAACCAAGGGTGCGGTCAAGCTGCACCTCCTCACTGTCCCTGATTAGGACTTGGAGTTATTTTGGACAGCAGTGTATCCATATATGAAGCAAAGCACTCTCCTCTTTTCATAAGGCTTAAGCATAGGTATATGTTCTGATTATTAAATATGGAGAGATACATGGTTAACCACGCATGGATCAAGGAGTTCCCCGCAGCAGTCACGGTGTGCGACACCGAGGGTGTCATCCTCGAGATGAACGACCGCTCCGCGCACATGTTTGAGGAGAATGGAGGCTTTAAACTCATGGGCACCAATCTGCTGGACTGCCACCCCGAGCCCGCCCGGACCAAGCTCAGGCATCTCATGGACCACCGGCAGGAGAACGTCTACACCATCGAGAAGAACGGAAAGAAGAAGCTCATCTTCCAGAGCCCCTGGTATTGCGACGGGGTCTACGCGGGCTTCGTGGAGATCGTTCTCCCCCTGCCCGCATCCGTGCCCCACTTCGTCCGCACGTGAAAAGGCCGGAAGGGTCTCCCCTCCCGGCCCTGAGGTTTTCTTACCCTAAAGATTAATGATGATCCTGCCCAGCGCAAGACCACTGTCGCCGTACACGAGCTCGGGGATGCCCGCACCGCTCGCCGGGAATGCCGTTCCCAGGTACTGCAGCAGGGCCATCCACTCCTTGAGCTCCTGGACTCCCGCCAGGTCGGGCCGCGCATCGATCCGGTGGGACATGTAGTCGGCCGGGTCGATCTCGACCCCGAACTCGTCCCTGGGGATGATGGTGAGGCCCATGTCGGTCACCACGTTCATCATCTGCAGGGCGTAGAGGTCCACCACGCAGTGGTAGAGCCCGGTGCTCACGTAGGGCGCGTCGAGGTCGATGATGGGGACGAGCCCCGCGTCGTTCATGCAGGGGATGTCGTTCACCGGGTACAGGGACACGCTCCTGACGCCCTGGTAGTACGGCGCCATGGTCGGGTCGAACTCAACGGAGAGCCCCGAGAAGTTGAGGTAGTAATCAGACCCGATGTTCGGCGCGATGGTGAGCGCTGCCTCGCAGATGTTGCGCAGGTCGGGCGCGGTCACGTACAGGGACATGAGCGGGTAGCCGGGAACCCCCTGCGTGGGGTCGGGCGATATGCCCAGAGGCAGCACGTTGTAGGCGTCCGCAAAGGTGATGTACCCTGTGGAGCCCGGGTAGAGGTTGTCGCGTACCACGCCGCTCGCGACCACGCTGAAGTCGCAGGGGTCGCCACCGGTCAGCTGGGCCAGCCCGGTTGCCGTAGCCCTGAGCGAGTCGGCCGCCAGGTCGCCCAGGCCCGTCTCCGTGAGCGCGGCGAGCTCGAGGGCGAAGCCGGTCTTCGATACCGGCCCTGCCAGGGTGTACGGCGCTATGTTCGCGTTGATCTCCGCGTGGTAGGCCTCCACCATGGCCTGGGTGGCCGGGTCGCCCGGCACGCTGTCATCCACCGGGATGCTCTTGTACTTGAAGCACACGATCTTTTTCGAGAACACGTTGTAGGTCACATCGATCCTGCTCAGGTTCTCGCCGTACTCGCCCGGCGAGAAGATGATGGTCTTGCTCGGCCCGGCCACGATGGCATCGTCGGTGTCGGTGTGGAAATGCCCGGAGCAGATGACGTCTATGCCCCTGACGTTGTTGGCCAGGTCCACGTCTTCCCCTGTACCGTCCTTCTCCACGCCACCGTGGGACAGGGCGATGACCATGTGCACGCCCTTGTTGTTCCGCAGGTCGTCCACCTGAGCCTGGATGAAGGCGTAGTCATGGTTGAAGGTCACCGGCTTGGCCACCGGCGCCTTGGTGTCGGCGTCCGGGCCCATGAGCCCGATGATGCCCACCTTCACGCCGTGGGGGTACTCGATGACCTTGGTGTTCTGGATCACGCCCGCGGTCTTGAGCATGTTCAAAGGACTGTCCGCCGGGATCACCGTGTTGGTCGCCACCACGGGAACGTTGAACCCGTTGCTCAGGCCGTTGGACAGGAGCAGGGCCAGGCCCGAGGGCGACCAGTCGAACTCGTGGTTGCCCAGCGTCACGGCGTCGTACTGCAGGCTGGTGAAGTACTGGAGCGCGATGGGGTTCGATGCGGTGAGGTCGTACACCGTGCCCATGAGGAAGTCCCCTGAGTCCACCACAAGGGTGGGTATGCACCGGCGCGCCTGTTCCTCCCTGATCTGCTTGATGAGCGTTGCCAGCCTCGCATACCCGCCGGTGACTGAGTCGCTGTCCGTCGTGTCCAGCGGTGTGTAGTCCAGGAACGGGCCATACCCGCTGGCGTGGTGGTGTACGTCCGACGTCTGGAGGATGGTGATGGTGACGTTTGTCCACTTGCACGAGCTCGCCGTGCACAGGAGCAGGGCGATGCCGGCCAATACGATCCACTTCCCTGTTCTCATGAGAATCTCCCCTCTTGCAGAATTGGTATGGTGCGGTGATCAACGGTACTGCATCACTGTTCATTGCATACGGACACTGTGAGGTACGCTGAATCCATTCCCCCCGGGCCGAAAGTACAATCTACAACCAACCATGTGATGAAGCAATGATAATGCCATATTGACATACAAGCCTGTTCAACATCTTGCACAAACACATCGTGACCGACCGGAGGAAAAAGGGAATTTTCTTGCCCACAAAAGGGAATGGTTTTTTCCTTTCCTTTTCCAGCCATGCCCTGGGTTGAGCTTCATATATTCGGTTCTGTCCAGGTGGACATGTGTCGGATCTTCATGAAAACAGAGCCCTGCACGAGTCCATGGCTGCCATGGGGAAGAATCATTCCATGATCAAGGAAAGATATTTCCCCTTTCCCCGGACGGATCACGGCTGTCTCCTGCAAGTCGTTGAATATGTATGCATATGCACATGGCACTTGAGTTGCTAATAACACTATGGATTTTTGTCTCATAGCACGCTGGTTCAGAGGTGCCATGTCATGACGGTTCATATGAGAGGGAGACCCATGATGCATGTGCCACGCCCCATCACGGCCCTGTTCATCTCGCTGACCCTTGTCCTGGCAGCAGTCGGGTGCAGCGAGGACGACTCAGGCAGTTCGCCGGCACCGGAAGCAATCCTGGAGGTGGGGATCAGTTCGCCCTCCGAGGACATCATCGTCCGGACAGGACAGTCCGTGGAGTTCCACGGCTATGTGGAGGGCGGTGAATCACCGTACACCTACCAGTGGGACTTTGACGGAGTCCGGCCCGATGCAAACCAGAAGGACCCGGGCGTGGTGACCTTCAACGAAGCGGGCACCTACACCATAACCTTCACGGTGCAGGACGCCAACGGCGTGGAACTCCTGGACCGGGTGGTCGTGCTCGCTGACCCGGGGGCCTTCGACGCACAGCCCCTGGCGGATATCGTCTCGCCGGCGACGAATCAGGTCATCAGGCAGAACACGGCCCTGACCTTCCAGGGCAGCGTATCGGGCGGTGACGGTCCCTACAGCTACCGATGGAACTTCCATGGGGCAGCGCCCGATTCCACTGCCAAGGACCCGGGGAGCATCACGTTTTCCACCATGGGCTCGTACACTATCACCTTCACCTCCACCGATTCTTCGGGCAGGACGAGCACGGACTCCGTCACCATTGCCGTGAACTCACCCACCGGCACCTACTGGACTGCAGTGGCCGCGGGGGGCTATCACTCGGCTGCCCTGCGCTCCGACGGTACCCTGTGGGCCTGGGGGGACAATACATACGGACAGGTGGGCATAAACACCACCACCGACTGCCTGGTTCCCCAGCGCGTGGGCGGCGGCGCGGACTGGACGGCAGTGGCGCTGGGCACATACCACACCCTGGGTCTCAGGAAGAACGGCACCCTGTGGGCCTGGGGCGCCAACCACCGGGGCCAGCTCGGCACCGGCGACACGTCGTCTTCCTACACCCCGCACCAGGTGGGCACGGCCAGCGACTGGGCAGGGGTGTCCGCCGGGACCCTGCACACTGTTGCTCTGAAAAAGGACGGCACCCTGTGGGCCTGGGGGGCAAACACCTACGGCCAGCTGGGTACGGGCGACCGGGACGACCGCCTGACCCCTGTCCAGATCGGCCAGGGGAACATCTGGGTCGAGGTGACCTCCGGAGAGGAGCATTCCCTGGCGCTGAAGTCCGACCGGTCCCTGTGGGCCTGGGGGAACAACTCCAATGGCCAGCTGGGCACGGGCGACACCGTCATCTATGACCTGCCCTTCCAGAGCGTTATCGACAATGACTGGGCATATGTGGCGGCCGGGTTCGGCAGCACCGTGGCCGTGAAGACCAACGGCACCCTCTGGGACTGGCTGGGCGTTCCCATCCGTGTGGGAACCAGGAACGACTGGGCAGGGCCCATCGACAGCGGCATGGTCCATTCTGTGGTAATCGCCCGGGACGGCTCGCTGTGGACCTGGGGAAACAATTCCTTCGGACAGCTCGGCACGGGAACCCATGACGACAGCACCCTGCCCGTCCAGGTGGGATCCGACAGGAACTGGTCTGGCGTGGCGGCCGGGTACCATCATACCCTGGGTCTCAGATCCGACGGCACCATCTGGGCATGGGGACGGAACGACTCCGGCCAGCTGGGCAACGGCACCCTGGAGGATTCGAGCGTTCCCGTACGCACGCAGTGAGCCGGCCGCCGGGACACCCGTCCCGCGCCCGGGCCTGTCAATGGTGCACCACCTCCCTGCCCTGCATCTGCAGGGTTGTGTGAAACCCTCATTCATGTAATGACGGATACCAGGATGGATACGGGTATGATCCACGTGCTGAGTTCCGAGCTCATCGACCAGATCGCTGCGGGCGAGGTGATCGAACGGCCCGCCTCGGTGGTGAAGGAACTCGTGGAGAACGCCATCGATGCAGGGGCCAGTGCCATCACCGTCGAGGTGAGCGGCGAGGCGTTCGAGTCCATCCGGGTCGCGGACGACGGATGCGGCATGTCCGAGGCCGATCTTACCCTTGCCGTGCAGCGCCATGCCACGAGCAAAATCCGCAGCACGGACGACCTGTTCTCCATCAGGACCCTGGGCTTCCGAGGCGAGGCCCTGCCCAGCATACTGTCAGTGAGCAGGGCCATGCTCTCCACCCGCAGGCCCGAAGACAGCCACGGCTCTGCCCTGGCAATGGAAGGCGGTACAGTGACCCGGAGATCCAGCAGGGGCATGCCCCCTGGCACTGTCATCGAGGTGAACGACCTGTTCTACAACACGCCTGCGCGCAGAAAGTTTCTCAAGACCGCGGCCACGGAACAGCGCACCGTCATGGACGTGGTCTCCCGTTACGCCCTGGCCTTCCCGTCTGTCAGGTTCACCCTGGTCATGAACGGCAGGACGGTCATGAACCTGGCCGCATGCACCGACCTCCGGCACAGGGTGCCTGAGGTTCTCGGCAGGAGGCTCGCCGGCATTCTCATCCCCTTTTCCCGCCGACAGCCTGGCATCGCGGTGCACGGCCTGCTCGCCCCGCCCACCGAGTCCAGGCAGAACCGCACAGGCATCCACTGCTTTGTGAACAGCCGCGCGGTGAAGGACGTCACCCTGGGGGCGGCCGTGATGGAGGGGTACAGCGGGCTCCTCATGAGGGGCCGATACCCGGTGGCGGTGCTGTTCGTGGACATCGATCCTGCAGAGGTTGACGTGAACGTGCACCCGGCCAAGGCAGAGGTGCGCTTCCGCCACAGTGGTGCCGTGTTCGGCCTGGTGGCGTCCTGCATCAGGGATGCCCTGGCGCTCACACAGGCCCCAGCGGACGGGGTCCAGAGCCTCTCCGCCTCCTTGACCCACGCCTGGGCGGCTCCAGCGCCGTGCAGCACAGCCCCCCTGGCTGCGGCCGATGCCGGGCACCCGGTGTACGGCCTCCGCGCCGGGGCCCGCAGGGACACGGCCCTGCTCTTCGAGCCCGGCCAGGCCGGGAGAACCGACGGGTTCTCCTATGCGGACAAGGGCATTGTGGGCATGCTGCACGCCACCTACGTGCTCCTCCAGGACGATGCGTCCCTGTACATTCTGGACCAGCATGCTGCCCACGAGCGCATCACCTACGAGCGTCTCAGGTCCGCGTACAGCGGTCAGACGCTCCGCACCCAGGACCTCCTCACCCCGCTGGTACTCGAGCTGAATGCCCGGGAGTTCAGCGCCTACCAGGAGGCCGAAGGCCTCATGCGTGCAGCCGGATTCGAGAGCGAGCCTTTCGGCGACACGTCGGTGGCCGTCCGCTCCGTGCCACAGCCCCTGGCATGGGCAGACATCAGGGAAACGGTCATGGGCCTGATCCATGCCGTTATGGCCGGAGATATCCCACCGTCGGCAGCGGGCCGGGAGAGCCTGGACAGGGTCCTGGCCACAGCCGCCTGCCACGCCAGCGTCCGGGCCGGCAGGGCCCTGACCATGGAGGAGGCCAGGAACCTGCTTTCAGAGCTCGACCGGACCGGGGCTCCGCAGACCTGTCCTCACGGCAGGCCCCTGTTCCGGCGGATCGACGTTGCGGAGATCGAGAAGTGGATGGGCCGGAGGATCTGATCGTCCTCACCGGGCCCACCTGCTCGGGCAAGACCGGCCTGGCCCTGCTCCTGGCTCAGCGTTTCCCCATCGAGGTCGTCTCCGCCGACTCCATGCAGGTCTACCGCCGCATGGACATCGCCACGGCCAAGCCCACGCCCGACCAGCTCTCCCTGCTCCCCCACCACCTCATCGACGTGGTGGACCCGGACGAGGAGTTCCAGGCCGCCATGTTCGTGCAGCAGGCAAGCGAAGCCATCAGACAGGTCAGGGCCCGCGGCAGGATACCCCTGGTGGTCGGCGGTACCGGGCTTTACATCAGGGCCCTGCTCTACGGGCTTGCCCCTGCACCGGCCCGCTCGGAGGCCATCAGGGCGGCCCTGAGAACCCTCCTGCACCACAAAGGCATCTCATACCTGGAGGCCATGCTCTCACGGCTTGACCCCGCCTCGGCGTCGGCCATTGCAAAGAACGATGCGGTGAGGGTCGTACGCGCCCTGGAGATCATCTTCCAGAGCGGACGCAGGGCAAGCGACTTCTTCGCCTCCCACGGCTTCGAGAGGCCCCTGTACCGCGCCCGCATCGCCTGCATCATGCCGGAGCGGGAGCGGCTCTTTGCCGACATCGACCGCAGGACCCTCGATATGGTGGACGCAGGACTCCTGGATGAGACACGGCTTCTCCTGGGGCTTGGATACGGCCCGCACCTGCGGTCCATGCAGACCCTGGCGTACCGGCACGTGATCTGCCACCTCCAGGGCGACCTCGGACTGGACGACTGCATACGCCTGATCCAGCGGGACACGAGACGCTTCGCCAAACGGCAGGTCACGTGGATGAAGGCCAGGGAGGACCACGTGTTCTTCGATTCGGCGACCGCGGCCTTCGATGCGGTGTGCGGGTGGCTGCGGGGACAGCCGGGGGAGTGATGGAGCGTGCTGTATGGCATGGTTCGGGGTTATTATACCGTTTTTTCACTGAAACCGTTCAAATCGATGATCCGCCAGAAGCTGATCATCGATTTGAACGGTCCATGTTTTAAAAACAAACCCATTTTCACCAGATCGAGCAGATCTGCCCGGACAATGGCCCTTTAACGAAACGTATGGCCTGTGCTGGGGCCTTGTGCTAAGGAATGCCTGTGCGCAGGACATCGAGGAAATACCTGGAACGGCACATCCGCAAGAAGACAGGGCAGGCGATCCACGACTACCGGATGATCGAGCACGGACACCGCGTGGTGGTGGCCGTCTCCGGCGGCAAGGACTCCATCGTGATGATGAAGGTCCTCGCCTGCCTGAGGGAGGCCGCGCCCCTGGACTTCGAGCTCATCCCGGTGCACGTGCGATCGGGCTTCGAGCACGGGTTCGAGGGGGTCCGGGAGTGGATCCGCGAGGAGCTCGGCCACGAGGTGCTGGTGCGTGACGGCCACATCGCGGAAATCCTGCAAAGCGCAGGCGACCCGGACAAGAGTCCCTGCGCCCTGTGCTCGAGGCTCCGCCGGGGCAACCTCTACGGCATCGCCTCCGAGCTGGGCGCCCATGCCATCGCGCTCGGCCACCACCTGGACGACATCGTGGAGACCTTTCTCCTGCGGAGCTTCTACACGGGGCAGCTCGGCGCCATGGCCCCTGCCCGGGTCACGGACGACGGTACGAACCGCATTATCCGTCCGCTCGCCTACTGCACCGCCGAGATGGTCGAGGCCTATTCCCTCCATCTCGAGGTAAAGCCCGTGGTCATGACCTGCCCCGCCAGGCACGACAGCCGGCGGGAGTTCATCCGGGGCTGTATCAAACGCCTGGAACGTGATATACCGTGCCTGAAGCATTCGATCTTTGCCTCCCTGGGCAACATCGACACCAAGAGTCTATGCGTGAAGGAGAACGCCCATGCGGATCCAGATTGATCCCATGCGACCCAAACCGCGCACCGCGCAGCAGGTGGCGGAGATACTGAAGGACGGCGGCATCGTCGTGTACCCCACGGATACAGTGTACGCCCTGGGCTGCATAGTGAGCAACAAGCACGGTCTTGACAGGATCAGCCAGATCAAGGCCTCGGTGAAGCCCAAGAGCATCATCTTCGCCGACATCAAGGACATCAGCGAGTACGCCAAGGTGAGCAACGAGGCCTACCGCCTCATGAGACTGCTCTTCCCGGGGCCCTACACCCTGATCCTTCCCGCCACGCGGCATGTGCCCAGGCTGCTGCAGTCGAAGCGGAAGTCCATCGGCGTGAGGATTCCGGACCACTGGTTCTGCCGCGAGCTGGTGAGCCAGATCGGTGAGCCCATCATTACCACGAGCATTCCGCTCACGGACGACCAGATCCACATAGACCCCATCGAGATCGAGGTCCACCTCGGGAACCGGGTGGAAGCCATCGTGGACAGCGGCATCCTGCCGGACATACCCTCCACCGTGGTGTCCCTGGAGACTGACTCGCCCGAGATCGTCAGGTACGGGCTCGGCCCCACCGATATCTTCGAGGCCGCCTAGGTGGAGAGCGCATGAAGAAGATGCTCATCAACGCCATGTACCCCGAGGAGATCCGGGTGGCCATCGTGGACGACGGGGTGCTCACCGGCTTCCACCTGGAGAGCACTCTCAAGGAGCAGCTGCGGGGGAACATCTACAAGGCCCGCATCTCCAGGGTGGAGCACAGCCTGAACGCCGTGTTCGTGGATTACGGGCGGGAGAAGCATGGCCTGCTCCCGGTGAACGATATCAACCCCGACCTCGTCGCGGGGGTGAGAGACCGGAAGAACATCATGGCCTCGCTGCACAAGGGCATGGAGCTCCTCGTGCAGGTGGTCCGCGAGGAAAAGGGCGCCAAGGGGGCGCTGCTGACCACGGACATCTCCCTGCCGGGCCGTTTCCTCGTGCTGCTCCCCCGCCAGGACATGGCGGGTATCTCCCGGAAGATCGACGACGAGAAACAGCGCAAGCGGCTGCGCGAGATCATCGATCAGATCAAGCCCCCGGAAGGGTCCGGCGTCATTGTGCGCACTGCGGGCATGGACAGGAACAAGACCGAGCTCGGTCGTGACATGGCTTACCTGACCCGGCTCTGGAAGAGCATCGAGGACCAGTTCGGAAATGCGGAATGCCCGAGCATTGTCTACAAGGAAGGCGACATCATCATACGCACCATCCGCGACTACCTCTCCCCGGACACCACGGAGATCCTTGTCGACGACGAGGACACCGAGAAGCGCGTCCTGTCATTCATGAAGACCGTCATGCCCCGGCTCAAGGGTATCGTCAAGAGCTACCGTCAGAACAAGCCGCTTTTCACCAAGTTCGAGCTGGAGCAGCAGATAGAGGCCGTGTACGGAGCGAAGGTGAGGCTGAAGTCCGGGGGGTCCATCGTCATCGAGCCCACCGAGGCCATGGTGGTCATCGACGTGAACTCCGGCCAGGCCACGAACAACCGGTCCATCGAGGAGACCGCCTACGAGACCAACAGGGAGGCGGCCGCAGAGATCGCCCGGCAGCTCGTGCTCCGCGACCTGGGCGGGCTCATCGCCATCGACTTCATCGACATGCGCGCCAAGGAGCACATCCGGGGCGTGGAGAAGGCCCTGCGGGACGCCCTGAAGAACGACCGGGCCCACCTGGTCCTGGGCAAGATCTCCAAGTTCGGCATCATGGAACTCTCCCGGGAGCGGCTCTCCCCGCCCCTCATGGAGAAGAGCCACGTCACCTGCCCCGCCTGCTCCGGGATCGGCCTGGTCAGGTCCGTGGAGTCTGCTGCCATCATGGCCCTGCGGGAGATTCAGCTCGCACTCACCAGGAACAAAACTGCCGGGATCAGGGTGAGCATGCCCCGGGAGGTGGCCCTCCACGTGCTGAACCGCCAGAGGCGTCACCTCATGCGGCTCGAGCAGGACTTCGGCGCAGAGATCGCCGTGTCCTGCACCCACAGCCTCCCCCCGGGTCAGATCGTCATCGAGCCCGTGGACTGAGGGGGTCGTCAGGGGGCAGCGATCACGTCGCGCACCTTGCGGGAGAGCTCGGGCAGCATGAAGGGCTTCTGCATGAAGGCCCTGCATCCCAGTGCCATGATGCCCGTGGCCTGGCCGTTCAGGCTGTAGCCGCTGGACAGGATCACTCTGACCTCCGGGTTGATCTCCTGCAGGGCGATGAAGGTGTCCCTGCCGCTCCTGCCGGGCAGTATCATGTCCAGGACCACCAGGTCGACGGAACCCTGCATGTCCCGGTAGAGCGCCACCGCCTCGTCGCCGTCGCAGGCCGTGATGACGCGGTACCCCAGGTAGTCCAGCATCTCCTGCGTGGTGGTCCTCACGGTCTCCTCGTCATCCACCAGGAGGATCGTCCCGGTGCCCCGCACGATGGACTCATCGTGCGCCGCCTGCACCGGCGACACCGTGCCCGGCGTGGCAGGGAGGTAAATGTTGAAGGTGGTCCCGATCCCCACCTCGCTGTAGGCGTTGATGAAGCCGCCGTGGCCCTTCACGATGCCGTACACCGTGGCGAGCCCGAGCCCGGTGCCCCTGCCCAGCTCCTTGGTGGTGAAGAAGGGCTCGAAGATCCGCTTGAGGGTCTTCTCGTCCATGCCTACCCCGGTGTCGGTGAGGGAGATCTTCACGTAGGTGCCGGGCTTCACCTCCTGGCTGAAGGCCTGGGTGTCCGCGATGGTGACCATGCAGGACTGGAGGTACAGGGTCCCGCCCTCGGGCATGGCGTGCCAGGCGTTCATGTAGAGGTTCAGGAGGACCTGCTCCATCTGGTTGGCGTCCGCGGTGACGGGCAGCACGTCCGGGGCAAGGTTCCTGCTGATGATGAACTCCCTGCGCGTCTGGCCGAACATGCGCGAGGTCTTTTCCAGCAGGGCGTTCATGTCCAGGGGTTTGAGCTCGAACCTGCCGCCCCGGGCGAACCCGAGGAGCTGCCGGGTGAGGTCGGCCCCGTTCTTCACCTGCTCCTCGATGCTCCTGAGGCGCTCGTAGTGGGGGTGGGCCGGGTCGAGGTCCACCCGCATGAGGGAGGCATAGCCCTGGATGCCCGTGAGGATGTTGTTGAAGTTGTGGGCGATGCCGCCGGCGAGCGTACCGATGGCCTCCATCTTCTGGGCCTGGAGAAGCTGGCTCTCGAGCTTCTTCCGCTCCGAGACGTCGCGCACCATGGCCTGGATGAGGGTCCTGCCGGCCGCATCGATCCTGCCCAGGCTCACCTCGGCAGGGAAGGTCTGCCCGTCCGAGCGGCAGAGGGTCCACTCGAAGGACTGGGGGGACCCGTTCATGACCTTTTCCAGGATGCACCTGCCCTTCTCCGCCGAGGGCGCCCCATCGGCCTGCACCTCGGGGGAGAAATCGAAGGGCGTGCGTCCGAGGATCTCACCCACGGGACGCTCGAGAAGCTCAGCGGTCCTGGGGTTGCACTGGAGGATGCGGTCGAAGTCCATGGTGAAGATGGCGTCGTTGGCCGACTCGAACAGGGCCCGGTAGCGCGCCTCGCTCTCGCGGATGGCCTCCTCGGCGGTCTTCAGCTCGGTGATGTCCGTCACGGAGCCAAGGGCCATGAGCCTGCCCTTGAGGGTGATGAGGGTGCCGCAGACCATGCCCCAGCGGATACTGCCGTCCTTTGCCCGGAACCGGGCGACCTCGCCCCTGACGGAACCTTCCTTCGCGGCCTTGCGGATGATGCGCTTCCGGTCCTCGGGGTCGGCGTAGATCCCGAGCTCCTTCTCGCTTTTGCCGATGACCTCGTCGCGGGTGTAGCCCAGGGACTCGGTGAACTTCTCGTTCACCTCGTAGTAGCAGTTGTTGTTGGCGTCGAAGATGCTCATCACGGTGGGGCTCAGGTGGAAGGCCTTGAAGAACAGCTCCTCGTTTTCACTGAGAGAATCCCGGGCCTCTGAGAGCGATGCCGAAGGGGTGTCTGCATGGCGCGCCAGATCCTTGAGGGTCTGTGCGGAGAGTGATTCGAGGTCGATGGTGACGCTGCCGTCCCCCTCGCCCACCGTGAGCATGGTCCCGTTCAGGCTGTATGTGCGGTTCATCGGAACATACCCTGTATAGTTCTATTTAAGTTTATGAATTCATAAGTCAATGGGTGGGGTGGAATGGTGAATGATGATGTCAGAGAGGAAGGATTGGTGGGCCGCACTGGGATTGAACCAGTGACTTCTGCCGTGTGAAGGCAGCGCTCTCCCGCTGAGCTAGCGGCCCGAGCCAATGCGCACATCTATACAATCCGACCCCATGGGTGTCAAGGGGAATATCCCGCGAAACATGAACGAATTCAGTGTTCCCCAACCCTGGTGTAAGACCGTGGCAGGCTTACTCCGCAGGCAGGGTGAAGAAGAAGGTGGAGCCCTGACCGGGCTTCGATTTCAGCCAGATCTCCCCGCCCATGACGCCCAGGGCCTTCTTCACGATGGACAGCCCGATGCCCGTGCCGTCCACGTGGTCGTCTGTGGCGCGGTAGAAGATGTCGAAGATGTTCGCCGTGTGCTCCTGTGCGATGCCGATGCCGTTGTCCGTGACCGAGAACAGGTGCCTGCCCGGCTCCAGCCGGTAGGTGATGCGCACCTCGGGCGGCCTGTCCGGGTGCGAGTACTTGACCGCGTTCGAGATGAGGTTGGAGAAGACCTGTGCCACCCGGATCCGGTCCGCCTTGATGGAGGGCATGCAGTCATCCACCACGATCCTGCCACGCTTCTCGTCGATCCGGCTCGCGAGCTCCCGGGTGATCTCCTCGATGACCTCAGCGGTGGAGAACTCCTCCTTCTTCAGCTTCAGGTTCTCCACGGCGGAGAGCGTGAGCAGGTTGGTGACGAACTGCTCCATGTTCCGCCCGCTGTCGCGGATGGCCTCCATGTACTGCTTCTCCTTGCTGGTGAGCTTTGTCGCTGCGGACTTCATGAAGCGGTCCGCGAACCCGTTGATGGCGACGATGGGGTTCTTCAGGTCGTGGGAAACGGTGGACACCAGCTGCCTGAGCTCCTCGTTGCGCTGGCGGATGAGGTTCATCGCGTCCTTGAGCTCCTCCGAAGTCCGGGTGATCTCCTGGAAGAGCAGGATGTTCTCCATGACCGCGCCCATGTGCACGCCGATGGTGATGAGGAGCCGCTCGTCCTCGGGCGTGATGGTGCGCTGGCCGAAGGAGCCGATGTTCATGACGCCGATGAGCCGGGTCCGGGACTGGATGGGGATGGAGGCGAACGAGCGGATCCCCTGCTGCCTGAAGGCCAGGGACTGGATGCGCGGGTCTATGGACGCGTTCTCGATGATGAGCGGCGTGCCGCTGGCCGCCACCCTTCCGGCGATGCCCTCGCCGAGCCTGAGTTCCCTCACGGTCTGGATCACCTCGTCCGGGATGCCGTGGGACAGGGCGCAGCGGAGCGTCTTTTTCTTCTCGTCCAGGAGGTAGATGAGCCCCATCTCGATGTTCATGATCTGGAGCACCTGGACCAGGGTGTTCTGGAGCACCTCCTCGGGATCGATGGATGACGATAGCGTCTTGGATATGGTATTCACCGCCGAGAGGTCCTGGTTCTGGCGCATGAGGCGTTTCTGGAGGAGCACCTTCTCGGTCACGTCCCGCAGCATGGCGATGGAGGTTCCGGGCCGGTCCTCGATGAAGTGGAAGTTCCCCTCCAGCACCTTCTGTCCCGTCTTCGTGTTCACCGAGATCTGGGAGAAGAACTTCCGGGAGGATTTTCTCCTCAGCGGTGCCAGGTCGTTCCTTCCGCGATCGTCCACGAAGTCGAAGATGGCCTTGCCCAGGATCTCCTCGGGCGGCATCTGCATGATCTCCACCATGGCCGGGTTGGCAAACGTGATGAACCCGTGGTTCATGATGAGGATGGCGTCCGGTGCGTCCTCTATGAGCTTGCGGTACCTGCCCTCGCGGGCCAGGCTCCCGCTCACGAAGTCACCCAGCAGAACGTACAGTGAGTTGAGCCGGTACCCGGTGATGTTGATGAGACCCGACACCTTCACCTTGGGCGAACTCAGGGTTTCCACGATGAGGGAAAAGGGCCTGTTGGTCTCGATGAGCCGTTTGAGCATCTTTTCCAGGCGGTCGTCCACCAGGAAGGTGTGGATGAGTTCGTAGAGCGACTTCCCCACGAAAGGGAGCGCCGCCGGGTCCATGTTCGATTCCAGGAGCTTGTTGATGTAGATGACCGTGCCGCTGCGGTCGAAGGCGCACGCGGCGAACGGGGCATTCTCGAACACGGACCTGACCTGTTCGTAGTGCCTGTCCATGGGGTCAGCCGATGTCAAGAGACTCTCCGGGGTTGAGCACGTGCACGTCGCATGCGCACATGCCGGCAAATGTCTCAGCGTCCCTGCGCGAGCCCACGATGTCTCCGTAGTGGATGGGGATGGCGTGGGCGGCCTTGATGTCCGTGAGGACCTCGCTCGCCTCCCGTGCATCCATGGTGTAGGTCCCGCCCACCGGGATCAGGGCGACATCCACGCTCAGACCCTTCATCTCGGGGATGCGGTCCGTGTCCCCGGGGTGGTACACGGTGGTGCCATCCATGATGATCACGTACCCCACCCACCCGTTGGCCTTGGGGTGGAAGGCCTTTCCCATGTTGTAGGCGGGAACCGCCCGCACCGTGACATCCCTGATGGAAATGCTCTTCCCGGCAGCGATCCGGTCCGTGACCAGGGGTGTGGACATGGGCGCCACCACGCGGGTGGAGGGGGTCATGAGGGCCTTGATGTCCGGCTCTGAATAGTGGTCGTAGTGGTCATGGGTGAGGAGAATGATGTCGGCATGGTCCTTTACCCGGACCTTCCAGGGGTCTATGTACACGGTGGCTGCGGACCCGGAGATCTTGACGCTGGCATGTCCGATCCATGTTATGCGTACCGCCATGGTGTACCTCCCGGAAAAGGCATGATGTCATCGTGATGCATTCAACGTACAGCATCATACAAAAGCGCACAGGGGGATTCAACGGAAAAAAGCCGTCCCTTCAGAAGGATCCGAGCTGGCACGGCGTCACCTTGATGCCCAGGGAATCGGCGGCGTTGCCTGCCTCGGCCTTCGTGACGCCGGTCAGCTGGGCGATCTCCCAGAGCCTGGCGCAGGAGATCCTCCCGTCCTTGACCGAGGCAGTGATGAGGTCAAGCACCTCGGGGCTCACCTCAACCTTCCTGCCCACGATCTTGTAGGCCGACTTCCCCTTCCTGCCGTACCCGAAGAGCCCGAGCTGACACTGGTCGAGCCTGATGCCCGCAGCAGTTGCCGCCTTCCCCACATCCAGGGGCGGGATCCCCGCATAGGCGGCCAGGTAGTGGGCCACTGCGCAGGGGAGCCTGCCCGTGTCGGGATAGATTGCCATGAGTTCCTGGATCGTTTCCTTTGCCATGGATTCCTCCTGCTTCGCGAAACGGCCGGTCAGGGGGTGCATTTCCCCGTCCTTGGGCCCTGAGTGCCGTTTTGTGTCACCATGAGCGCATCCGCCACCACCGGCTTGCCCCCCACCACCATGATGGGGTTCAGGTCGATCTCGCTGATGAGAGGGAAATGGATCGCCAACCTGCCGAGCCCCATGAGGACCTGCGCCATGAGGTTTCTATCCAGTGCCTGCATACCCCTGAACCCGTCCAGCACGTTTGCGGCGCCGATGGATTCCATCATCTCGCAGGCATCGTGCATGCCCAGCGGGGCGAGGCGCACCGCGATGTCGTCCAGTGCCTCGGCCATGATGCCCCCCAGGCCGAAGACCACGCAGGGGGGGAACCCCGGGTGCCGAGTCATGCCCGCCATGAGTTCCCGGTCTGCGCGGAGCATTTCGGCCACGAGGACCGGGGTGTCCTGGTCCCGGGACCGGAGCGCACGGTATGCCGCCTCCAGGGCGGCCTCATCCGCCAGGTTCAGGTGCACCAGGCCCAGCTCGGTCTTGTGCAGGATGTCAGGCGAGCAGGCCTTGAGCACCACGGGGTAGCCGATGGTACTGGCGCAGGCCTTGGCCTCCTCCAGGGTCGCGGCCCTTGCCTCCCGCGCCGTGGGGATGCCGTACGCCCTCAGGAGAGCCTTGGCGCTGAACTCGTCGAACCCCGCCTTCCGGGCACGCTCCACGATGCGGACCGCTTCAGGCGGTGGCGTCCCGGCGCCATCCAGGTTCGCAGGCGGTCTCTGCCGGAAGCGCAGATGCCTGAGAAAGGCTCCCATGGCCCTGGCCGCCTTTTCCGGGGAGTCGAAACAGGGGATGCGGTGCTCGTGGAAGGTCTGGATGCAGTGGTCCTCCGTGCCGAAGAAGGACGATATCAGGAGGGGCTTGCCATACCGGAAAGGCATGTCCACCAGGGGCTCCAGGCC
Organism: Deltaproteobacteria bacterium; assembly: GCA_029547045.1. GTDB lineage: Bacteria > Desulfobacterota > Desulfomonilia > UBA1062 > UBA1062 > MWEI01. The sequence goes on along the minus strand of JAKPQL010000006.1, from coordinate 57,031 downwards.
GATCATCATGGTTTTTGCAAGGTCTTCCCGCGAGACGGGCACGAATTTCTGGATCGCCGGCAGCAGCAGGTCCATGAAGCCCGTGTCCATGATGCCGTGGATGATGACAGCGTCCACCTCGCCGGATGAGAAGAGGATCCTGGGGATGGTCTCGGTGAGGGTTTCCATGCCGATGTGGAAGGTCAGGTCGATGGGGTTGCGGGCACTCGCATGCCCGGGGAGCAGGCCGGCGACCTGCTTCTGGATGTCGTCGGAAAACTCCGGGACCTCGAGGCCTTCCCGGCTGCAGGTGTGGGCGATGGCCGTGCCGGGGCCTCCCGAATTGGTGAGCACCGCGACGCGCCTGCCGGAAAGCGGCGGCTGGGTGGCGAGCGCCCACCCCACCTTGTACACCTCCTCGATGGTGTCCACGCTGATGACCCCCGCCTGCTCGAAGAGGGCCTCGTAGAGGTGGGCCGGCCCAGCCATGGCGCCGGTGTGACTGGAGCCTGAGCGGGCCCCTGCCTCTGAGCCGCCCACGTACTGGGCAACGATGGGTTTGATGCGGCTCACCCGGGAAGCGACCTCGAGGAAGCGCCGTGCATCGCGGATACCCTCGATGTAGAGTCCTATGGCCCTGGTGTGCTCGTCGGCACCCAGGTACTCGATGCAGTCGATGAGGCTGATGTCCGTTTCGTTCCCCACGCTGATGGCCTTGCTCAGGGCGATGCCGTTCCTGTGGAGGTACGAGACCACCTGGGCGATGTAGGTGCCGCTCTGGGAGGCGAGCCCGAGGCATCCGTCGAGGTCCTGGATGGGGGCAACGGTGAGGTTCAGGGGCAGCTGCGTGTTCACGATGCCCAGGCAGTTGGGGCCGAGAAACCGGATCCCGTAGCGACGCGCCCGCTCTGCAAGGTCCTTCTCCAGCTCCCCGCCATGCTCCCCGGTTTCCCTGAAACCGGCCGTGATGATGACCAGGTTCCTGGTACCTATCTTCCCGAACTCCTCCACCATATCGGGCACGAGCCTGGTGGGCACCACCAGGACCCCCATGTCAGGGGCATGGGGGAGCTCTGCCACGTTCCGGTAGGCCTTCCTCCCCAGGACCACCGTCTCCCGGGGGTGGATGGGCAGCACCTCGCCGGGGAACCCCCCGGTGATGAGGTTCATGCACTGGATGGTGCCCATGGTGGTGAAGGTGTTGCTTGCGCCAGCAAAGGCGATGGAGGCTGGATTCATCATTTTATCCAAAGGGTTATCGACCATGGAGCATCCCCTTTCATGGTGCGTGGAGTACAGATTCCATCCGTCGGTCACAGTTGCCTGGAGAGAATACCACACCTTTCCTCCGGGAATCCACCGAACTTCTTCACCGTGTGCACGGTGCGGGGGATAGCAGGGGGTGTCTGCCGTGCATCCCGGAAGGCGGATCTTGTCATCAGAAAATATCAATGAAAACGTATAATAAGCTCAAGGGAACACGGTTCATGCCGATGAGGAGAGGAGGACAGCACCGGAGCAGGACAGGAGAACTCCATGCACTCGACTTCCGCCATGACAGGGAACCTGCATCAGATACAGAGGGGCATCATCATAACGTTCCTGGTGTTCCTTGGATTTTCCAGCATCCTCGGCATCATCCACTACATCGACCCCTACCCCCTCAAGAACTGGATCTCCCTGAGGATCGCACTGCAGAATATCGGTCTTTCCGGCCTGTTCGTCTACGTGCTCTGCGTGGCCACCATGCCGCTGGCAGCCCCCCTGAGCCTCCTCATCATGGCGGGTTCATCAGCCTACGGGGCACCCCTGGGCATAGTGCTCTCCTACATAGGGTGCATCCTGAACGCGAACCTGGTCTATTTCCTGGTCAGGGGCCTGCATCTAGAAGAGTCCTGGGGCAGCACCCGGAAGTCCCTGCGGGTGAGGAACGCCATCCGCAGGAACGGGTATGCCCTGGTGCTCGTGTTCCAGCTGATCGCCATCGTCCCCTTCATGGTGATCAACTCAGCCGCTGCGGCCACGGGAGTACGGTGGCGCGATTTCATGAAGGCCACCGCCTTCGGCATCATCCCAAGCATCGTGCTGTTCTCCTATATCGGGGAGGCGATGCTGGAAGCGGTATTCTCACCCAGGTTCTACTTTGCCCTGGTCTTCTGTGCCACCATGGTGATCACCATCGCCGCGTTCAGAAAGAAGAACGCCCAGCTGAAGGGAAAAAGCCTGTCTCAGGTGGACTAGGAAGTCCTCCACGCAGAAATCCCCGCACAGGTCCATGATGCCCCTGGGCCCTGCGCCAGGTCCTGGGCCGAATACCCGCCCCGCAAGACCCCGGTCCACCCTGAGCGGCAGCACGCCCTGGACGAGCATGAACCGTCCTGTGCGTGCCAGGGCGAGCCCGAGTATCTTGGAACCCGATGCCACGAGCTCCTGGGGCGACGGCCTCTCGAAGCAGACCGGAGAGAATGCGTGCGAACCGCCCCTGACGGAGGTCTCCATCCCGCATTGCCTGAGTGCGGATGCGAACACGGCGGACACGGTCCGGGCACATTCGGGGATGCCCGAGGGCAGGGCGCCGTCCAGCGGCGCGCAGAGGCTGAAGGTGATGTCGTCCCCGTGCAGGACCGCCCCGCCCCCTGTCGGCCTGCGCAGTACCGGGAGGACCGTTTCCCTGTCGAAGAAGGTGATGGATTTCTGGTGGTGGCCGATGGTAACGGCGGGCTCGGACCAGTTGTAGATGCGAAATGCCCCCTGCAGGGTTCCCCCGCGCACGGCATCGAACAGATCCAGGTCCTTCTTCATGGCAAGGCCGGCAGGGCACCGAGCCTCGTGGAGGAACAGCCAGACCTTCACAACTCCTCTATGATGAAGAGCTGGTCTCCGTATCCCACCCGTTCGCCGTCCTGTTTGAGGATGGCCGCCACGACGCCGTCCACGTGGGACTCGATCTCGTTCATGAGCTTCATGGCCTCGATGACGCACAGCACCTGGTTCTTGGTGACGCGGTCACCCACCTTGACGAAGGGCGGCGTCTCCGGGGAGGGGGAGCGGTAAAAGGTACCCACGAGGGGGGATGTCACGGTGACCGTGTGCTTCTCCTTCACGCTCACCCGGGCCCGGTCATTCTCCAGGGCACCCTTGAGAGCGGGCTCATAGCCACCCTGTCTTCTCACGATGTGGATGCGCTCCGGGGTCCACTCGATCTCCACCACGTCGGTTTCCTTGATGAGCTCGATGAGGTCCCGCACGGTCTTGATGTTCATCAGCCCACCCGTTCGATGTAGTCCCCGGTCCTGGTATCCACCTTCACGATCTCGCCCACGCTGATGAACAGGGGAACCTGGATGGTGACCCCGGTCTCCAGCCTGGCGGGCTTCGATCCGCCGGATGCGGTGTTTCCCTTGAGCCCGGGGTCGGTCTCCACCACCTCGAGCTCCATGAACATGGGGAGTTCCACGCCGATGGCCGATCCGTTGTGCAGCAGGACCTCCACCTCAACGTTCTCCTTCAGGTAGCCCAGGGCGTCCCCCATCTGGTCCTTGGTCAGGGTCATCTGCTCGTAGGTCTGCGTATCCATGAAGCAGTACCCGGACTCGTCCTGGTAGAGGTACGACATACGCCTCTCTTCAAGGTCGGGCACGTCCACCTTCTCCCCGGAGCGGAAGGTGATGTCGTTCACCCTGCCGGTGATCAGGCTCTTGATCTTGGTGCGTACAAAGGCGCCGCCCTTGCCCGGCTTCACGTGCTGGAAGTCGACGATGGTGAACGGCTCACCGTCGATCTCGATCTTCAGGTTCTTCCTGAACTGCGCTGTTGAGTACTGCATGGAACCTCACCTCTGGCTGACGATTCTGATGGTTTCCTTAGCAATATTTGTGAGGCGGTTGCAAGAATTATCTGTCACCACCACCATGTCCTCGAGCCTGATGCCGTACTTCCCGGGGAGGTACACGCCGGGCTCGATGGTGATGACCATGCCCTCCTCAAGGACATCCTCGGACAAAGAGGAGACCGTGGGAGCCTCGTGCACCTCAATGCCCACGCCGTGTCCAAGGCCATGTCCGAAGTACGACGCCAGGCCTGCAGAGGCGAGGTGATCCCGGGCGACCCTGTCCACCTCGGAGGCCTTCACCCCGGGGGCCACGGCCCTGATGGCCTTGTCCTGAGCCTCCCATACGGCCCGGTACGCCTGGGAAAAGCCGTCCTCCATGGGCCCGGTGAGGAAGGTCACGGTCTGGTCCGAGCAGTACCCGTCCAGGATGCAGCCGAAGTCGATGATCACGGCCTCGCCATCTCCGATCACGCGTGCCGAGGCAGTGCCGTGAGGCATGGCGGAGCGTGGGCCCGAGGCCACGATGAGCTCGAAGGAAGCGGCGGAGGCACCCCTTGTCCTCATTTCCCACTCAAGGTCAAGGGACACGTCCTGCTCCCGGCGCCCCACGATGCCCCTGCCGAGCACAGCCTCAAGGGCCTGCTCGGACACGATGGCGGCCCGGCGCATGGCGGCGTGTTCGTTGCCGTCCTTGATGGAACGGAGGTTCCTGAGCTGGCCGCCCATGGGCGTCATCTCGATGCCCCGGTACAGGTCCTTCATCCTGATGAAGCTGTCCAGGTCCAGGATGTTGGACTCCAGGCCCAGGGTCCTGATGCCGGTCTCCTTGAGGACCTCGTGGATGTCCTCCCAGCGCCTTCGTATCTCGCGCACCTCGCAGGTGCTCTCCTGGCCGGCCTGGAGGGTGTTCCGCGAGTCCACGAAGAGGAAGGACCGGTCCTCGGTGAACAGGTATACGGCGTCCGAGCCCGTGTACCCGCTCAGGTAGGTGATGCTGGGGCGCGACAGGAGAAGGATCGCGTCCAACCCCTTGAGATAGGCGCGGGCCCTACTGAGCCTTCTTTCCATAGAGGGTCCGGGCCGCTTCCAGGGCGAGTTCGTAGCCCAGCGGGCCGAGTCCGGATATGGTCCCTGAGGCGATGTCGGAGAAGTAGTTGACCTGGCGGAAGCCTTCCCTTGCCGCCACCCTGCTCAGGTGCACCTCGATGAAGGGGATGCCCACGGCCAGCAGGGCGTCGCGGAGCGCCACAGAGGTGTGGGTGTACCCGCCGGGGTTGATGATGATGACGTCGATCTCCTGCCGTGAAGCGGCCTGCACCTTTTCGATGAGCTCGCCCTCGTGGTTGGACTGGAAGAACTCCACCTCGCAGCCAACGGCGAGTGCCTTGTTCCTGACCCTGGCCTCGATGTCGCCCAGGCTCGTTGCCCCGTAGATAGTGGTCTCCCGGGTACCCAGCAGGTTCAGATTGGGACCGTTCAGCAGCAGTATCTTCATCTCTTCAGCCTCATCAGCCAACCTTCCAGGGTCTTCCTCAAGTAGAGGTTCTGCACGCCGAGCGCCTCCTGACGGGATGCCTCGTCAAGGGCGCCCATGTGGTTCACCTGCGCATAGATGTCCAGTGCCTGCTCGTAATGCCCCTGCTGGGCGTACACCTTGGCCAGCTCAAGGGAGGGCTCCTTCATGAGCTCCCCGCCGGCGCTCGGTTTGCCTTCCAGGGTGTCCCTGGCCTCGTCGTCCTCGGGGTACACGGCAAGGTACTTCTGCAGGAGCGCCCGGGCGGTCTCCTCGTCGCCCCGCTGCCGGTGGATGAGGGCCAGGTAGTACAGGGACCTGGTCAGGCTCTGGGCCTGCCGGGCGATCCTGTCCAGGACCTCGAGGGCCTCCCCGTACCTGCCGAGCCTGAAGAGGGACACTCCAGCGAGCAGCTTGTCCTCCGGGTTCCGCCGCGACTTGGCCTCCCGGAGAACATCCAGGAACCTGCCCTCATCAAAGGCCTTCTGCACTTTCTCTGACGAACCGGCCATATGCACCTAATATTTGAGAACCAGTGAGCTTTTTCACGGTAACATCACCGATGCCTGGAGTCAACACAAAGTGGATGCCTTCGGAGGTGGATTTCTTGTCCGTGGCGAGCGCCGCGCCCACGTGGTCCGGGTGGGGGAAGGAGAGCTCCTCCACCGGGTACGACCACTTCCTGATGACCCGGAAGGCCCTCTCTGCCTCCCGCGGATCCAGGAGCCCCATGATCCGGGAGAGCCACACCGCGAAGTACATGCCAGCGGAAACCGCCCGGCCGTGGCTCGTTTCGTAGTGAAGCGCCAGCTCCATGGCGTGGCCCATGGTATGGCCGAAGTTCAGGATCCTCCGCAGGCCCCCTTCCCGTTCGTCCCTGCTCACCACGGCTGCCTTGTCAGAAACGCACAGGTGGACGACCCTGTGGTAATCGAGATCGTCCTCCGTCTCAAGGTGCTCGAACAGGTGCCTGTCCATGATGATGCCGTACTTCACCACCTCGGCCATGGCGTCCCTGGTGAGCACAGGATTCAGCGTGGCGAGGAAGTCCAGATCACTGAGCACCAGCAGCGGCTGGTGGAACGTCCCCACAAGGTTCTTCCCCTGCCTCACGTCGATGCCGGTCTTGCCGCCGATGCTGGAATCCACCATGGCCAGGAGCGTTGTGGGAGCCTGGACAACCGGGATGCCGCGCATGTAGATGCTGGCAGCGAAGGCGGCCAGGTCACCGGTCACGCCCCCGCCGACGGCGAGGCAGATCCACTGCCTGTTCACCTGGGCAGAGAACATCTCGTCCAGGACCTTCAAGAGGAAGGGGGCCGACTTTGACTGCTCTCCCGAGGGGACGGACATGACTGCGTGCCTCGTCCTGGACAGGCTGGAACGGATGGTGGTGCCGTGGTGCGCGAGCACGTTCTCGTCCGCCATGACGAAGATCCCCTCGGGCCGCACGTGGCGGTGGACTAACTTCCGGATATCCGGGAAGATCCCGCGACCGATATACACCGGGTACGGGGATGCGGGGACCAGGACCGGCACGGGCGCGGGCAGGGAACGGGCCTGGTCAGCCAGGACCTCCGCCGCCTCGTGGACCCCCAGGCCGTCCGTGTGCACGGTGAAATCGGCGTCTTCGTATGCCGGGGTCCTGCTCTCCAGCAGGTCCCGGGCGTTGCCGTCCCACAGGGGCCTTCCCCGGTCTTCGGGGATGCGTGCCGCCAGTGTTTCGAAGGACGCCTTCAGGTGCACCACGGACCCGCATGCCTTCATGACTGCGCGGTTCGCAGGGTCCACGGGCAGCCCCCCGCCCGTGGCCACCACGGCATCATGTTCGGACAGGGCCACGTCGAGGAGCGCCTGGCGTTCCAGGGCACGGAAGGCGGACTCTCCGGCGCAGGCGAAGATGTCCCGGATGCTGCTGCCTGCCCTGGTGCTGATGACCTCGTCCAGGTCTATGAAGGGCACGTCGAGCCGCTGGGCGAGCTTCCTGCCCACCGTGCTCTTGCCGGAGCCCATGAAGCCGGTGAGAAAGATCACAGACCCTCCCAGAACCGTCTCTGCTCGGCAAAGGCCTGGCTGAGGGCGGCCATGCTCGGCTGGGAGAACCCGGACAGGATGGCCCCCGTCACTGCGATGATGGTCATGGCCTCGCCAACCACAGAGGCCGCGGGCACGGCGCACACGTCCGAGCGCTCGTAGTGTGCCGCGGTCTCCTCGCCGGTGCGCATGTCGAAGGTGGGCAGCCCTCTGGTGAGCGTGGGGATGGGCTTCATGGTGCACCTGAGGACGACGGGCTCGCCGTTCGACATGCCTCCCTCCAGCCCGCCTGCATTGTTGGTGGGCCTGGACCTGGGCCTGGTGGGCAGGATGGGGTCGTGGACCCGGGATCCGGGCAACCCCCCGCATGCGATGCCCGCTCCTATCTGCACGGCCTTGATGGCCGGGATGGACATGAGGTGCATGCTGAGCAGGGCGTCCAGGCGCTGGTTCCACTGGGTGTACGAGCCGATGCCCGCGGGGAGCCCGGACACCACCACCGTGAAGTCGCCTCCCAGGGAGTCGCCCTGCTCGTAAGCCTGGTCTATGGCCTGTTCCATGGCCTTGGTCGCCTGCGGGTCAGGGCAGAACACGCTGGATGCATCGAGCAGCTCCCGGGAATAGGGTCCCTCGAAGACCGCCTGTCCGATCCGCGTCACCCAGGAGTGGACATGCACGCCCAGGGCTGCAAGGAAGGACCGAAGCAGCCCCCCCGCTGCCACCCGGCCCGCGGTTTCGCGGGCGCTGGAGCGCTCCAGGACGTTGCGCAGGTCAAGGTGACGGAAGCGGGCCGCGCCCGCCAGATCGGCGTGTCCGGGCCGGGGTGTGTGGAGTTCCCTGCCCGGTGCGATGGACCAGGGGTCCATGTGGTCCTTCCAGTTCTCGAAATCGGCGTTCCACACGGCCAGAAGCACGGGGCTGCCCAGGGTGCGGCCGCCGCGGATGCCGCAGAGCACGTCCACCCGGTCCTTCTCGATGGCCATGCGGCCTCCCCTGCCGTATCCCATCTGGCGGCGCGCCAGGTCGCGGTCAATGAGCTCCCTGTCAACCACGAGTCCTGCGGGCAGGCCGTCCAGGAAGGCGAAGACACCGCGGCCGTGCGATTCTCCGGCCGTGTTGAAGACAAGCATGAGACCTCCATTCCAGGTTCTTCTGGGCCGTGATTATCACGGATCAGGCAACGCTTTGTCAACAAGGGCATGCAGCCTAGAAGGCCACCTTTGCGGCAAAGCGGTAGGTCCTGCCTGCCACGGGATACCAGAAGGTTCCCCAGGGGGTCTTGTCCACGTATTCGGGCGACTGGTCGTCCAGGAGGTTGTCCACCTTGAAGGAGATGTCTGCATTGGGTCCCACGTCATAGATGACCCCGGTGTGGAGGAGGTAGCGGGTGCGGGTCCGCTCCGTGTTGGCCTCGTCCGCATAGGTTGCCCCCCTGATCTGGTACGCCACGCTGAACGTGGCGGCCCTGCCCGCGATCTCGGGGAACCAGTCCGCCTGCAGGTTCAGCACCTGTCTTGGCTTCTGCTTCATCTCGTTGCCCTCGTAGGTGCCGCTCTCGTAGGTGGAGCGGGTCAGGGTGTAGTTCGCCTGGAGCATGACCTGATCGGCGGGGGCGAGCCACGCGTTGGCCTCCATGCCGTGGGACCTGGCCTCGTCAACGTTCACATAGGTGAAGGCTTCGGCCTCGGGGAAGTCCATCTTGATGAGGTCCCGGTATCTGGTATGGAAGTAGTTCACCCCGGCCCCGAAGCTGGTGAAGGTGAGGCTGGGCCCCGCATCGAAGCCCAGGGATTTTTCCGGCTCGAGGTCGGGGTTCGGGATGAAGGTGTACCAGCTCGAGGGGGCGTACAGCTGCCCCATGGTGGGTTCCACATACCCGGTGCCTACGTTGGCCCTGAACTGGACGTGGTCGAGGGCCTTCCATGAGGCCCCGGCGTGGTAGGACAGGCGGCTGCCGAACCGGGAGCTGTCGTCGCACCTGCCGGTGAGCTGTACCAGGAAGGGCTGCGCATCCATCTCGGCGGACATGACGCCGCTCAGGGTTCCCCTGGTGTGCCTGCCGTAATCGTCGCTGCTCATGCGTTCCTGGAGGTACTCCGCCCGGGGCGCGATGGAGAAGACCCCGAACCTCCGTTCATAGGACACTGCACCACTTTCCTGGACGAGCCTGGTCCTGCTGTCCCCGAAGGGGATGCTTTCGGTGTGTGTCCTGCTGGTGAGCATCCAGGCCCGCAGGTCGATGGACTGATCGGGGGTCAGCTCCCGGGAGGTCCGGGCCAGGTACGTGGCCTGGACGGAGCTCACCTTGTCGTGGGGCGTGAGATACCCGGCCGATCCCTCGCTGCCCGGGGACCCTGCGAACTGGTCGATGAAGCTTCCCATGAGCGAGGTCTTCCACCCCTGGACGTCGAAGGTGGCCTTGAGCAGGCCAGTGGTGTTCTCCACACCGTTGTTCTGCCTCGTGGCGCGCGTGCCGTCATCCCGGTCATAGCGGAAGTCGTTGTCGCTGAACGCACGGGTGATGGTCGCGAGCACGCCCGTTCGGCCGAGCTTCATGCTTGCACGGCCGTGGTAGAGACCCATCCCGGAGGAACCCTGGGTGGCGGTGAGGTCGACCTCGTCCATCTCCGCGGGATCGCGGGTCACGATGTTCACCGTCCCGCCCATGGCCGACTTGCCGAAGGAGGCGCTGTTGCTCCCCTTGATCACCTCGATGCGGTCGATGTCCGGCAGCAGGTAGCGGGTTACGTCCACCAGGTCCCCGGTGACTGGGTTCAGCGGTATGCCGTCCAGCATGATGAGGGTTTCCCGGTAGTTTGATCCGCGCAGGGTCACAGGCGACGTGGGTGCACCCCCGTAATCTGAAAAGTCCACCGAGGACGACCTTCTCAGCGCCTCGAGCGTGTTGGTGACGCCGGAGGACTCGGGTCCAGGGGTGATGATGTCCATGAACGCGGTGGGCGTTTTGTCCGCCGCCGTGCCCTGCTGTTCCGCCCGGACCGTGGGGGTCACGGTGATGAAGACCTCGGAAGCCGCGTGGGCGGGAACCTGGACAACAAGGAGGAGGGCTGAAACGACGACACAGGGAAAGGCCGGTGAAAGACGGTGCATGTGGACACCTCCAGAGAAGTATTCCCTTGGAGTCTCCACCCGGGCACGCGGGTGTAGTCCGTACCACAGATAGGTCTTCTGGCTCACGGTGTCTTCCCGGCCTTGCCTTCCCGCTCCCGCAGTGGCTTGTCAGGCCGGACTACCCGTTCACAGCGGCGGCCCCGCCCCGGATTCTCACCGGGTTCCCTTGGATCTGCAGCAGGGTGATGGTGTGTTACCAGATCTTCATGGGGAATTCAAGGACATGGATGGACAGGGGACAGCCTGCCGCTGTGAAATTCCCCTTGCCCTGACGTGAAAAGTCTGGCATAAGCGTGCCATGAGAACGGCATCAGAATCCACATATTTCGGCTATTATTTCTGGTTTCGGGAGTGGCCGCCTGTGGGCTGAGCTGTTCGTACGCGAACACAAAGGCCGTGGGTGGTCACCTCCCCACGGCCTTTTCCTGTATGGCCCCGGGGAATGACACACACGGCACGAAAACAACAAGGAGGCCAGTGTGATTATTTCCATGAAAAAGGGAGCCAGTCAGGAACAGATCGACCATGTAAAGATGCTCATCGAATCCTTCGGGTACCGCATCCACGAGAGCGTGGGATCCGAGCGGACCCTGCTGGGTGCGGTGGGCGACGAGCGCGGCAAGGAGCGCCTCACGTGCCTGGAGGCGCAGCCCGGGGTGGAGAAGGTCATCCGGATCCTGAGCCCCTACAAGCTCGCGTCCCGGGAGACCAAGACGGAGCCCACCGTGGTGGACCTGGGCATGGGGGTCAAGGTGGGGAACAGGCGGATCGCCGTCATGGCGGGGCCCTGCGCCGTGGAATCCAGGGACCAGATCATGGAGGTGGCCCGGGCCATCAAGGAGAGCGGCGGCCATATCCTGCGCGGCGGCGCGTTCAAGCCCAGGACCTCGCCGTATGCCTTCCAGGGCCTGAAGAACGACGGCCTGCTCCTCCTGTCCATGGCCAGGGAGGAGTACAAGATACCCGTGGTCACCGAGGTCATGGACATCGCCAGCATCGAGGTCATCCTGGAGAATGCCGACTGTCTGCAGATCGGCGCCAGGAACATCCAGAATTTCCAGCTCCTCAAGGAGGTGGGCAGGACGAACAAGCCGGTGCTGCTCAAGCGCGGCATGTCCACGACCATCGAGGAGTTTCTCATGTCCGCCGAGTATGTCATGGCAGGAGGGAACAGCCAGGTGATCATGTGCGAACGGGGCATCCGCACCTTCGAGACCGCCACACGCAACACCCTGGACCTGTCCGCTGTGCCAGTGCTCAAGGAGAAGACCCACCTCCCGGTCATCGTGGACCCGTCGCACGGCACCGGCCATGCCCGCTACGTGGAGGCCATGTCGTACGCCGCCATCGCCGCGGGCGCTGACGGGCTCATGATCGAGGTGCACCCCAGGCCCGAGGAGGCACTGTCCGACGGACCCCAGTCGCTGAGGCCAGCTGAGTTCAAGAAGGTCATGGAAGGCGTCCGGCGCATCGCCCAGGCCGTGGGGAGGGACCTCTAGAGCCTCCGGGGGCTTGCCTTTTTCCGGCTTGCCCCCTACAATGGGACATCATGGCATACTTCAGGCCCGAGCACAGGATGACCGTCAGGTACGGATCGTCCCTGGCTGAGAATATCGTCCGCAAGGAGCTCGACTGGGACACCCGGAACGTCTACGACGTGAAGACGCTCCGGGAGTTCGATGCGGAAGAACCCAGGGATGGGGTCTTCGCACAGCTCATCCGGGTCGAGCAGAGCGTGTGCGGCCCTGAGCACTATTACCGGGTGTGCCTGCAGGACAGGGAGATCCTGGACTTTCTCAGGGCCAATCCCTCCATCGACCTGCTCTCGCTCATCACCTTCATCATGACCCACGAGCTCCTCCACATCCACCGGTTCACCACGGGCAAGGCGGACTTCTTCGGTGAAAGCCGTGAGGAGGAGGTCCTGGTGGACGCGCTGACCAGAGTCTTCCTGGCCAAGAATCCGGTCACGGGCCTGCCCAGGGTGCTCTCGCTCCTTGACAAGCTCATGGCGGCGCCACTATATAACGACCACATCGTACAGGATGCAGGGAGGAATCTGAATGCCCATCTATGAATATAAGTGTTTGAAATGCAACAGTGAATTTGAGGCCATGCAGAAGTTCAGCGATGCGCCGCTGAACAAGTGCCCCACGTGCGGCGGCAAGGCGAAGCGGCTCATATCCCGCTCGTCCTTCCAGCTCAAGGGCTCCGGCTGGTACATGACCGATTACGCGAAACGCTCGGCACCCAAGGATAGTTCCGAGGGATCCTCATCCCCGGAAAGCGCCCCGGGATCTCCGTCAACCGCAGACAAGACGTCATCCTCTGATGACTAGGCCGAGCCCATGGCCCTGACCCACATCGACCGGAAGGGTCGCGTCTCCATGGTGGACGTGGGCGGGAAACGGGTCAGCCGTCGCATCGCGCGGGCCAGCGGCGTCATACGCCTCGGCCCCGACACATTCCGGGCGGTGGTAGATGACTCGGGCAGGAAGGGCAACGTGCTCACCACGGCGCAGCTCGCGGGCATCATGGCGGCCAAGCAGACCGGCACGGTCATCCCCCTGTGCCACCCCCTGCCCATCGACCACGTCTCCGTGGAATTCCATCCCGACGAGAAGGCCCACGCCATCGAGGTCCAGGCCGTTGTGAAGGTGAAGGGCGTCACGGGCGTGGAGATGGAAGCCCTGCATGCCGTGAGCGTGGCGCTGCTCACCATCTACGACATGGTAAAGGCCATGGACAAGTCCATGACCATCAGCGACATCCGCCTGGAGGAGAAATCCGGCGGGAGAAGCGGGACCTACCGGCGTCGGAAATCCTGAACAGCCACAACCGAGGGAATAACCCGGGGAAAACCATGGGCTGCGCCTGTTATGCCGGCGCAGCCCTTCTTTTCCGAGCCCGTCACTGGGTGAGCGGTGTCAGCTGGAGCTCCACGCGGCGGTTCTGCGAGCGTCCCGCCTCGGTATCGTTGCTGGCGATGGGCCTCGTCTCGCCGAAGCCCTGGGTGATCACCCTCCTCCCGTCGATGCCCTGGGAGATGAGATACTGCCCCACGCTGGCGGCCCTTCTCTCGGACAGGGTCTGGTTGTAGGCGTCGCTGCCCACGCTGTCCGTATGGCCGTACACGTCGATGAGGGTCTTGTCGAACTCCTTGAGCACCAGGCCCACGGAGTTCAGGACGTCGTAGAAGCCGGCGTTGATGTCCGCGCTGTCGGTCTTGAAGGTGATGTTGCCCGGCATGTTGAGGATGAGGTTGTCACCCTGGCGGGTCACGCTCACGCCGGTGCCCTGGAGCTTTTCACGGAGCTTGGCCTCCTGGCGGTCCATGTAGTAGCCCACCCCTGCGCCGGTCAGGCCGCCCACGCCTGCCCCGATGAGGGCGCCCTTGCGCTTGTCCTTGCTCACTGCGGCACCAACGGCAGCACCGCCCAAAGCCCCTACGAGGCCGCCGATGGCAGCCTTGCTCACCTTCTGCTCGCCCGTGTACGGATCAGTGGTGCAGCCTGTGGAGTTCAGCAGGAACAGGGCCGCTACGGTGACGATGAGAACATAACTCACACTGCGCATCTTCCTTCCCCCTTTCATGGCCCGGGAACCCGGGTTGTCGCTGTACGGACTGACTCGGATCGTGTTCGATTGCTAATAATAATTGCTATCAGGTAAAGTTTCAACAGGTTTCGTGATTTTCTCAGCGGAAATGCGCTCCCAGCAGGGTGTCGACAATGCGTATCACATCGCCCACGACCGTGTCGGCGGGTCTCGCCGCATCGATGACGCGGTGCCGCTTCTGAGTGCACACGGAAAGGAAGGCATCCCTCAGGTTGCGGTGGTACGTCATGTCCCTGCTCTCGAACCGGTCGCCGGGCCGGATCCTGGCGAGGGACACCTCGGCCGGGACATCCAGGACACAGGTGAGGTCCGGCTCCAACCAGGTGCCGGTGATTTCCATTATCTCCCTGACCCTGTCCACGCCGAGCCCGCCCATGAGGCCCTGGTAGACCAGGGTGGAGTCCACGAAGCGGTCCATGACGACGATCTTGCCTTCTGCGAGGCCCGGTTCGATGATACTGCTGATATTCCGGGCACGGGATGCCAGGACGAGGAGGAGTTCAGTCATGGCGTCCATGTCCCGGTGCAGGAACAGGGCCCGGATCTCCTCGGAAAGAAGGGAGCCGCCGGGCTCTCTCAGCGAGAGCCACGGCAGCCCTTTCCCGTTCAGATGGGAGCAGAGATGGTCCACGCAGGTGGTCTTGCCAGTGCCCTCCCCGCCCTCGAAGCTGATGATCACTTCTTTTTCTTCTCGTCCTGCATGGCAGCGTGGGCTGCTGCCAGCCTGGCGATGGGCACCCGGTACGGCGAGCAGCTCACGTAGTTCATGCCCACCTTGTGGCAGAACTCGATGGACGAAGGTTCTCCGCCGTGCTCCCCGCAGATGCCGACCTTGAGCTTCTTCCGGGTCTTCCTGCCCTTCTCGATGCCGATGCGCACCAGCTCGCCCACGCCTTCCTGGTCAAGGGCCTGGAAGGGGTCCTTGGGCAGGACCTTCTTCTCCACGTAGTCGGGCAGGAACTTGCCCGCATCGTCCCGGGACAGGCCGAAGGTGGTCTGGGTCAGGTCGTTGGTGCCGAAGGAGAAGAACTCGGCCTGCTCGGCGATCTTGTCGGCGGTCACCGCGGCCCGGGGCAGCTCGATCATGGTGCCCACCATGTAGGGGAGCTTGACGCCGTACTTCCTGATGATCTCGTCGGAGACCTCCACGGTCATCTTCCTCAGCTCTGCAAGCTCGTTCACATGACCCACCAGCGGGATCATGATCTCGGGCTCCACATCGATGTTCTCCTTCTTCACCTCGCAGGCGGCCTCGATGATGGCGCGCACCTGCATCTCGTAGATCTCGGGGAAGGTGATGCCGAGCCTGCAGCCGCGGTGGCCCAGCATGGGGTTCGCCTCATGGAGGGCGTCCCGCTTTGTCCTCACCTCGGCAAGCGGCTGTTTCAAGGCCTTGGCCACCTCGGCGAGCTCAGCCTCGGTGTGGGGCAGGAACTCGTGGAGCGGCGGGTCCAGGAGCCGGATGGTTACGGGCAGCCCGTCCATGACCCGGAAGATCTCCTTGAAGTCGCCCTTCTGCATGGGCTTGATCTTGTCAAGGGCCTTTCTGCGGCCCTTCACGTCGTTGGCCAGGATCATCTCGCGCACGGCAAGTATCCTGTCCGCCTCGAAGAACATGTGCTCGGTGCGGCACAGGCCGATGCCCTCGGCCCCGAACTCGCGTGCCACCTTGGCATCCTTGGGGGTGTCCGCATTGGTGCGCACCCCGAGCCTGCGGAAGTCGTCGGCCCACTTCATGAGGGTGCCGAAGGCGCCGGAGAGCGACGGCGGGGTGGTCTTGCACTCGCCGAGGATCACCTCGCCTTTCGTGCCGTCCAGGGAGATGAAGTCGCCCTTCTTCACCGTCTCGCCGCCCAGGGTGAACTTCTGCTTGGCATAGTCCACCACGAGGTCGGGCACGCCGGACACGCAGCATTTGCCCATGCCGCGGGCCACCACGGCCGCGTGGGAGGTCATGCCGCCCCTGGCGGTGAGGATGCCCTGGGCCACGTTCATGCCGTGGATGTCCTCGGGGGATGTCTCCACGCGGACCAGGATGACCTTCTTGCCCTTCTTCACCTCGGCCTCGGCGTCCTCCGCGGAGAACACCACCCGGCCCACGGCGGCCCCGGGGGACGCAGGCAGCCCCTTGCCGATGATGGTCTTCTTGGCCTTGGGGTCGATCTGCGGGTGCAGGAGCTGGTCGATCTGGTCCGGACTTACCCGCTGCACGGCCTCCTTCTTCGTGATGAGGCCCTCGTTCACCATGTCCACCGCGATGTGGACCGCGGCTGCGGCGGTGCGCTTGCCGGTCCGTGTCTGGAGCATCCAGAGGTTGCCCTCCTGGATGGTGAACTCGATGTCCTGCATGTCGCGGTAGTGCTTCTCCAGGGTCTCGTAGATCTCCACGAGCTGGGCATACTGTTCCGGCAGGGCCTCCTCCATGGAGACGTCGGCCTTGCTCCGCTTGCCCTTCACGTTGATGGGCTGGGGTGTGCGGATGCCAGCCACCACGTCCTCGCCCTGGGCGTTCTTGAGGTACTCCCCGTAGAACACGTGCTCGCCGGTGGCGGGGTCGCGGGTGAAGGCCACGCCCGTGGCGGACGATTCACCCATGTTTCCGAAGACCATGGCCTGCACGTTCACCGCGGTGCCCCAGTCGTCGGGGATGGCGTTCAGCTTGCGGTAGGTGATGGCCCGGGGGGTGTTCCATGACCGGAACACCGCCTCGATGCCGCCCCAGATCTGGTCCATGGGGTCGGAGGGCAGGTCGTGCCCGGTGAGCTTCTTCACCTTTTCCTTCATGACCGCCACGAGCTTCTTCAGGTCCTTGGCGTCCAGATCGGTGTCGAGCTTCACGCCCTTCTTCTTCTTGGCCTTCTCCAGCTCCTCCTCGAGTTCGTCGTAGTCGGCGCCCATGACCACCTCGCCGTACATCTGTATGAAGCGGCGGTAGCAGTCCCAGGCGAAACGCTCGTTGCCGCTCATCTTGATGAGGCCGTGCACGGTCTCGTCGTTGATGCCCAGGTTCAGAACAGTGTCCATCATGCCCGGCATGGACGCCCTGGCGCCGGAGCGGACCGAGAAGAGCAGCGGCGCCTCGGGGTCGCCGAAGCCCAGTCCCATGGCGCGTTCCACCTTCTTGATGGCTTCCTTCACCTGGGTCTTCAGATCCTTGGGCAGGCCCTTGGTCTCGTAGTACACGGCGCACATTTCCGTGGAGATGGTGAATCCCGGGGGGACCGGGATACCGAGGTTGGTCATTTCCGCGAGGTTTGCGCCCTTTCCCCCAAGGGTGGCCTTCATGTCAGCATTGCCCTCTGCCTTGGTGCCCCTGCCACCGAAGAGATACACGTACTTTTTCGCCATGACATTCTCCCTCTTTCAGATAGTAGACCTCAGGTTGAAGCTGGCAAACGATAGTATACATGCGGTTGGCTGTTCAAGCGAAAAATGGCGCCAACGGCCACTGAGCACCCGGTGCGGCGTCATCCGCCTGCGAGGATGGCCCTGGCCGCGATGATTCCCGAGCAGCTCGCCTGGATGAGGCCCCGGGTCAGCCCGGCACCGTCCCCGATGACGTAGAGTCCCCTGATCTGCGACTGGAGGTCGGGCCCGAGCCGGATCCTGTTGGAGTAGAACTTGACCTCGATGCCGTACAGCAGGGTATGGGCGGCGTTGACGCCTGGAGCCACCTTGTCGAGCCCGGCCAGCATCTCCTCGATGTCGGTGAGGATGCGGTAGGGGATGCAGAAGCTCAGGTCACCCGGCGTGGCCTGCCTGAGGGTGGGCCGGGTCGCTGATTTTGCCAGCCGCTCCTCGGTGGTGCGCCTGCCGCCAAGAAGGTCTCCCAACCGCTGCACGATGACGCCCTTGCCCAGCATGTTGGCCAGGCGGGCCACGGACTCGCCGTACCCGATGGGGTCGTCGAAGGGCTCGGTGAAGTCCGCGCTCACGAGCACCGCGAAGTTCGTGTTCTCGGTGCGCTTGTTGGCCCAGGAGTGGCCGTTCACGGTGACGATGTCGCCCAGGGTCTCGATGACAACCTCTCCGTACGGGTTCATGCAGAAGGTGCGCACCTTGTCGTCGAAGGTGCGGGAGTAGTGGATGAACTTGGTCTCATAGGCCTTGCTGGTGAGGTGCTCCAGGACCGCAGCGGGGAGCTCAACCCGGACCCCGAGGTCCACGGGGTTGGGGTGCGTCTGGAGTCCGAGCTTTTTCGCCTGGAGTGACATCCAGCCGGAGCCCACCCTGCCCGGGGCCGCGATGACGCGCCGCGCATGGAGCACGGTGCCGTCGGAGAGCACCACGCCGGTCGCTGCGTCTCCCTGCGTGAGGATCTCGCTCACCTGGGTGTTGAAGATCATGCGGACGCGGGAGTCGAGTTCGCCCCGCACCCGCTCCAGCATGATGAGGAGGTTCTCGGTGCCGATATGGCGCACCCGGGTGGGCACGTAGACCAGTCCTGCCAGGCGCGACTGGGCGGCGATGGCCAGGGCGTCGTCGCTGCCCACGCAGAACAGGTCCGCCCCGGGTGAGTAGCTCCGGTAGACGGCATCAACCTGCTCGAGAAGGCCCATGAGCTCCTCGTCGGAAATGAGGCTCGAGAGCTGGCCGCCCACGTCCGTGGAGATGGTGAGCTTGCCGTCGCTGTACGCCCCTGCTCCTCCCCATCCGATGAGCATCTCCTTCCCGGATCGGGTGCGGGCATGGATGTCATTGCCCTGCTCGACCATGACGATGTCGAGTCCAGGATCCTTGCCGACGAGTTCCAGGGCGGCGAAGATACCCGCCGGACCCGCTCCGACGATGATGACGTCAGCCATAGGTTGACCTCCTCATAACCATGAGATACGACCCGGCGGCAAGCGCCAGGATGCCGGACGACCATGCGGCCAGCGCGGGAGGCACGTAGCCCGCCATCCCGGCGCTCGTCATGGCCGAGTGGACCGCCCAGTAGGACAGGCCCAGGATGATGCCGATGGAGATACCGCGTGCTATGCCGCCGGCGCGGGGGAACCGCAGGCCGAAGGGGAGCACCAGCAGGGTCATGATGAAGGGTGCCGCCGCAAAGCTGATGCGGCCGTGGATCTGCGTATCCAGGTTCACGGACCTGATGTGGTCCTCCTTGAGGCGCGCCCGGTACTCGAAGAGTTCCCGCAGGGTGAGAATGTCTGTCCTGGGCCGCGCAAAGACGAGTTCTGCAGGAGGTTGGGCCAGCGGCAGGACACCAGGTCCCGCAGAGACGTCGAGAGCTGTTCCCGACAGGTGCATCACCTCCATGCGGTCCGTCTTCCATGCAGTACCGTCCCAGGACGCGTTCCCGGCACGGATGATTGAGGAGAGCCTTCCCGAGATGGTGCGGTAGCACGTGATGTTCCGCATGGCACCCGAGGAGATGTCGAGCATGGTGATATGGTAGATGTCGCCCCCCACCCTGAATTTGCCGCCGTTTGCGGAAAAGGACCCCGGGACGCCCTTCTTCTTTATGGAGATCTTCTCGATCTTTTCCGCCTGGCGTTGGGCCATGGGGTACACGGTGAAGGAGAGCGCGCCCATGATGAGGGCGGCGATGAGGCTCACCGCGATGTAGGGCACGCTCAGGCGCCAGAAGGATACCGAGCAGGCCTGCATGGCGATGGTCTCCACGTGGCGTGAAAAGGTTGCCTGGGCCGACACCACGCCGATGCACACGGAGAATGGGAGCACCCAGTGTGCGATGCGCGGCAGGGAATACCACATGAACATGGCTATCACCGACCCCGGGGCGTCATATTCGGCAAACTGGCTGAGGTTTCCGAGAAACACGGAGACGAAGACCAGGAGTGTCAGGCTTGCCCACGCAGCGCCGCTCATCAGCGCCGCCCTCCTGAAGATGTACTTGCTGAGGATGTCCGTCATACCCGATCACCCCGGGCGAATGTCTGCCGCAGCCACACCAGGGCCAGTACGGCGGCGAAGGCAATGTCGGGCGCCCAGGCGCCGATCACAGGGTCCATGAGGCCGGACTTGACCAGACGGTCCGCGAGCACGAACACCAGATAATAGCCCAGGATCGTGACGATCCCGAAGATGAACCCGGTATGACGGGGCGACCGGGGTCGCTGGATCCCGAAGCTGATGCCCACCAGGCCCAGGATGAGGTTGAACACAGGGAAGGAGTACCTGGAGTGGTACTCCTTGACACCCTTTGGGGTGCGGTCCTTCTCCAGGAGGGTCCTGAATTCCGGCTGCGTTGCGGTTTCGTACCCCTTGATGCGGAGCTGGGCGGCAAGATCGGCCTCCAGGGTGAACGCATACTCGTCGAAGGTGAGGAGCCTGTCCGACTTGGGTGTTCCCATGAACACGCTCCCGTGGAAAAGCCTCATGGTGATGGTCCTGCCGTCCGCGTCGATGGTGCCCTTCTCGGCGGTGATGACGGCGCGGTCTGTGCCCGGAATCTCGATGAAGATGCCCCTGAGCTGTTTTTTCTTCTGGTTCACCGACTCCACGTAGATGATGGTGTCCTTGAACATGTCGTTGAAGTCACGCTCCTCCAGAAACGCCAGGACCTTTTTCGGCGCCTCCCTGGCGAGGTCCGCCTGGATCTTCTTCATGGTGAGCGGACCGAGATATGTGGACACGGTCATATGCACCAGGAGGCAGCACGAGGCAAGGAACAGGACCGGCGTGAAGATGGACGCGGAGCGTACCCCGCAGGCCTTCATGGCGATGATCTCGGATTCCACGGAGAACCGCTCCAGCACGATGAGGATGCTGAAGATCAGCGCCATGGGGATGACGAAGGAGCTCATGGGCACGAAGGTCAGGAGCAGTATGTCCAGGTCCCGCAGGGTGACCGCCCTGCCGATCCGCATCCACTGCACGATGAGCATCACCCCGAACAGGACGGCCATCGTACCGGCGAACACCTCGAGGAGGCGTGAAAGGATATACCACCTGATCCGCATACTGGCCGTGATTATAGACAGGTGTAGGTCCCGTTGTCCACCTCGGCCCAGGGCTCGGGCACGATTCAGCAGGTCGTCCGAGATTGACACCCGGGGAAGAAGGAGCTATGGTGGCGGCACAAATGAAGAGAATACTTATCTTTTTTGTCTGTCTTGCAGCCCTTTTCCCCCTGGCTGCATGCTCGCACCGGTACACGGAGGAGGAATACCGCACGGTGCTCTCGGAGCTCGATGCATCCAGGAAGCAGCACCTGGAATGCCAGGCGCAGCAGGAACGTCTCCAGGGGGAACTCCGGGAAGCGCTCACAAAACTGGACAAGGCAGGTGCGGACACGACAGCAGCCTGTGGGGACAGGCAGAGTCTGCTGGACAGGAACATCGAGTGCCTGGAGGAGAACAGGGCGCTGCTCAAGCAGATCGCCAGGTTCAGGGTGATCTCCCAGGAACAGAAGGATGCCAGCAGGCGGCTCACGAACGCCACGGAGTACCTCTCCGCCTTCCTCAAGGCGGAGCGCATGAACGACCAGGTCTACATCGTGAAGGCGGAAACCCAGGTGAAGATCATCATCCCCCAGCGCGCGCTGTTCCCCACACCGGCAAGCGCCTGGCTCATGCCCAGGGGGTCCGCCCTGCTGAAAAAGGTGGCCATGGGGCTCGAGCAACTCAAGCCCCTCACGGTGAACATCGCAGGGCATACGGACGACGCTCCCCTGCCCAGGCAGGCCCTCAAGACCTATCCCACCCAGTGGGACCTCTCCGCGGCCAGGGCCATCTCGGTCCTGTCCGCCCTGGAGGAATACGGCATCAGCAGGGATAAGCTCTCCGTCTCGTCGTATGCCGGGACCAGACCCATCGCCGCCGAGACGAGCGAGGAAGGCAGGGCGATGAACCGGCGCGTGGAGATCCTGGTCACCCCGTAAGACGGCCCCCTCGTCCTGAATGGGTTTTCTGACCACGCCCGGGTGCCGCCCTGATGGCACTGATGATCCGCCTGGTGTGCGCATCCATGTCCGCATCCCTGCCGCCGAATCTCCAGGCGAGGTACATCCTGAGATACTCCCTGAACACGGGCTCCAGACAGGGATAGCGGCTGGAAACTGCCGAGAGGTGATCCTCATGGGAGCTGTGCGGGGCCAGGCGGAGGTCCTTTTTCAAAAGTTCCCTGCGGACCTTCTCATAGGGGGAGCGCATCCTGATCCTGAAAAGGACGGCCGCTCCCCAGACGGCTGCTGCTGCGCACAGGAAGTACGCTGCATAGCGCCACTGGTGTTCCAGCTTCCGGGTGACCTGCGGACCGGTGGCGAAGATGCTGCGGGCGATTCTGACCTGGTCGTCCAGGGAATACTGGATCACCCACCTGAGCCACCGGAAGCGCAGCTCGTCGATGAGATGGAACCGCATGAAGGGAACGGTCCTGCCCGATGGCGTCGCGTCCACGGTATGCCATGTCTCGTCCCAGTACTCCACCCATGCGTGAGCGTCCGAGACCCGGATGATGAAGTAGTCGCCGGATGCATTGTACTCGGTCACCAGGAAACCCGTGACGACCCTGGCTGGAATGCCGCATCCCCTGATCATGGCGGCAAGGGCTGCGGCGAAATGTTCGCAGCTCCCCTTCCGGGAGGTGAACACGAACCATTCGATCCCGTCACGTCCGGGAGGGACGCTGCCGGGGTCCATGGTATACGTGTATCCCTGCTTCAGGGAGCGGACGATCCTGTCCACGCGGAGAGCGGTTCTGCCCTGCCCCGCCAGCCGCTTTCCCATCTCCGCGACCGGACCGAGTTCAGGGGGCACCTCCGTGCTGCCGGGCGCAGAGGGGGTCGGTGTCCTGCTCACCCTGACGTCGTAGACCGGGGGTAAATCGGAGACCCAGTGGACGTTCTCCCCTCTGAAGGTGTAGGTTCGCGGGGAGAGGCTGTGGAACCAGAAGGGAAAGAACACTGTCGTCGAGCGCAGGGAACTGGTGTATATCCTGAGGCTGTCGGAGAACCTCCTGGACACGGGGGGGCTTTCACCCGGGGTCTCTCGCGGGAAGAACCCGTCCGGGTTGAGGCCGTCCAGGCGCGCCCCGGAGAGGTAGAACCGCTCAGGGGTTCGTCCCGAGGTCCAGATGACCCGCATCACGATGGCCGAACCGTCCGCGGATGCAGGCCCCCTCGAGAGGTCCACGTCTTCCCGGAAGGAGTATTGCTCCCGGGTGGCCAGGGTGTGCCGGACAATGGACGACGCGGGTCGGGGCAGCACATAGAACAGCACGGCCCCGCTCAGCACGATTCCAATGAACACAACGGCCCAGTGCATGGCCCCGGGAAAACGCCGGGGGGTGCGGGATGGAAACGTGTAAGCGTCCAGCTCGGACAGCGTCATGGGCACCAGGATGATCATCAGGGTGAGCCCGCCGAGAAACCAGGGACTGATGGTGAGGATGGTGGCGAGCATGCACTGGCTGAACGCAATGCCCACGATCTGATAGATCTGCCTCGGCGTCTTGTGCATGACGAGCCTGATCATGGCCAGGGCCAGGATCAGGTCCCTCACGGCGGGGATCACGGCCTCGCCGCGGTACTGGAAGACCCGCCAGGCCTCGAAACAGATCAGCAGGAACATGAGCGTGCGGGCGGACCATTCACCCACGACCTCCTTTTCGAATGCATGGGAAAGCACAAGACCGTGCACGACCGCGAACACGATGAACGCGGCCCAGTGGAGCAGTCCGCCCAGGGTGAGGCAGAGGATCCCTGCCAGGGAGGTGCTCACGGTGAGGAGCTTCAGCCTGAACGGCAGGTCAGATGGATATGACGTGCCCATGGGGTGGGATGTCCTGCCATGACGGCTGGAGGATCTCTGTGGCCTGGGAGAGGCGGGTGAGAATCCGAATCTTGTGTTCCCGGGAGTGGTCCATGCCGCTGGAGTACGTGTTCAGGACAAGGCCGAAGGCCAGTCCCGAACGGTGGAGTTCGTCTATCACGTAGGTGGCCTGAGACAGCTTGGTTTCCATGTCTGGACCCGGTGTCAGGACCACCAGCGTGCTCATGCCGGACCCGCCCTCGAACACCCTCGAGATGGAGCCCAGGTGCTGCTTCTTCCACACCACCGAAGACAGCGGGTCACCCGGCGAATAGGGTCGTACGTGGGATATGGAATCGGTCGCCTTCGAGGAGCCTGTATCCCGGGCGCCTTCACCCTGTCTGTGGGAAAACATCAGGGGGCGGGGGAACACCACGATCTGACCGGCGGCATCGAAGGTGATGGATTTCTCGAACAGGCCGTACGGGTAGGTGGTGGATATGGTGATGTCGGGCAGCCTGTGGACGCCCCGCGCGCCGAAGGTGATGTCAGTACCTGCCGAGTGGGTCTGGTCGGCCTGGAGGTCCATGATCCGTACCGGGGCGAGGTCGTTGATTGTCAGCCGGTGCGACCGGTTCCGGGGATTCTTCAGGAGGTATGTCACCGTGGCGGGAATTCCCGCATGGACCTCCGCGGGCAGGACCCGGTCGAGCTCGAGGTGGCGCAGGTTCATCTCAGACTCGATGCCGGACACGATCATGAACGCGAGCATACCGGCGAGCACGAGATACAGGAGATTGTTCCCCGTGGCCAGCGCGATGAGAATGATGATGGTCAGGAAGGCGAAGAAGATCCTGCCAGCCACGGTGAGCCTGAACCCGCGGGGGGGCTTCAGGAGCCTGATGATGTCATAAGGGGAGCGTAACCTCATGGAGGATGGTCTCCAGGGCGCCCAGGGGAGCCCCGTCCTTGGCAATGATCCTGTGCTCCAGAACGAAGGGAGCCATTGACAGCACGTCTCCGGGCGTAACGAAATCCCTTCCCTGGATGAAGGCCCATGCCTGGGATGCCCTCTTCAGGGCGAGACCCCCGCGCGGGGATACCCCGAGTTCGATGGCTGGGTGTGCCCTGGTGGAGCGGACGACCCTGGCGATATAGTCCAGCACGTCCTTGTGGACCTTCACCGCGGAGGTCTCCCTCATGAGGGAAAGGACGTCTTCGTGTCCCATGACTTCCTTGAGTCTCAGGGCATCGGTATGGTCGATGTCCTTCCTGAGGATCTCTGTCTCCTCCTCAAGGGGAGGGTACCCCACCTTCACCTTGAGGAGAAAGCGGTCAAGCTGGCTCTCCGGAAGGGGGAAGGTTCCCACCACCTCGGCGGGGTTCTGCGTGGCAATGACCATGAAGGGCTCGGGCAGCGCATAGGTGATCCCGTCGATGGTGACCTGGGACTCTTCCATGGCCTCCAGCAGTGCGGACTGGGTCTTGGGGGACGTCCTGTTGATCTCGTCCGCCAGGACGATGCTGGCGAAGACCGGACCCTTCACGAGGTCCAGCGAGGAGGAACCGCTCCTGAAGGTATGGAACCCGGTCACGTCCGAAGGGAGCATGTCGTTGGTGAACTGGATGCGCTTGAAGCTCAGGTGGAGGAGCTTTGCCAGGGTGATGGCGATGAGGGTCTTGCCCACGCCCGGCACTCCCTCCAGGAGCACGTGGCCTCCGGAGAGCAGGGCGCACAGGACACACTTGAGGACCTCGTCCTGGCCGAGGTACACCTCGTGCATCCTGACGATGATGTCCCGGATCCTTGCGTGCATGTCCATGGGGGGAACCTCCATTGTTGCCATCCTATCGGCATCCATGCCTCTGTTGTATGAATTGCGGGGTGCTGTTTCAAGGGAAGGATAGAAACACACCAGGAATGAGGGTGCAGGGTGTGCAGGTATGGAATCTTCCTTCGCCCCCGGACGGGGCTGATTCCCGGGAACGCTCACCTGGCCGTGAAAAACGGGCGATGCCCACGCCTGACATTACGACTCGTCAGGCAGCAGCTTCTTCACCTTCTCGAGGAGATCGCGGATCTCCTTTTCACGCGTCTTCAGGTAATCACGGTACTCGAACGACATGCGTGCATGATGGATCTCGATTCGGGTGGAGAGCTCTTCCCTCCCCAGGAGCATCTTGATGAGCGCGAGTTCTTCCTTCGATACTTCCAGGTTCATCATGGCAGATTCCCTCCTTCCGCGTTCCCCTGAACCCTTCGTGCCCATGGTTCCGGGGTGTGATGGACCTTCGGTCCATGATCATATATAATGGGAATGGAAGGGTTGTGAAGATGCGCTCTCAAGATTTTCCCAGTAGTTCCCGATACTCTACACGAAGGCAGCATCATGGCTGACATGAAATACCGCCAGATCCTTGAGGACATGGAAGAGGGCTATTATGAGATAGACCTCAGCGGAACCTTCACCTTCGTAAATAAAATCGTATGCAAAATCGCTGAATTACCCGAAGACCAGATCCTCGGCCTGAACTATGCCGACTACACCACCAAGGCTACGGCCAGGCGCGTCTTCAAGACCTTCCACAAGGTATTCCAGACCGGCATCCCCCAGCGGATCGAATACGAGATCATCCTCCGGGACGATTCCCGCAAGATCATTGAGAATTCCATCAGCCTCCTGCGTGACGAACAGCACAACATCATCGGTTTCTGCGGTCTGGTGAACGACATCACGAAACGCAAACGTCTCGAGGAGCAGCTCAAGGAGAACAGGGAACGGTTCGAGGCCCTGTTCGAGAACGCGAACGAGCTCATCATCACCACCGATGCGCTGGGCTACATCAAGCGGCTGAACAGGAAGGTCGAGGAGATATCGGGGTACTCGAGAAACGAGCTCATCGGCAAGAGCATCCTGGTCATCTCCCACCCGGACGACAAGGACCTGTACATCAGGTTCTGGCAGCAGCTGCTCAAGGGAGAGACCCCCATTCTCGAGCTCAGGGCACGTGCGAAGGACGGCCGTTCCGCATACCTCCTCGCGAGCGGCAGCGTCATCAGGAAGAGCGGGAAGATCATGGAGGTGCAGTACAACGCCCAGGAGATCTCCTCCCTGAAAAAGGCCCAACAGACCATCGAGAGCCTGAAGAACCTCATGAGCAGCGTCTTCGAGTCGAGCCCGAACCTCATCGTGTGCCTCGACAGCTCAGGCAGGGTCATCATGGCCAACCCCGTGACGGAGCGGATCTTCCACAAGCCCCTGAGCGCGGTGATCGGACGGGACGTGCTCTCCCTGAGCCGGAAGGTGGCATCGTTCCAGAAGAACATCCGGGACGTGCAGTACGAGCGGGTGCCCCAGTTCCTCCACGAGGTGGTCCTTTCGGATACATCGGACGACGTCTTCGACGTGAGCATCTACCCCCTCGTGAATATGAGCCTCGGGGGCATCGTGCTCACCGCCGTGGACATCTCCGAGAAGAAGCACATGGAGCTGCAGCTCATCCATGCCCAGAAGATGGAGACCATCGGCGAGCTGGCAGGCGGCGTGGCCCATGATTTCAACAACATTCTCACCGGGATCACGGGCAATATATCCATGCTCAGGCACACCACGGACGAGCACAAGCGGGAGCACTACCTCGCCACCCTGGAGAACATCACCGACAGGGCCAGGGACCTCATCCGGCAGATGCTCGCCTTCACAAAGCGGAACGAGGGTCTGCCGGAATCCATGTCCATCAACCAGGCGATCCGGGAGGTGATGGACATGTCGGTGAAGTCCATACCCAAGAACATCAGGATCAAGGGCGCCCTCTCGGACAGCGACTACCGCGTGTTCATCGACCACACCCACCTGATCCAGGTCCTCCTCAACCTGGTGGTGAACGCCAAGGATGCCATCGGGGACAACCAGAACGGACTCATTTCCATCTCCATGCACCCCATGGTGGTGGACAAGCGTTCCATGCGCCAGTACATACTGGGTTCCCCGGGCAAGTATGTGCGCATCGAGGTCACGGACAACGGGTGCGGTATCAGCCACGACACCCTGCCCAAGATCTTCGATCCCTTCTTCAGCACCAAGCAGAAGGGCCCGGACAAGGGAACGGGACTCGGGTTGTCCATTGCGTACAACATCGTCAAGAATGCGGGCGGCAGCATCCAGGTAAGCTCCACCGAGGGCAAAGGGACAACCTTCAACGTGATCCTCCCCCTGTGCGCTGCGCAGGACAAGGGGGTGTCCCCCGCGGAGAAAGCAGTTCAGCCCGCGTCGAGGAACAAGGCCCGCATCCTCATCGTGGACGATGAGGACATGCTCCGGGAGATCGGCAGGGACATGCTCAGCCTCCTGGGCCATGCGGTGGAAACCGCGTCCAACGGCCACGAATGCATGGAGATCCTCAAGCGGGACGAGAAGGGATTCGACCTGGTCATCCTCGACATGATCATGCCCGAACTGGACGGCTACCACACCCTCAAGGAGATGGAGAAGCACCACATCGACACCCGCGTGGTCATATCGTCCGGTTTCTCCTTCGAGCACGAGAAGAGCGATTTCCTTTCCAATCCACTCATCGTTGCCAGGCTCAACAAACCGTTCAACCTGAACGAGCTCTCCCAGGTGCTTGATGAGGCGCTTTCCTAGAGGAAACAGGGCATTGTCCCGGGTGAACAACAATCCCTGAGGGGCTCATCTTCCCTTTCGGCCCTGCCGATACTATCTTTAAGACAGCACGAACGACAACCCTCGCATGGGGGCGTCTCCCGGAGTGAATGCATGCCACATGAAAGACCATTCGACCCAACGTTCTTTGAAGACCTGTTCGAGAACTCCGCAGCAATCGCCACGGTCACCGACGCGAACGGCCTCATTGTGAAGATAAACAAGAAGGCCAAGGACATGTTCCTCGGGCCTGAGCAGGACCTGGGCTCGGTCGTCGGGAAGAACATCCTCGACTTCATCCACCCGGACGATCGCCCCAAGGCCATCGAGCGGTGGAAGGAGAGCATCCGCGATCTCAAGGAGGTGAACTACGACCTGCGCATGTCCGCCAGAGGCGGCCGCGTGATGTATTTCCTCATCAGCGGAACCCCCATCGTCCGTGACAACAAGGTCGTCCTGTTCCACTACCAGGCCCTCGACATCATCGACCACAAGGTCCAGGAGCAGAACCTCATGCAGTCCGCCAGCGCAGAGGTCCTTGCCCAGATCGCCGGGGGGTTCGCCCATGACTTCAACAACCTCCTCACGGTGATCAACGGCTACTCCGAGATCCTCAGGATGTCCATGAGCGAACGCGACCCGCAGTACCAGAAGGTGAGCCAGATCTGCCAGGCCGGCCGGCAGGCCTCCGTCCTCACCAGGAGGATGCTCGAGTTCAGCAGGAAGAGCACGACCCAGGCGCGGCCCGTGGACCTGAACATGGAACTCTCCAACCAGGAGGGCATCATCCGGCACGTGCTGGGTGAAAACATTACCCTGCATTTCGTGAAGGCGCCCGATTCGGGAAAGGTGAACATCGTGCCTTCCCGGTTCGCGACCCTCCTGGTCAACCTCGCGGCCAATGCGCGGGACGCCATGCCCAGGGGAGGAGAGCTTACCATAGCCACTGACGTCTGCGAGGTGAATGCCGCCAGCGAGCATCTCTATGCCCAGGTCCCCCACGGGAGATACGTGCTGCTCACCGTGAAGGACACGGGAGAGGGCATGGATCAGGAGGTGGTGCGGCAGATCTTCGACCCCTTCTTCTCCACCCGGGAGGGCGGCAAGGGGATCGGGCTGTGGACCGTCCAGAACATCGTCCACGCCTCCGACGGGTACATCTTCGTGGAATCACAGCCGGGTTCGGGCACAACCTTCTCAATCCTCCTGCCCACGGCCACGGAGTCCCCCGCCAGAGAAGCCCATGGGCCGTCCCTGGCGCAGGACTCTGCCGTTACGGCCCCCTCGAAGACCATTCTCATCGTGGAGGACGACGACACGGTGAGGGACCTCGTCAACGAGGTGCTCAAACAGCAGGGTCACGTGACCCTGACCGCGCGCAACGGCGGAGACGCCCTCCAGATCGCCAGGCAGTTCGAGGGCCACATCGACCTGCTCATCACCGACATGGTCATGCGCAGGATCGACGGGAAGATGCTCTCGAAGAAGATGAAGTCCATATGGCCGCACATCAGGGTCATGTTCATGTCCGGGTACGGCGGCGAGGTGCTGGACGACGAGCTCAAGGGGAGCGTCTTCCTCCAGAAACCCTTCCTGCCGAAGGATCTCATCGACAAGGTGGGCAGTGTCTTCCGGGAATGATCCTTGAATCTCCAGCCGCATCTAGCGGACGATGCACCTTCCCACCATGCCCCGGATCCGGTCCAGGAGACGTTTCTCCTCGTCTTCGGGAAAAGACCTGTCCGATGCGTATTCCTTGTCCACATGCTTGGACGACACGAACCTCTGGAGGACATAGAGCGGTGCGCCCTCGATCATGCGGACGATCTTCATCACGTCTGAGGAGTCGATGAGGGATCCTACCAGGGTGGTGCGGAACTCGTGGGTGATGCCCGAGTCCATGAGGGCATCGATGCTTTCCTGGATGTCCGTGATGTTCACCAGTGCCCCCGCCACCTGCGCATACCTGTCCAGGGGCGCCTTGATGTCCATGGCCACATAGTCAGCCAGCCCATGGGAGAGGATCGTCCTGAGGACCTGCGGTCTGGACCCGTTGGTGTCGAGCTTCAGGCGGTACCCCATGCTCTTTATCCTGCGCATGAACCCTTCAAGACCGCTCTGGAGGGTGGGC
The DNA here is from genome assembly GCA_029547045.1 of Deltaproteobacteria bacterium. Lineage (GTDB taxonomy): Bacteria > Desulfobacterota > Desulfomonilia > UBA1062 > UBA1062 > MWEI01. Next base: position 26,409 of record JAKPQL010000006.1, on the reverse strand, counting down.
TCTCCGCCGGTGATGACCACGGCGTCGAGCTTTCCCTGACGTTTCTCCAGGTACGAGAACACCTCTTCGGGGCCGATGGTGTCGCAGTAGAGCGCCGGGATCACGAGCTCAGGGTTGTGGCAGAAGGGGCAGCGGAAGTTGCACCCCTGGGTGAAGACGATGGCGCTGATCATGCCCGGGTAATCGATGAACGATGTCTTCTGGACGTATGCGATTTTCACGGCAGGCACCGCCCGCCCTCCACCCCTTCCGGCCAAAGGGTCTGAAATGGCTTGATTTGTTCCTGCTGAGCGCTAATAATATACTCAAAGCGCCAATGTCCGGCTGCAGGTTTTTCATTCAAGATCTCCGGGCGAAGGGACGATGTTTTCACCAGAGGGCGCGGTTCCGGAAACACGAATCCCGGCCCCGATGGTATTGATGCACATATTTCATGAAGGGCAGAACGAGAGGGAGGAGTACTCATCATGGCGAAGACGAGGGTTCTCATAATGGATGATGAGGAACTGATCCTCGATGTTGTCAGCAGCATGCTCGAATACCTGGGCTATGAGGTCGATCTCTCCAGGAACGGCCAGGAGGCCCTGGTCAAGTACGGCGCGGCCATGCAGAGCGGCTCGCCTTTCGGGGCGGTGATCATGGATCTCACCATCCCGGGCGACCGGGGCGGAAAGGATGTCATCCGCGACCTCCTGTCCATGGATCCGGACGCCAAAGCCATCGTGTCCAGCGGATATTCCAATGACCCCATCATGACCAACTGCACCGAGTACGGGTTCAGGGGCGTGGTGAAGAAGCCGTTCAAGATGGAAGACCTCCGCGACGTGCTCGTCCAGGTACTCGGTTCCTAGCGGACGCTCACACCTCCCTCGACATCCCCTCCCGGACCGCCGGGGCATGGCGGGACACCTCCGCTGCTGCATGCGTACCGGACGGCTGCACCTTGTACACCTGGCCGGACAAGAGCTCCTGTGCCGGCACCGCCTTTTCCACCCGGAAGGACTTCCGCTGGAGGAACTCCTCCTTCTTGCCGTTGTTCCACTGGGCCACCGGCCGCAGGTAGCCCACCACGCGCGAGTACACCTCGGTGGTCTCGCCGCACTCGGGGCACTGGGAATGGTTGCCCGCGAGGTAGCCGTGGCCCGGGCATACGCTGAATGTGGGGCTGAACGTGAAGTACGGGATCTTGTACCCGCTGCAGATCTTCATGACCAGGCGTTTGATCACCTCAGGGTCCTCCACGCGCTCGCCGGCGAAGAGATGCATGACCGTTCCGCCGGTGTACTTGGACTGGATGTCGTCCTGCAGGTCCAGGGCCTCGAAGATGTCGTCCGTGTAGTTCACCGGGAGCTGGGACGAGTTCGTGTAGTACGGCTCGTGGCCTTCACGGTACTCCTTCTCGTTGGCGCAGACGATCTCCGGGAAGACCTTCTTGTCGATGCGTGCCATGCGGTAGGACGTGCCCTCCGCGGGCGTGGCCTCGAAGTTGTAGTTGTTCCCGGTCTTCTCCTGGAGGACCAGCAGCTTGTGCCGGATGAAGTCGGCCACCCGCAGGGCGAAGAGCTTGCCCTGGTCCGTGCCGATGTCCTTGCCGAAGAGGTTCAGGCAAGCCTCGTTCATGCCCAGGATGCCGATGGTGGAGAAGTGGTTCTTCCAGTACTCGCCCAGCTGCTTCTTGATACCCGTGAGGTAGAACTTGGTGTAGGGATACAGGTTGCTCTCCGTGAAGCTCTCGAGGACCTTGCGCTTGATGTCCAGGCTCATGCTCGCGATGTCGATGAGGTCGTCCAGCCTCCGCATGAAGTCGGTCTCGCTCGAGCTCAGGAAGCCGAGCCTCGGCAGGTTGATGGTCACCACGCCGATGGAGCCGGTGAGCGGGTTGGACCCGAACAGGCCGCCGCCTCTCTTGACGAGCTCGCGGTTGTCGATCCTGAGCCGGCAGCACATGCTCCGGGCGTCACCCGGGTCCATGTCCGAATTGACGAAGTTGGAGAAGTACGGCACCCCGTACTTGGCCGTCATCTCCCACAGGCCGGTGAGATTGGGGTTGTCCCAGTTGAAGTCTGAAGTGATGTTGTAGGTGGGGATGGGGAAGGTGAACACCCTGCCCTTGGCGTCGCCGGCCGCCATGACCTCCACGAAGGCGCGGTTGAACATGTCCATCTCGTGCTGGAACTCTCCGTAGGTGGCATCAAGGATCTGGCCGCCCACGACCACGCCCTGGTCCCGGTAGTGGGCAGGTACCTCCAGGTCCAGGGTCACGTTGGTGAAGGGGGTCTGGAAACCCACCCGGGTGGGCACGTTGATGTTGAAGATGAACTCCTGCAGGGCCTGCTTCACCTGGAGGTAGTCGAGCTGGTCGTAGCGGATGAAGGGGGAGAGCAGCGTGTCGAAGTTGGAGAAGGCCTGCGCCCCTGCCGCCTCGCCCTGGAGGGTGTAGAAGAAGTTCACGATCTGACCCAGCGCGGTGCGGAAGTGCTTGGCCGGCTTGCTCTCCACCTTCCCGGCCGCGCCCTTGAAGCCCTTGAGCAGGAGATCGTAGAGATCCCACCCCACGCAGTACACCGAGATGATGTTGAGGTCGTGGATGTGGAAGTCGCCGTTGGAATGGGCATTGCGCACCTCGGGCGGGTAGATCTTGTTGAGCCAGTAGATCTTGCTGATCTCCGAGGAGAGGTAGTTGTTGAGGCCCTGCAGAGAAAAGGCCATGTTGCTGTTCTCGTTCACCTGCCAGTCCAGCTTCTCCAGGTACTGGTCGATGAGGTCCACCCCCATGCCGGCCTTGATCTCGCGGATCTTGGCGTGCTGGTCGCGGTAGATGATGTAGGCCTTGGCGGTCTTCTTGAACATGGACTGGAGGAGTACCTCCTCCACGATGTCCTGCACGGCTTCCACCGCGGGCACGTCCGCACAGGTCTGCTCCGCGATGGAAAGCACCTTGACCATGAGCTTCTGTGCAGTGGCATCATCGAATTCGCCCGTGGCCCTGCCCGCCTTGGCGATGGCCGCCGTGATCTTCGAGGCATCGAAGGAAACGACCCTGCCGTCCCTCTTCCTGATGGTGGTGAACATGCTATTCCTCCCCTTTGACTGAACAGTTCATGTGGTTGATGTGGTTGACCGTTCCCGCCTTCTCACGCTCCCTCAACCGTGAAAACGACCCTGTATTTTTCCGCATGTGCCAGGGACCAACCCTGGTATAGCATACTATATATAGTGTATCATGAACACCAGCATACTATATGTGCTTTCTTCCGTGATTGCAAGGGGAAAATGGGAGTGGTTCCTTCAAGAAGGTTCAGGGCACCTTCGTGCAGGTGCCCTGAAGGGGTGCGGGTCAATCCCTGTCGTCTTTGTACATGGCATCGATCTCGGCGGCGAAGTTCCTGCCCACCACCTTACGCTTGATCTTGAGGGTGGGCGTGAGCTCCCCGGACTCGATGGTGAACTCCCTGGGCAGGATCGTGAACCTGCGGATCTGCTCCACCCGGGCGTAGTCCTTCATGAGGTCCTTTATCCGCTGGTCGTACAGGGCCACGATCTCGGGCTTCTTCACCAGGTCCTCGTGGGAGTTGAAGGAGATGCCCTGCTTCTTGGCGTAACCGGCGAGCTCCTTGAAGTTCGGCACGATGAGCGCGCTGATGAATTTCTTCCCCTCGCCGATGACCACGGCCTGCTCGATGAGCAGGTCCGCCAGGAGGCTGTTCTCGATGTTCTGGGGAGCGATGTTCTTGCCGCCTGCAGTGACGATGATGTCCTTCTTCCTGTCCGTTATGTACAGGCACCCGCGGTCGTCGATGCGCCCGATGTCCCCGGTCATGAACCAGCCGTCCTCGGTGAACACCGCCTTGGTGTCCTCGGGTTTGTTGAAGTAGCCCTTCATGACCTGGGGCCCCTTGATGAGGATCTCGCCGTCGGGGGCGATCATGACATGGGTGTCGGGGAGCGCCGGGCCAACGGAGCCGAACTCGAACACGTCGAACCGGTTCACGTTGGTCACCGGGCTCGTCTCGGTGAGGCCGTAACCGTTGTGCACCGGCACGCCTATCCCGTTGAAAAAGCGGTCGATCTCGGTGGACAGCGGCCCTCCGCCGCTGATAAAGATCCTGATCCTCTCGAGCCCCAGGGCCTTGCGCATCTTGGAAAACACGAGAGCCTCGGCCAGGGTGTACTGGGCGTTGATGGTGGCTGGCATCTCCTTCTTCTGGACGATGTAGTCCACCGCCCTGTCGGCCACCTGCACCGCCCAGCCGAAGAGCTTCTTCTTCACGGGGTGGGCCTTGGCAGCCTGGGAGAAGATGCCCGAGTGGAGCTTCTCGAAGAGCCTGGGAACGCTCACCATCAGGGTTGGCCTGATCTCCTGCATGTTCTCCAGGACCGTGGAGAAGGATTCGGCCAGGTTCACCACGGCGCCGACCTGGATCATGAGGTAGAGCGAGACCGTCCTGCCCAGGGAGTGGCTCCAGGGAAGCAGTGACAGCGACTCGTCCCGGTGGTCGATGATGGGGTGCGACGCGTAGGCCTGCATGACGTTTGCCACGAAGTTTCCGTGGGTGAGCATCACACCCTTGGGGGCCCCGGTGGTGCCCGAGGTATATATCAGCGTCGCCAGGTCATCGGGGCCGATGGCTTCCAGGCGCTGCTCGAACCCCGCCTTGTCCTTCTCCGCTTCACCGCGGGCCATGAGTTCGTCGAGGCTCATGACCAGCTCGTCGGACGTCTCGATCCTGTCGAAGGTGACGATGTGCTTCAGGTTCGCCAGTCTGCCCCTGACCGACAGGACCCTGTCCAGGTGGTCCTTGTCCGAGACGAAGAGCACCTTTGTCAGGGAGTCGTTGATGATGTAGGCCGCCTCCATGGCCGAGTTGGTGGCGTAGATAGGCGCGTCGGCGGCGCCGATGGACAGGGCAGCCAGGTCGCAGAGCACCCACTGCCAGCAGTTTTCCGAGAAGATGCCCACCATGTCCGCAGGCCTGACGCCCAGGGACATGAGCCCGAGGCCCGTCTTGACGACCATGTTCTGCATTTCTTTCCAGCTGATGGGTACATACCTGCCCTCTTTCTTGTACCGCATGAAGGTCTCGTACTGGTACCGCTCAGCCCTGTTGTGGAAGATGCCTGCAATGTGCCGTTCAGAATATGCCATGTCCGGTCCCCTCCTTGTCGGGATTTTCGTGATGCATGCACGATCTCGTGGTGTCCGGGGTACGCATGCAACGCACTCGTGGTCATCGTGTTCCGATCTTTCAACCCTGGTGGTTCGTGCCAGGCGTGCGGTCCGTGCTGCCGGGGGAGCGCGCAGAACCATGCTCCACGGTGAAGAGGGGCTTCCCTGCCCGAGGGTCTGAACGACCGGACCTCAATGGTTCTATACCCATACCGTGTGACTCTTCAACTGGTTTTTTCCACTGCGATTCACCTGCTGTGCACTGGACGATTGCGAAACACAGCGGCTTTCACTATAGTACGAACCATGAACCACGCCCTGAGCATCGACCTGGAGGAATACTTCCAGATCCACGTCCTCTCGGATCTGATCCCCCGGGACACCTGGCAGGATCTCCCCTCCCATGCAGAGGAGAACACCGTCCGGATCCTGGACATGCTCGACGCTCACCGCACCAGGGCCACCTTCTTCTGTCTGGGATGGATCGCCGAGCGCAATTCCGGGCTCATCCGGCTCATCCATGCCAGGGGGCACGAGATCGCCTGCCACGGCTATGCGCATCAGGTCATCTACCAGCAGGACCACGCCCGCTTCAAGGACGACGTGACCAGGGCAAAGGGCGTGCTCGAACAGTGCACCGGGGAGCGTGTCATCGGCTACCGCGCGCCCACCTATTCCATAACGGACAGCACCCTGTGGGCCCTGGAGATCCTCGAGGAGACGGGGTTCCGCTACGATTCGAGCATCTTCCCCATCTACCACGACAACTACGGGATACCGGACGCCCCCCGGTTCCCCTACCGCATCCCCGGCAGCACCCTGGCGGAGTTCCCCATATCCACCCTGAAGATGGGACCGGTGAACGTCCCCATCACGGGCGGGGGGTATTTCCGGCTCCTGCCGTACAACCTGACCAGGCTCGCGCTGGGGACCTTCGTGAAGGGAGGCAGGCCCTTCGTCTTCTACATCCATCCCTGGGAGCTGAACCCGGACACACCGAAGGTGAAAGGCATGGGTGCCTTCTCCCTCTTCAGGACCTACACCGGCATCATGGGCGCCCGGGCCAAGTTCGACCGCCTCCTGGGCGACTTCCCCTTCGCCCCGGTGCGAGACGTGCTCACGGAACTCGGCCTCCTCTGAGCCCTTCGGGTCAGGAACCGACCTTAAGGGCCTGCCTCGCCTCCTCCCTGGTCTCGTAGATGTGGGGGGCGAGCCGCCGTTTTTTCAGGGCGTCGCCGAGCTTCATACGCAGGAAGGTGTTTGTGGTATAGCGGGTCACCCCGGAGTAGAACTTCTTCACCACCCTGCGGACCATGGCGGTGTACTCGTCCACCAGCTCGGGCAGGATATCGAAGTTGTCGTAGTTCACGATGGTGTAGACCTTCCTTGGAAGAGGCGAGCAGATGTTCGTGACCATGTCCTCGATGTCGCGGATGTCCTGGCGGCTTTTCACCTTGTGTCCCTCGAAATTCACGAAGAACAGGTTTTCCCCGGCGTCGTAGGTGAGGCGCTCTGCGAGGCTCAGCGCGGTCATATCGTCCCTGAGGGTCATGGGTTCGGGACGGAAGATCCTGGCGTCCATAGGTTTTACCCCGCCCCTGACGAGGGGCCTGAAGTCCATGTGGGCAAGGATGTCCCGTTCCACGTCGATCCCTGGAGCCACCTCCACGAGCTCCATGCCGTCCTCCCCCAGGCTGAACACGCACCGCTCGGTGATGTACAGGACAGGCTGGCCCTTCATGCGCGCATAGCGGCCGCTGAAGGTGACCTGCTCCACCTCCCGGAGGAACTTCCGCTCGTTCCCCTCCCGTTCCACGACGAGCCCGTTCCTGCCCACGGACACCCTGAGGCCGCCTGCGGTGAAGGTTCCCACAAAGACCACCTTCCGGGCGCTCTGGCTGATGTTGATGAACCCGCCGCACCCGGCGAGCCTGGTCCCGAACCTGCTCACGTTGGTGTTGCCCTCAGCGTCCGCCTGGGCGAGCCCGAGGAAGCAGCAGTCCAGGCCGCCGCCGTCGTAGAAGTCGAACTGGTAGGGCTGGTCGATGATGGCCTCAGGGTTGGTGGAGGCACCGAAGCTCAGGCCGCCCGCGGGCATGCCGCCGATGGTCCCGGGCTCCGCGGTGAGCGTGATGTACTCGAGGATCTTCTCCTCGTTGGCCACCTGGGATACCCCCTCGGGCATGCCGATGCCCAGGTTGATGATGCTGTTGCCCCTGAGCTCGAGGGCTGCCCTCCGGGCGATGATCTTGCGCGGCCCCATGTCCATGGGCGGCAGGTATTGCATGGGGATCTTCACCTCTGACGTGTACGCGGGGTTCGCCCGCTCGGCAAAGGTGGTCCAGTGGTTCTCGGGCCGGGAGACCACCACGCAGTCCACCAGGATGCCCGGGACCTTGACGCGTGCCGCATCCAGCGTGCCGCTGGCCGCAATGCGCTCCACCTGGGCGATGACGAAGCCGCCCGAGTTCTTTGCAGCCATGGCCAGTGAGAGCATCTCCACGGTGAGCGCCTCCCGCTCCATGGTGATGTTCCCGTCCGTGTCCGCGGTGGTGCCGCGGATGATGGCCACGTTGATGGGAAAGGTCCGGTAGGCGAGGTACTCGCGGCCGTCGAAGGTGACGGACTCCACCAGCTCTTCCGTGGTGACGCTGTTGATCCTGCCCCCGCCGAAGCGTGGGTCGATGTAGGTCCACAGGCCCACCGAGGTGATGGTGCGGGGTTTGCGGGCGGCGATGTCCCGGTACAGGTGGGAGATGACCCCCTGGGGGAGGTTGTAGGCCTCGATGGTGTTTTCGAGCGCCATCTTCCCGAGTTTTGGGACGAGCCCCCAGTGACCGCCGATCACCCGCTTCACCAGGCCCTCGTGGGCAAGGTGGTTCAGGCCGCGGTCCTGTCCGTCGCCCTGGCCTGCCGCATAGACCAGGGTGAGGTCCCTCGGCCTTCCCGTGGCCAGGAAGTAGTTCTCGATGCCGGTGAGGATCTCCTCCGGCACACCGATCCCCACAAAGCCCCCCGTGGCCACGGTGTCGCGGTCGTGGATGACCTGGACCGCCTCCTGGACCGATACGACCTTGCCCTTGCGCACCCGTGAGGGCGGCCAGGTGGAGAGCATGGGGTGCCGTGAGCCTCGCTTTGCCATGTGATCCTCCCTGGTTCTGGTAGATGCTCCAATAATAGGTGTTCCCCTTGCCAGGAATCAACTGGTATGGTGAATCTGCGGAGGATTCATGCCCACACACCGCGTCATGACTGAAGACATCCTGAGCGCGTCGGAATACCGCCTGTTCCAGACCCTGCGTCCGGCACCCCGAGAAGGCGGCGACCTGGACGCCCTCGCAGACGTCCTCGAGCGGGCCTTTTCCCTGCGTCTCGAGCGCGACACGGACATCGTATCCGCCTACGTCAGCGACCAGTCCAACCTGCCCGGCCACGCAGGAGGGCTGGTGCGGCCCGACAGCGAGCGTGCATGCGCCTGCGTCCTTGCCGCGTGCAGCGCCCTGGGTATACCGGTGAGGATCTCGGCGGGCAGGACGAACCTCACGGGCAGCGCCACGCCCGAAGGGGGCATCATCCTCTCCCTGGAGAGGATGCTCTCGCCGGGAATCGTGGTGGACACCACGGCGCGGACAGTCACGTGCGCCACGGGCTTCGTCTTCGAGGACATGCGGCGTGCGGTCCTCGAACAGAGTGGCGGCAGGCTCTTCTTCCCCGTGGACCCCACCAGCCGCTGCGAGGCCATGGTGGGCGGCACCCTGTCATGCAACGCCTCGGGATTCACCCCGGGGGAGCGCGGGGCCATGAGGCCATGGGTGCGCGGTCTTCGCCTCGTCACCGCAGACGGCCGCCTGGTGCGTGCCGGGAGGGGCCAGTACGTATCTGAAGCCGGAGTCTTCCTGTTCGATCGTGCCGGGAGACTGGCCGCGGTCCCGGTGCCCCGCTACCCCAGGCCCGCTGTGAAAAACGCCGGCGGCCCCTTCTCCAGCCCTGACGGACGCCTCGACCTGGTGGACCTCATGGTGGGGAGCGAGGGGATCTTCGCGCTCATCACGGGATGCACCCTGGATCTGGCCAAGACCCCGGCAGGGCACCTCGACCTCTTCTGCTCGCTGCCTGACGAGCCCCATGCCCTGCGGCTGCTGGCCCACCTGCGGGACGATCGGCCCGGGGCGTTCTCCGCGCTCAGCGCGTGCGAGTACTTCGGCCCGCACTGCAGGAGGTTCATGGACCACGAGCAGAGGCTCTTCAGGAAGGATCACCGCGTGGGCGTCTACCTGCAGGTGGCCCTGGAGCGGGAGTCCCTGGAATCGGCCGGTCAGCGCTGGCTCGACATCCTGCAGGGCGCTCCGCAGCCCGTGTCGGGCGAGGACATCCTGGCGCTCGTGCACGAGCGGGACCGGGCCCTGTTCTTCGGGGCCAGGCACTCCCTGCCCGCCAACTCGCTGGAACTGGTCAGGCAGAAGGGCACGCACACCATCATGACCGACACCGTGGTGCCTGCCCACAGGTTCGGCGAGTTCCTGGCCTTCACCCACGACCTGCTCCGCTCTGCAGGCCTCGAGTACCTCGCCTTCGGCCACCTGGGCGACTGCCACCTCCACTTCATGATCATGCCTGAGCGCGGCCAGCTCTCAGATGCGGGGCACGTGTACGACCGCATCATCGAGAAGTCGTCCGCACTGGGAGGGGTCTACTCGGGCGAGCACGGCACGGGCAGAAGGAAGCGTGCCGACTTCCTGGCGTGTCACGGAAGGGATGCCGCCAGCCAGGTCCTGGCGTGCAAGAGGGCCATGGACCCGCGCCTCGTCCTCAACCCGGGGAACGTGGTGGAGTGCCCACCCCCTGCGCAGTGATCCCGAAGGGGATGGACCCGGGCATCTGCCGCAGGTGGGCCGTGGCCCGCGACTTGGCGGTGAAATCGGTGAAGGCCCTCTTCACGGCATCCTCGCTCAGGCCGAGCGCGGACGCCGTCTCGGGCACGGCGACGGCGTGCTCCCAGGCATAGAGCAGATGGTCGAGCCTGTCGAAGGGGATGCGGAAGAAGAACTCCTGGTCCGTGACCGGAAGGCTGAAGGTGTCCGGGCTGGGCGGCCGGTTGATGATCTCCGGGATCACGCCCAGGTGACCGGCCAGCTGGTAGATCTGGTTCTTGTAGAGGTGCGCCAGGGGCTCCACGTCCGTGCCGCCGTCTCCGTACTTGCAGAAGTCGCCCAGGAGGTACTCGGTGCGGTTGGTGGTGCCTGCCACCACAGAGCCTCGGCTCTCTGCCTCGTGGTAGAGGTGGAGCATGCGGGCCCTGATCTTGATGTTGGCAAAGGAGGTGATGGCCCTGAAGGCCTCGAACCCGAGCCGCTTCTTCTTTATCGACCCGTCGGAGAGCCGCACCTGGAGCACGTAGAAGCTGAAGGATTCACGTTCCAGGAGGTCGGTGGGCAGCGTGATGTTGTAGGTGCAGCCGGGTTCGTACTCGGGGACGAGGGTGCGGATGTACTCGTCCCTTATCGCATAGGGCATGACGCTGTCCACCGTGGCCGTGATGTCCGCCTCACGGCACGCAATGCCCATCTTGGCGGCATGGGCCCGTGCGTAGGAGGCGCTCAGCGGGTTGGACTCCCGCTCGGGGAGTACCAGGCCCGCCACGGCGTCCTTCCCCACGGCGCGCACCGCAAGCTCGGCCATGACCGCCGAGTCGATGCCTCCCGAGAGGCCGACAACGAACCCGTTCCTGCGGTAGACCGTCTTGACCTGGTCCTGGAGAAAGGCAGCGATGCGCTCGGTCTCCTCCCTGGGGTCTATTCTCAGCACGTCAGGGCCGAAAGCCATGGTTCCTCCAGTCTTCTGTGGGATGGTGTGTGCCGGGAGGATAGTATCACTCCCGGTACTTCCCGCACAAGGTGCAAGCGTGCGGAAAAGTATTTTTCGCATTGATGAAACGGTCATTTTTGCAGTACATGTTGCCGATAGGTCATACGAGTCAATAGAACGACGCGAGGGGATGTTCATGCCTGACGTACGTGACACAGTCACCACTTTCATACGGGAAAACTTCATAGCCGGCCGCATCGACGTGGCCATCGACTCTGACCAGTCCCTCATCGAGAGCGGGATCATGGATTCCACCGGGGTGCTGGAGCTGGTGGAATATCTGGAGACCACCTTCGAGATCAAGGTAGCCGACGAGGAACTCGTGCCCGAGAACCTGGAAACCATCAATAATATTATCAGATTCCTTGCATCCAAGGGCGTGTCATCCTAAGGAAGCGATGCGCGTCTGCGACCTGCTCACCTCCTCTGCCCAGAAGGCCCCCGAACGGACCGCCCTGCTCCACGGTGACCGGTCTGTTTCCTACGGTGAGCTGGAGGGCCTCTCCAACAGGATCGCCCGCCTCCTGGCCGAATCGGGCCTTGAGCCCGGGGACCGCGTGCTCGTGGTCATGGAGAACTCCATGGAGAGCGCCGCAGCCTACTACGGCATCCTCAAGGCGGGCTGCGTGAGCGTGGAGATCCACGACCGGACCACGCCTTCCGAGGCGCAGTACTATGTGAAGAACTCGGGCGCGAAGGCGTGCATCCTCTCCAGGACCGCATCCAGCAGGCTCTCCGACATCGACGCGGAGGTGGTGCTGAGCCAGGGGGAGATCCAGGCCGTGGCCTCGCGCATCGTGATACCCTGGGCGCAGATCGAGGCCATGGACAGCACCCGGCCCGACATCTCCGTGCCCGAGGACGCGCTGGCTGCCATCGTCTACACCTCCGGGAGTACGGGGGCTCCCAAGGGCGTCATGCTGAGCCACCGCAACCTCTGCACGAACACGGCGGCCATCGTCTCCTACCTGGGGCTCACGAGCGCGGACAGGGTCATGGCGGTGCTCCCCTTCTACTACGTATACGGCAAGACCCTGCTCAACACCCATGTCATGGCCGGGGGCTCGGTGGTCATCAACAACCGGTTCGCCTTCCCCAACGCCGTGATCAAGGAGATGGTGGATAAGGAGGTGACCGGCTTCGCCGGCGTGCCCTCCACCTTCGCCATCCTCATGAACCGGTCCATCTTCCCCTCCACGACCATACCCACGCTCCGGTACGTGACCCAGGCGGGAGGCGCCATGGCCCCTGCCCTCACCCGGCGGGTCATAGAGCACCTGAAGGGGGTTCCTCTCTTCGTCATGTACGGCGCCACCGAGGCGTCCGCCAGGCTCACCTACCTGCCTCCGGACAGGCTCGTCACGGACAAGCTCGGCTCCATCGGCATCCCCATCCCCGGCGTGGAGGTGACCGTGCGGGACGACCAGGGCAACGTCCTTGGCCACGGAGAGGTCGGGAACATCTGCGCACAGGGCCCGAACATCATGCAGGGCTACTGGCAGGACCCGGACGAGACGGCCAAGGCGCTGAAGCCCTGGGGGCTCGTCACCGGGGACCTGGGGCACAAGGACGCGGAAGGGTTCATCTTCCTCACGGGCAGGAAGAAGGAAATGCTCAAGATCGGCGGCGAGCGCGTCTCCCCCAAGGAGATCGAGGACGCCATCATCGCTTCGGGCATGGTGCACGAGTCCGCGGTCATCGGCCACCCTGACGAGCTGCTCTCCGAGGTTCCGGCGGCCTTCGTCGTGCCGCTCGGGGAGGACGGATTCCACCTGGCCGCCCTGCAGCGCTACATTGCCGGCCGGCTCGCCCCGCACAAGCACCCCAAGTACTGGCATGTGCTGAGAGCCATGCCGAAGAAGCCGTCCGGCAAGATCGACAAGGAGGCGTTGAAACATGAACTGCTGCACAAAGTGCGTACTGCCTGAAACCTTTCCCGGCATCAGCTTCGACGAGAACGGCGTCTGCAGCTACTGCAGGAAGACACCCATCCCCACAGTCGACGAGAAGCGCGAGCACCTCAAGCGGTTCGAGGAAATCATCGAGAAGAAGCGCGGCAAGGGGGGGTTCGACGTGCTGCTGGCCTACAGCGGGGGAAAGGACTCCACCTACACCCTCATGATGCTCACGCAAACCTACGGGCTCAACGTGCTCGCCTACACCTTCGACAACGGGTTCATCTCGGAGCAGGCCAAGGTCAACATCACGAAGATGACCGACGTGCTGGGCGCCACGAGCGTGTTCTTCCGGCCTTCCTTCCCGCTCATGAAACGGGTCTTCGGCCTTTCGGCGGACAGGCTGATCTACAGCCCCAAGACGCTCGACAGGGCGAGCTCCATCTGCACCACGTGCATCGGCATCGTCAAGGCCATGATCCTCAAGACCGCGCTCGCCTACCGTATTCCGCTCGTGGCCTACGGGTGGTCCCCCGGCCAGGCCCCCATCGCATCGGCGGTCATGCAGACGAACCCGAGGCTCCAGCGCGTCTCGCAGCGCACCGTTCGCGACCCGCTTCTTGAAGCCTGCGGCGACGGCCTGAAGCCCTTCTTCCTCAGCGAGGACGACCTGGCCACCGAGGCAGAGCGCTGGCCCGTGAACATCCACCCGCTGGCCTTCACAGAGTATGACGAGAACGATATCATCAGGAAGATCAAGGAGATAGGCTGGGTGAAGCCCGAGGACACGGACCCCAACTCCACCAACTGCCTGCTGAATGCCCTGGCCAACTACCTGCACCGGCGGCAGTTCTCGTTCCACCCCTATGCCTGGGAGATCGCCGGGATCGTGCGCTCCGGCTCCATGGGCCGGGAGGAGGGACTCGAAAAGGTGAGCCAGGACGAGGACATGAAGATGGTCCGCTACGCGGCTGACCTGCTGGGGGTTACAGTTCCCGAGTAAAGCGAAGAGGAAAATACCGGCCCACCGCCCTCATCACGTTATTGTCACCAGAGGCACTGGGCATGCCGGTAAGATAGAATCCTCCCGTCTTTTGAGAGAATAATGGCATCCTCTTCACGGGCAGTTGCTACTATTATCTGATCCGCAGGATCGGTGTGAAAAGGTTGTGGCAATACTGTAGATCGATAAGCAATTACCGGAGATACTGGGACAAGCCTGAGTTTCGGCATATCGAAAGCCGTATGCATCCAGTCTTCCGGATCATATGAAATGCCCAACCTGCCCTTTTCGAGGAGCTTGCTGAATTCCCATGGAGAGATGGCGGATAAAAGCAGCTCGCTGTAATTGCTTGTATCCCCAATAAGCGAAATTACGTTCTCCGAAAGATTCTGTGGCCTCATGTGCCACCATATCCAGGTATGAGTATCGCGCAAGTACTTTATTTGCTTGATTTCAACAGCTCTTCACCAAGGGGAGTTATGATATCATGCTCAAATGTGAAGGCATCGGCCAATGTGCCTGGTTCTGGGTTCGTATCCTTGTTCTGGCAGGGAATGATTTGTGCCAGTGGTTTCCCGCGTTTCGTTATGACAATCTCTTCGTGTGTCTTGGCTACCTGGTCTAATATCTTCAAAGCATGTGCCTTGAATTGGCTAATGCCCATCTTTTTCATGGATATCCTCCCGATGGGACCCATTGTAGTCAATTGAAATGACCACGTGAAGAATTGTTATGGTATCGAGAGAAGAACACGAAAGGTAACCAGCTGGGGGATTGTTCTATCTATTGACACGGGGTGAAGCCCGGGGCTGCGTCCGCCTGGTTCGTCCGTGCCGCGTATTTCCCAGCTTATAACGCCCTGTCTCTCAACAAAGGGCTTCCCCCTTCCCCGTTGCCATGGTATCAACGAACCATGTCTTCGCACACCCTCGGAAAGGATGACAAAACCATGACGAATCGTTACCGTTTCCCTGTAACCCTCCTGCTGTTCATGATCGTCGCACTGGCAGCCTTCTCATGGTTCCCCACCACCGCCAGCGCCCATCCGCCTGCGGAGGTCCGGCTCAGCTACGATGCCGCATCCCAAACGCTCACGGTCACGATCACTCACAGTACGATAATCCCCTCCTGGCACTACGTCAAACAGGTGGAGATCGTAAAGAACGGTGCGCCCGTGAGCAGCAACAAATACGAGAGCCAGCCCGGCAAAACGAGCTTCACCTATACCTTTGCCGTGCCAGCCGCACCGGGCGACGTGCTGGAGGTGACGTGCACGTGCAACATCCTCGGGAGCAGGACGGCGAAGCTCCAGATCGGCAAGCCAGATCTCGGGCAGTCTGAGTAGGCGCCCGGTCACGGGAGATACTTCAGGCCCTCTCCTTCTTCTCGACCGCGGCGCTTACCTCGGGGACGTTGTTCTCCACAGGCTTCCCCTTGTCCTCGACCCTGGGCGCCCCGATGAGCGGCACCGGTTCGGTTCCCTTCGGGTTCACCTCCTTGAGGAAGCGCTTGACCAGGATGTCCTCCGGGTCTTTCACCTTCTTCAGGGCCTGGGCCACGTCGATCTTGCCCGCGGCAAAGGTCTCGTGCCCCCCTCCCTTGCCCATGCCCGTGGTGATCTTGTGGGCAAGGACCCCTGCCATGTCGTTGGTCCGCTTCGACCTGATGGAGAAGAGCAGGTTCCCGTTGTGCCTGCCGTAGCACAGGCACCAGCGGATCCCCTCCATCTGGATGAGCTCGTCGGCGAACTCGCCGATCATCTCGGGCCAGCTGATGAGGTCTGCACGCGCCGTCACCACGTCTCCGTAGATGTTCGCGCTGTTCAGGACGGCGTTCAGCTCGGTGAAGTACTGGCGCGGCAGCTCAGGGTGCTCGATCCGCGCGAGCTTCTTCTGCAGGACATGGGGAAACAGGTGGATGGTGGCCCGCACGTCGTCGTCCGTGGACTGCCTGCCCAGGTCTCTCGTGTCCGACTTGATCCCGTAGTACAGGGCAGTGGCCACCTTCCGGTCCGGCTCTATGCCCAGGATCCGCAGGTACTGGGTGATGATGGTGGAGGTGCTCCCCACGTCCCGGGGGATGTCGTGGTAGTCCGCGTTCAGGGAGGACTTCCGGATGGGGTGGTGGTCGATGATGATGTTGGGGAACACGCCCTTGGGCAGCTTGAGGTTGCCGGTGTGGGGCTGGCAGTCCACCACGGCGATCATGGAGAAGTTCCTCACAGACACCGAGGAAAGCGGGACCAGTTCGATGCCCAGGAGCTTCACCATGGACCGGTTCTCGGCCCTGCCGATGATGCCGCTGTATGCGATGACTGCAGGGATGCCCGCTGCCTTGCGGAACAGGTATTTCAGCCCGTAGGCGGCGGCGATGCTGTCCGGGTCCGGGTTCTCGTGGGCGATGATGAGGACCTTTCGCTTGCCCTTGAGGGGTGCAAGGAGCCTGTCCGTGAGTTCCTGTCTGGTCATGTCCGACCACCTTTCAGCAGGGCCTGCATGCGTATCGAAGCCCTGTCGTGGTGTGTACCCCTCCAGTAAATGCGTCCGCATCTCGGGCACCGGGAAAACGATTCCCTGGTGGCGTACACGTATTCTGGCACCTTACCCCGTGCGTCCTCGCGGGCCATGCCCGTGAGGATCTCGTTGCACAGGCAGCACCGAGTGAATGCCCCCGGGCCCTGTGTGAGGTCGCACACCCCGGCAAGCTGGCGGACCTGATCGGACAGGCGATCATGTCCGATGTGGACGACCCTGTCGCCCCGCACCGATGCCTTCCTGGTGAGTATCACCCTGCCCTCATCGGCGGCCCGGCGCATGCCTTCTGGCTCGTTCGTGCGCAGGTAGACGGTGTCGAAGCCCATCAGTCTCAACCACCTGGCCAGCTTCCCGAGGTTTCTGTCGCACAGGAAGCTAAGCCTGGTATCTGAACGCATCCCTGACATGGCACACCTTCCGGTCGCTGTCCACGGTGATCACATCGTATCGCATGGGGCATCCCGCAAGCCCCTTTGCCTGCACGTAGACCAGCGACGTCCTGATGATACGCTGCTGCTTGAAGGTGTTCACCCACTCCACGGGATTGCCGAAGGTGTTGCCGGAGGCCGACTTCACCTCTACGAACACGATCTCGTCCCGGTCCTTCGCGATGATATCTATCTCGCCCGTGCGGGCGCGGAAATTGGAGCCCAGGATGTCGTACCCGTGCTCCTTCAGGTACCGCCTGGCCATCTCCTCCCCCCGGGTTCCCTTTTCCCTCGAGGACTTAGGACACACCTCTGAAGGACCTCCTGTGGATGGGGCTCGCTCCGAGCGTCCTGATGGCCGCGTAGTGGTCGGGGGTGGGATATCCCTTGTGTCTTGAAAAGCCGTAGCCGGGATAGATCTTGTCCATCTGCGTCATGATCCTGTCCCGGGTCACCTTGGCGATGATGCTGGCTGCTGATATGGAGGGCTCGGTCTGGTCGCCCCTGATGACAGCGTAACACGTGCAGGGGATGCACGGCAGGGTATTCCCGTCCACCAGAGCCACCCTCGGGGGGACGGCGAGATGGCTGACCGCCTCGGCCATGGCCTTCAGGGTCGCCTGCAGGATGTTCATCTCGTCGATGGCGGCAGCGTCCAGAACGCTGACGCCGTAGTGCACCTCGGCGCTCGATACGAGGTCGAGAAAGATCTTTTCCCTCCGGGGACCGGAGAGCTGCTTGGAATCCCTCACCCGGTCCCTGAGCGGGGATGCCGGGTCCATGATCACCGCGGCAGCGACCACTGGACCCGCCAGAGGTCCCCTGCCTGCCTCATCGATCCCGCATAGCGGCCACGTGCCACGTGCAATGAGGTCTTCCTCCAGGGGCATGTCAGCCGCGGATCTCCTTGAGACGGGCGGCCTTGCCCCTTCTCTCCCTCATGTAGTACAGCTTGGCGCGACGGACCTTGGCGTGGCTCACCACCTCCACCTTCTCCACGCTGGGAGCATGGAGGGGAAACACCCTCTCCACTCCCACGGAGTACGACTGTTTGCGCACCGTGATGGACTCGCGGTTGTTCCCGCGGTGGCGGGCGATGACGACCCCCTCGAAGACCTGGGAACGGGAACGCGTGCCCTCGACGATCTTCATGGAAACGCGGACCTTGTCACCGATACGTATTTCGGGCAGCCCTTGCTTCATCTGCGATTTTTCGAACGCATCCAAGATGTTCATTGTTTCCTCCTAGCTATCCTGTCAACGGTTATGGCGACGGCACTGCGCACGGACAGGTGATTGAAGTCACCCTCGCCCGCTATGGGCTCTATCACGGCATCCAGTTGCTCCAGCATGCCAGGGGACAGGCCCCACCCCGTGCCGAACAGCAGACACACGTCCCTCCTGAGGGCCAGAACTGCGGCATCTGCCCAGGTGATGCACCCGCGAACCTTTCTCGCCGAAGTCCCCACCATGAGGGGCGAGCCCTGCCGCCTGATCTCATCGATGCTGGCCACGAGCCGCACGGTCTCCAGCGCCCGTTTCCGCAGCGGGTTGTACTCGCCGCCGAACCCCGTGAGCCAGTGATCCATGATGCGCCGGGCAAACTCCCGCTGGCTCCGGTTTGGGTGAAGGATATAGAGCGTATTGATGCCGTATGTCAAGCATACTCTTGCACAATCGTGCAGGTCAAGGTTCGTCACTGCCGTGGCGATCTCGCTGCCGTTCTTGTCCACGCAGGGCCAGTGGACCAGTCCCACGGAGATCATCGGTCGTCCCCTTCCCCCTGCCTCCCGGTCCCGCTGTCCGTGACCGCACCGGCACGCCCGGACCGGGAGAGGAGGTCCGGCCTGGTCTGGATCGTCTTCTCCCTGGCCATGTGCCGGCGCCATGCCTGTATCCTGGCATGGTCGCCCGACAGGAGCACCTCGGGGACGCTCATGCCGCGGAATTCCCGAGGCCTGGTATACTGGGGGTGTTCCAGGAGCCCTTCGTAGTGGGAATCCCCCGTGTGCAGGCTGTCTTTGCCGAGAACGTCCGGGATGAGCCTCACCACTGCGTCCGCCATGACCATGGCGGGCAGCTCGCCTCCGGTGAGGACATAGTCTCCGATG
The DNA here is from genome assembly GCA_029547045.1 of Deltaproteobacteria bacterium. Classification (GTDB taxonomy): domain Bacteria; phylum Desulfobacterota; class Desulfomonilia; order UBA1062; family UBA1062; genus MWEI01. The sequence goes on along the minus strand of JAKPQL010000006.1, from coordinate 7,406 downwards.
GAGAGCTCCTCGTCCACCAGAAGCTCGGAGACCCGCTCGTCCACTCCCTCGTAGTGCCCGCAGATGAAGGTGAGCACCTCCTCCCTGCTCAGGCGCAGGGCATCGTTCTGGGTGAAGAGGCTGCCCCGGGGCGTGGTGAGCACGACCCTCCCGCGCCGGTCAAGGCTTTCCAGGGCCGCTGCGATGGGCTCGGGTTTGAGGACCATGCCGCCTCCACCCCCGTAGGGGGTGTCGTCCACGACCCGGTGGGTGCCAAGACCGAACTCCCGCAGCGGCACGATGCGTATGTCCACCAGGCCCCTGGCCGCAGCACGTGCCAGGATGCTCTCCTGGAAGACCCCCTCGAACATGCCGGGGAACAGGGTGATGATGTGTATCAGCACGGTCCTTTCCTCAATCAAGAAGCCCTTCCAGGAGGGAGGCGTCGACGACGATGCACTGCCGGCCGAGGGAAACCTCAACGATGACGTCCCCGGTGAAGGGGATGAGGTGCTGCTTGAACTCGTCCACCACCAGCACGTCGTTGCTCCCGGTGGCAAGGACGCTCACCACCTCCCCGAGCAGTGCGCCCTCGCGGTCCACGACCCGCAGGCCGATGAGGTCCCGCCAGTAGTACTCCCCTTCGGGCAGGGGTTCGAGCTGTTCGGGCCGCACATGGAGGATCTGCCCCTTCAGGTGCTCGACCTGGGAGATGTGCGTGTAACCCTCCAGGGCGATGATGTAGGATCCCTTGCTTTTCTGTACCGACAGGAGCGCGACCGGTGAGGGGTCGCTGCCGATCATGACGTGCGTGTAATGGATGAAACTCTCGAAGGAGCCGCCGAAGGGGGTGATGCGTATCCTTCCTCTCAGACCATGCGGACCGTTGATCCGTGCGATCTCCACGAGGTCCGCCATGGCGGTTATTCGATGATCTCCAGTACCGCCCTCTTCTTCAACTTGGTGGATGCCGCGGTCAGGAGTGTGCGCATGGCGCGGGCGGTGCGCCCCTCCTTGCCGATCACCTTGCCGAGGTCCGATTTTGCCACCCGCAGTTCAATGACGGATGTCACCTCGCCTTCAACCTCCAGGACCTTCACCTCGTCGGGATTGTCCACCAGCGCCTTGGCGATGACCTCGATAAGCTCTCTCATGGAACCACCACCTCGATAGCGTGCAGAGCGACTAGAGTGTGTATCCCTTTTCCTTGATGAGCTTTTTCACCGCAGGAGAAAGCACTCCGCCGTTTGAGACCCATTCCTTGATCCGGTCGATGTTCAACGAGATGCTCTCGGGCCTGAACTTCGGGTCGAAGTGCCCGACAATCTCCAGGAACCTGCCGTCGCGCTTGTTCCGCGAATCCGTCACCACGACGCGGTAAAAGGGCTTCTTGGCGGCGCCCCCACGGGTCAATCTGATGCTCACAGCCATGGACCGATGTTCCTCCTTTGAGAAGTATGCGATCTAGGCTGCCACATCTATCGTACTTGCTGAAATGTTGTCAAGCTATTAATCCCCCGGCGGGTACCCGGCAGAAACCATGGAGGGAAAAGCATCCGTGGGGTGTCCCGGGTATCCGTCGGACAGCACCATGGACCACTGCGCCATCCCTTTGCCACGTGGAGATATTGACTCCTTTCTCGGTGTTTCTATTATGCAGTATGGCGGGCATGCCACCGTGCGGTGGCTGTTCCATGGCAGGGAGAAGCGTGCGGAGTCTCATCTTGCAGGGCATCACGGTTCTCCTCCCCAGGATAACCCGAATGGCGGGACAAGCTCAGAAACGTCACGGGTTATTTCAGGCCGCGCCATGATCGGAACACGAATGAGACCCCGTTCTGTGGTCATTCAACTCCACGAACCCGTGTGCCGATCTTGTGTGCAGGGATAGAAGGCGAATCCGGCCTGTTATGATGGAGAGGCAGGTATAGTCCATGAGGCCGTGGAACCTGATCAGAAGGAACATGGTGGTGGGCCACCTGCTCACCCTCATCCTCGTGGTGTCCCTGGTGAGCGCCGTCTCGACCATCTATTTCCAGAAGACCAACTCCCGCGCCCTCAGGAAATCACTCGACGATACCGTGAACAATGCGGTTTCGTTCGCCCTGATCGGATACTCCACCCCTCTCTGGAACCTCGACATGGGGAGCATCATTCACCTGAACGAGGCCCTGCTGAACAACCAGATGCTCATCGCCGTGAATGTCTTCAGCGACGGCGCATTCATCGCCGGTAACGAGAAGGTGATCCTTCCGGGCGGCAAGACCGTGTTGCTAACCCTGGCCAGACCGTATGGGGCCACGGACGACCCGTTCATCAAGAGGATAGAGAACGACATTGTATACAGCAGCCAGCGCATCGGTCTGGTTCAGATCTTCTACACGGAGAAATACGTCGCCCAGGCGGTCCGCATGGGGACGATACGCATCGGGTTCTCGTTCACCATCATCGCCCTGGCCATCATCGTCTTCGTGTTCATCAACCTGAACAGGGCAGCCATCCGGCCCATCCTGAACCTGGCTCGAATCTCGCAGGAGGTCGCCACCGGCAGCGACTACTCCATCAGGGTGGAAAAGCCGAGTATGGACGAGGTGGGAGTGCTCTACGACGGGTTCAACAACATGCTTGAACAGATCCAGCGTCGAGAAGAGGAACGCCGCCTCGCCCAGAAGGAGCTCCAACGCGCCATGAACCTTCTGGACAACGTCCTTGATTCTATGCCCTCGGTACTCATCGCCACGGACATGGACCATCACATCACCCATTGGAACCAGTCCGCATCGACCCTCACCGGAATCAGCGAGTCCGCGGCCATCGGCCAGGATCTCTATGCCGCCTATCCCGCCCTGGAACAGTTCCGCGAGGATTTCGCCGCTGTTCTTGAGAGTTTGAAGCCCAGGGAGCTCTACCGTGCGTCCTTCAACGGGGACGGGAGATGCTACAACATCAGCATCTACCCTATCGTCACTGATACCCCGGCAGGCATGGTGGTGAGGGTGGATGACGTCACCGAGCTGGAACTCAAAGAGCAGGAGCTGCGCCATGTCCAGAAGATGGAGATCATAGGCATGCTCGCAGGCGGCATCGCCCACGACTTCAACAACCTCCTGGTGGGCATCATCGGCGCCGTCTCCATCTTCCAGCACAAGCTGAGCTCGGGGAGGGAAATGGCGCGGGCCGACCTGGAGAAGTTCATCGATGTCATGCAGAACGCTGGGCTGCGGGCGAGCGATATCGTGCAGCAGCTCCTGAACCTCTCCCGCAAGCACGAGGCGATCCTCAAACCCGTGGACATCAGGCATACGGTGCAGTCGGTCCTGAAGATCTGCGGCACGACCTTTGACAAGAACATCCAGATCGTTTCCCGTTTGCCCGATGAGCCCCCCATGATCAATGCCGACCCGGCCCAGCTCGAACAGGTCCTCCTCAACTTCTGCGTGAACGCGAACCACGCCATGACCATCATGCGCGAGGACGGCCGTGATGCGGGCGGTACACTCACCATCGACGTGGAACACGTGGTGGTGGACAGTCATTTCAAGGAGGCCCATCCCCTTGCTCAACATGACCGGTACTGGAGAATAGCAGTGGGCGACACCGGCGTGGGCATGGACAGGGAGACCCTTTCCCATGTCTTCGACCCCTTTTTCACCACCAAGCCAAAGGGGACCGGAACGGGGCTGGGCCTCACCATGGCATACAACATCGTGCAGCAGCACGGGGGGTTCATCAATACCTATTCGGAAAAGGGCCTGGGAACGACCTTCTGCATCTATCTGCCCGTCCCGAAGGACTCGGTCACCGAAGAGCCCACCGGGGAACGCGATGACGTCTACAGCGGCAGCGGGCTCATCATGGTGGTGGACGACGAGGACGTGGTGCGCCATACCGCCAAGGTAATCCTCGAGGAATGCGGGTACCAGGTCATCCTGGCGTCAGACGGCGCCCAGGCGGTGGACATCTTCAGACAGCGGCATCACGAGATCTCGGCGGTCCTCCTGGACATGGTCATGCCGGGCATGATCGGGAAAGAGGCCTATCTCGCCATGAAATCCATCGACGAGGACGTGAAGGTGCTCCTTTCCTCGGGGTTCAAGCAGGACGAACGAGTGGAAACGGTCCTCAAGCTCGGGATCCACCACTTCATTCAGAAGCCCTACACCCTCAGGGAGCTCAGCAGGGCCATGCACCAGGTCCTTGCCGAATAAGCGAGTCCGCGACCCGGTTCCTTTCCCGTGGCCGCATCCTATTCCACCGGCTTGGCGAGCTTCAACACTTCCATGGGCAGCTGCGCGCCCACGGCCTGCATCTGCTTCACGTCCACGAGGATCATGAGGTCCTGCTGCCTGAGGATGGGGAGCGTTTCAGGTTTCGCTCCCTTCAGGAGGATCTTCGCGGCCTGCTGTCCGGCGAGCTGACCGATCACGGTGAAGTCGGACCCCACGTACAGGACCGCGCCCGGGGCCTTGTGGAGCATGAAGCTGATGATGGGGATCCTGGTCTCCCGGGATATGGCGGCAAGATCGTTCGTGGGCTGGTTGTTTCTGATGCCGTAATACGTGTCGAGCGGCACGATGAAGGCCTTCACGCCCTTGTCGATGAGTTCCTGTGCTGCGGGCTTGATGGAATCGGCCTTGTTCACCTGCTTGATGACGAAGGTCAGACCCATGGTGGCGCCCACCTTCCTGGCCTCCTCCGCATGAGCGATGGCGCTGTCGTCGTCGCTGTAGATGATGCCGAAGGTCTTGACGGCGGGGAAGGACAGCTTGACGATCTGCAGGGCGCTCTTCATGTCCATGTGCAGTGTGGCCCCGGTGAGTCCGGGAGATCCCTCGGTGAGCGACTTGCAGCCGGCGGCCACCGGATTGGCCACTGCCGTGAAGACCACGGGGATTCCTGCCTCGATGATCTTGTCCTTGCCGTACTTGGTGGGGGTTGTCCCGATGGTGAGCACGAGGTCGGGCTTTCTCGCTGCGATCTTTCCCGCCTCGCTCTTGACGTCCATGAGCACGCCCACTTTCTTTATGAGGCCGCCCTTTTCTATGTCGAAGTCAATGATGCTGCGGTTCACCACAAGGTTCTTGCCCTGCACGAGGCCGTTCTTCTCGAGTTCCTTGAGAAAGCCCATGTATGCGTTCTGGAAGGGCGCCGCCTCCCTCATGACCTGCAGGACCTCCACCTTGTAAACCTTCTCTTCGGCGCGGCACGGGAGTGCCAGACCGACTATAACGACGGCACAGACGAGAAAGAGAAACACCTTTTTCATGAGTATCCTCCCTTCACGGCTTGGTCATAGCCTACACGGAAAACGAGCCGGCCTACTCCACCGCCTGGGCGATCTGGAGGATCTCCATGGGGAGCTGGAAGTTGAGCGCCTTGAGCATATGGGTGTCCACCAGGATCTTGAGATCCTCCTGCTTGAGGATGGGCAGGGACTCGGGTCTTGCCTCTCCCTTGAGGATCTTGGCGGCCTCCTGGCCGGCGAGCGTGCCGATCTCTCCGAAGTCGGAGCCCACGTACAGGACCGCGCCCGGCACCTTCATGAGCGCGAAGCTGAACACCGGGATCTTGGTCTGCAGCGAGAACTTCTCCAGCTCGTGACAGGCCTCGTAGTTGCGGATGCCATAGTAGGTGTCCAGGGGAACGGCAAAGGCCTCGACGCCCTTTGCCTTGAGTTCGTTCAGTGAATCCGTGATCTTGTCGTTCTTGTTGATTTCCTTGGAGATCACGGTCATCCCGAAGGAGGGGGCGACCTTCTTGGCCTCCTCCACATGGGCGATACCGTTCTCGTCGTCGCTGTGGATGATGCCGATGGTCTTGAGCTTGGGGAATGCCAGCTTCACGATCTTGAGCGCATCCTTCATGCTCATGTACAGGGTTGATCCGGTGAACCCCGGTCCCGCCTGGGTCATGGACTTGCACCCGGCCGCCGTGGGGATGGCCACTGCGGTGAAGACCAGCGGCACCCCCGCCCCGATGACCTTGTCCTTGGCGAACTTCGTCGAGGGCGTGCCGATGGTCAGGACCAGGTCGGGCTTCACGTCCGCAAGGCGCATGGCCTCGCTCTTGATCTGCATGAGCACGCCGATCTTGCTCCACATGTTGGCCTTCTCCATGTCGAACCCGATGATCTTGCGCCGCACCTCCAGGTTCTTTCCCTGGACGAACCCGTTGCGCTCGAGCTCCTTGATGAAGCCCATGAACGATTTCTGGAAGGGCTCGATGTTGGTGACCTGCAGGACCTCGACACGTATCTTGTTTTCCTGGGCGGACAGACCGGCCCAGAGCACAGCCGTCATGGCCACACTACAGGCCACGATCACGTAGAATTTCTTCATTGTTTCTCCTCCCTCTCCCGGTCCACCGTTTCATGGAAGCACCATGAGAACGTCATTCCACCTTGCGTGGATTGAAACACATATCACGGGATCAGTCAATGCGCATTGGACATGGAAAGGTGCAGGGCCCTTCGTGGAGAGTTGATCGCATCAAGAATTATATCGGGTGGTTAACTGTTTTAAGGGAGCTGCCGGCCCGGTGCATGCCCAGGTACCTGCCGGTATGAGATGCCTTGCACCGGGCGATCTCCTGAGGACTCCCCTGGGCCACGATGCTGCCACCCAGGTCACCTCCCTCGGGGCCGAGGTCGATGATATGGTCCGCCGACCGGATGATGTCCATGTTGTGCTCGATGACCACCACGGTGTTCCCCTCGTCCACCAGGCGATGGAGCACGATGAGAAGCTTGTTGATGTCGTCGAAGTGCAGGCCCGTGGAGGGTTCGTCCAGGATGTACAGGGTGCGTCCGGTGGACCGCTTGGACAGCTCGCGGGCCAGCTTGGTGCGCTGGGCCTCGCCGCCCGAGAGCGTTGTGGCGCTCTGTCCAAGGCGGATATAGTCCATGCCGACATCGATAAGCGTCTTGAGCTTGCGCCGTATGGACGGCACGGCCTCGAAGAGTTCCATGGCCTGGGCCACAGGCATGTCGAGGACGTCGGCGATGGACCTGCCCTTGTACCTGATCTCCAGGGTCTCGTCGTTGAAGCGCCTCCCCCGGCACTGGTCGCACATGACATAGACGTCCGGCAGGAAGTGCATCTCGATCTTGATGAGCCCGTCGCCCTGGCAGGCCTCGCACCTGCCGCCCTTCACGTTGAAGCTGAACCTGCCGGGACGGTATCCCCTGACCCGGGCATCCGGCAGCTGCGTGAAGAGCTCCCGGATGAGGGTGAAGACGCCGGTGTAGGTGGCGGGGTTTGACCTTGGGGTCCTGCCGATGGGGCTCTGGTCCACGTTGATCACCCGGTCGATGAGCTCGATGCCGGTGACTGACCGGACGGTGCGCGGCAGGTTCCGCGACCCCGAGAGCACTGCGTTCAGGTAGGGGTAGAGCGTGTCGATGACCAGGCTGGACTTCCCGGACCCGG